>DASSRK010000155.1:0-5126 GCA_035701825.1 Steroidobacteraceae bacterium
ATGGGCGCGTTCAACATCGGCGCCATGGTGCGCTGGCTGGATTTCAACGACACCTGGCTCGCGGCCGAGTGGGGCCATCCTTCCGACAACCTCGGCGCCATCCTCGCGGTCGCGGACTATCTGTCCCGGCGTGCCATCCTGCTGGGCGACAAGCCGCTGACGGTGCGCGACGTGCTGACGGCGATGATCAAGGCGCACGAGATCCAGGGCGTGCTGGCGCTGGAGAATTCCTTCAACCGCGTCGGGCTCGACCACGTGCTGCTGGTGCGCGTGGCCTCGACGGCGGTGGCGACGCAGATGCTGGGCGGCTCGCTCGAGCAGATAGTCAACGCGCTGTCGAACGCCTGGATCGACGGCGGCGCGCTGCGCACCTATCGCCACGCGCCCAACACCGGCTCGCGCAAGAGCTGGGCCGCGGGCGATGCCACCAGCCGCGCCGTGCGCCACGCGCTGATCGCCATCAGGAACGAGATGGGCTACCCGTCCGCGCTGAGCGCCAGGACCTGGGGTTTCCAGGACGTGTTGTTCAAGGGCAAGCCGTTGACGCTGCCGCAGCCGCTCGGCAGCTACGTCATGGAGAACGTGCTGTTCAAGATCAGCTACCCGGCCGAATTCCACGCGCAGACCGCGGTGGAGTGCGCGATGTCGCTGCACGAGCAGGTGCGCGACCGCCTGGCGCAGGTCGAGCGCATCGTCATCGAGACGCAGGAACCCGGCGTGCGCATCATCGACAAGACCGGGCCGCTGGCGAACCCGGCGGACCGCGACCACTGCATCCAGTACATGGTGGCCGTGCCGCTGATCTTCGGCCGCCTGACCGCGGCCGACTACGAGGACGCCGTGGCCAACGATCCGCGCATCGACGTGCTGCGCGCCAAGATGGAAGTGCGCGAGAACGCGGTGTTCACCAGGGAATACTACGAGCGCGACAAGCGCCACATCGGCAACGCGCTCACCATCATCCTGGCCGACGGCACGAAGCTGCAGCAGCGCGTGGATTTCCCCATCGGGCATCGCAAGCGGCGCGCCGAGGGCATGCCGGTGCTGGTCGAGAAGTTCCGCTCGTCGGTGGCGGCGCATTTCCCCGAACGCCAGGCCGAGGCCATCCGCACGCTGTTCGAGCGCAAGGATTTCGATTCGTTGCCGGTCAACGAATTCATGGCGGCGCTCGTCGCCAACTAGCGCGCCGGATGCTGACCACCCCACAGCTCGGCGAGGCCGAGTGGAAATCGCGCCTGGACGACGGCGTGCACGCCATGGGCCTGGACCTCGACCAGTCGCAGCTCGATACGCTCTGGCGCTACGCGCACATGCTGCGCGAGCGCAACGAGCACGTGAACCTGACTTCGATCGTCACGCCCGAAGGCATCCTCACGCTGCACATGCTCGACAGCCTGTCGGTGGCGCCGCACCTCGGCGACGCGCGGCGCATCATCGACGTCGGCACCGGCGGCGGCTTTCCCGGCATCCCGCTCGCGGTGGCCTGCCCGGATCGCGACTTCACGCTGATCGACGGCACGCAGAAGAAGATCCGCTTCGTCGCCGAGGGCATCGCCGCGCTCGACATCCGCAACGCGCGCGCGTTCGCGGCGCGCGCCGAGCAGTTCCGCGACCAGCCGCCGTTCGACGTGGTGGTGCTGCGCGCGGTGGGCACGCTCGCCGAGGTTCTACATAACACCGGCCACCTCGTGGCGCCGCGCGGCCGGCTGCTCGCCATGAAGGGCCGGGTGCCGGACGACGAGCTGCGCGCGCTGCCGCGCGGCTGGCAGGCGCAGGTCATCCGGCTCACGGTGCCCGGGCTCGAGGCCGAGCGGCACCTTGTCTCCATTTCACGTCAGAAGCCCGCGCGCCCGCAGTAAAAAGCCGGCCCGGCGCGGACGCGAGAGCGGGTAAGATCGCGCCACCATGAAGCGCATCATCGCGGTCGCGAACCAGAAGGGCGGCGTCGGCAAGACGACCACCGCGGTGAACCTCGCGGCTTCGTTCGCGGCGACGCGCCGGCGCGTGCTGCTGATCGACATCGATCCGCAGGGCAACGCGACCATGGGCTGCGGCGTCGAGAAGTCGCAGATCCAGCGCGGCACCGGCGACGTGCTGTTAGGCGAGAGCGACGCGGCCACCGCCATCATCCCGCTCGAGGCGATGCCGGGCATGTCGCTGCTGCCGGCCAACCAGGACCTGGTGGCCGCGGAGGTGCAGCTGCTGACCACGCTCGCCGGGCGCGAGCTGCGGCTGCGCAACGCGCTGAAGCCTATCTACCAGCAGTACGAAGTGATCCTCATCGACTGCCCGCCGTCGTTGAACATGCTCACGCTGAACGCGCTGGTCGCCGCGCAGAGCGTGCTGATCCCGATGCAGTGCGAGTACTACGCGCTGGAGGGACTGACCGCGCTGGTGCAGACCATCGAGCAGATCAGGGCCGCGGTGAATCCCGGCCTCGAGATCGAAGGCATCCTGCGCACCATGTTCGATCCGCGGAACAACCTGGCCAACGAGGTCTCGAGCCAGCTGATCCAGGTGTTCGGCGAGAAGGTGTTCCGCACCATCGTGCCGCGCAACGTGCGGCTCGCCGAGGCGCCGTCGTTCGGCAAGCCCGTGCTCCAGCACGACAAGGACTCGCGCGGCGCGCTCGCCTACCTGGCGCTGGCCGGCGAGATGCTGCGCAAGGAAGACGAAGCCGCCAACGAGCCCGAGGTCAGCCCGGCGGAGGTCGAGTCCGCGCCGGTCGCCGACGAACGCCCGCTCAACTGAGCGGCGTGCTTTATCATCCGCGCCCATGAGCACGAAGAAGCCGGTGATGGGGCGGGGACTCGAGGCGTTGCTGGGGCAGATGAGCCGCCGGCCGGAGCCCGCGGCCACGCCGCCGGCCGCCGGCGCGCCGGCTGCGGCCGCCAACAAGCTGCCGGGCGACGAGCTCGCCAACCTGCCGCTCGACCTGCTGCAACGGGGCAAGTACCAGCCGCGCGTCGACATGCGCCAGGAATCCCTGCAGGAGCTGGCCGACTCGATCAAGGCGCAGGGCATCGTGCAGCCCATCGTCGTGCGCCCGGTGGACGGCGCCGCGGCCGGACAATCGCAGCGCTACGAGATCATCGCCGGCGAGCGCCGCTGGCGCGCCGCGCAGATCGCCGGCCTCGCGACGGTACCGGCGGTCATCCGCCGCGTGCCCGACGAGGCCGCCATCGCGATGGCGCTCATCGAGAACATCCAGCGCGAGAACCTCAACCCGCTCGAGGAAGCGCGCGCGCTCGAGCGCCTGATCAGCGAGTTCGGCATCACGCACCAGCAGGCGGCCGACGCCGTGGGCCGATCACGCGCCGCGGTCACCAACCTGCTGCGCCTGCTCGAGCTGCCCGACGAGATCAGCGCCTTCCTCGAGCACCGCGAGCTGGAGATGGGCCACGCGCGCGCGCTGCTCGGGCTCACGCAGCGCCGCCAGCAGATCGAGGTGGGCACGCTGGTCGCGAAGAAAGGCCTGTCGGTGCGCGACACCGAGGCCATGGTGCGCGCGCTGCTGAACAAGGCGGCGGGCGGCGCGGCGGCGCGCGAGGAGAAACCGCTCGATCCCAACGTGCAGCGGCTGCAGGACGAGCTGTCCGAGAAGCTGGGCGCCGTGGTGCAGATCCAGCACGCGAGCTCCGGCCGGGGCAAGGTCGTCGTCAGCTACCACTCGCTCGACGAGCTCGACGGCATCCTCGCGCACATCAAGTAGTAGTTAGTCCGCCGCGGCGACCGCGCGCGCCGGCGCGGTCTCGCGCAGCAGCGCGAGCGCCAGCAGCCCCGCCGTCAGCATCACCAGCATGTACCAGGCCGGCACCAGCGGGTTGCCGGTCAGGCGCGTGAGCCACGCGGCCATGAACTGCGCCGAGCCGCCGAACAGCGCGATCGAGGATGCATAGATGAGCCCGAAGCCGCCGGCGCGCACGTGGCGCGGCAGCAGCTCGGTGATCGAGACCAGCGCGGTGGTGCCCGCCATGGTCGACGCGCCGCCCAGCACCGCGCACGCGGTCCACAACGCCGGGGCGTTGCGGTAGTGCTCGATCATCCAGAAGCCCGGGAATACCAGCAGCCCGCAGATCACCCAGGGCCACAGGATCAGCCGCCGGCGCCCGAAGCGATCCGACAGCCAGCCGGCCAGCGGATTGCACACCAACCCGGCCGCGCCCACCGCCACGGTCGCCCAGAACGCCAGGCGTTCGGGCATCCCCAGCGTCGAATTGGCATAGGTGGTCATGTAGGTGAGTAGATAGTTGTTCGTGGTGGCGGTGGCCAGCAGCATGATGCTCACCAGCCCGATGCGCAGGTACGAGGGCGCGGCGCCCGCCGGCCGCGGCGCCTGCGGCGCGCGATGCAGCGTCTCGCCGAGCGACCGCCGCAGGTACAGCCCGAACGGCACGATGATCGCTCCCGGCAGCAGCGCGGCCCGCCAGCCCCAGGCGTCGAGCTCGGCGCTGTCGAGATGATGGGCCAGCGCCACGCCGACCAGGCCCGCCGCCATGACCGCGACGTCGGCGCTGGTGGCCTGCATGGATACATAGAACCCGCGGCGCTGCGCCGGCGCCGCTTCCATGAGGAAGGCGGTGTTCGGCCCCACCTCGCCGCCGAGCGCGAAACCCTGCAGCAGCCGCAGGCCGATCACCAGCAGCGGCGCCGCCATGCCGATCGACGCGTACGACGGCACCAGTGGCAATGCGGTCACGCCGATGCCCATGAGCCAGAACGACAGCAGCATCGCCGGCTTGCGCCCGGCCCGGTCGGCGTAACGCCCGATGACGTAGGCGCCCAGCGGCCGCGTCAGGAAGCCCGCGCCGAAGGTGGCGAGCGATGCCAGCAGGCTGCTGCCGGGCGTGTCGGACGGAAAGAACGTGCGGCCGATCTGCGCCGCGAAGAACGCATAGGTCACGAAGTCGTAGAACTCGATCGCGTTGCCGGTGACGACGGCCGCGACCTGCTTTGCGGGCAGCCGATGGGCAACGGGTTCGGTGACGGACGGCCGTTTCTGCGGGGCGTCGATGTTCACCAGACCTCACAGGGACCGGACTCGGCCCCGCCGGCACGGCAGCGGGGGTGGCCGGCGGTCGCGAGGACGGCGACGGGCGGTGCGGCGAGCGCGAGGTATGCCTGCA
>DASSRK010000156.1:0-24318 GCA_035701825.1 Steroidobacteraceae bacterium
TGTCCGCCGCGATCGAAGGGACGAAACGCTTCGGCCAGCGGGTGGTCGGAACCGCGTTCGAGTGCCGCGGCCAACGCCAGGACGTCTTCGCGCGATTGCGTCGACAGTAGTTTGACGTCCAGCACGTCGGTGGCGGGCCGCGTCAGCGTGCCGGTCTTGTCGAAGATCACGGTATCGACGCGCGCCAGCCGCTCGATGGCGTCCGCGCGCGTCACCAGCAATCCCAGCCGCGCGAGGCGCGCGGTCGCGGCGGCGAGCGCGGCGGGCGTCGCCAACGACAATGCACACGGACAGGTCACCACCAGCACGGCGAGCACCGCTCCAAAAGCGCGCGAAGCATCCACCTGCCACCAGGCGAGCGCGGTGCCCAACGCCAGCAACAGGATCACCAGCACGAACCATCCCGCCGCGCGATCGGCGGCGCGCGCGATGCGCGGGCGCGTGGCCTGCGCGCGCTCCAGCAGGCGCACCATCGACGCCAGCGTCGAGTCATCGACCGTCGCCGTGGCCTCCAGCGTCAGCGCGGCGCCGAGGTTGACGCTGCCACCGCGAATGCGCTCGCCGGCGTGGCGCACGACGGCGGCGGACTCGCCGGTCAACAGCGCCTCATCGAGACGCGCGGTCACGCCTTCGGGTGCATCGGCGGCCAGCCGCGCATCCACCGCCACCACGCCGCCCTTCGGCACCAGGAAGCGATCGCCGACCGCGAGCTCGCCAGCCGTGATGCGCGCCCGCGTGCCATCCGCCGCGAGGCGCGTGACCTGCGGCGGCAGGCTGCGCGCCAGTGCCTCGGCGGCGTTGAGACTGCGATGCCGCACACTCATCTCGACGAAGCGCCCGCACGACAGGAAGAAGATGAACATCGCGACGGAGTCGAAATAGATCTCGCCGTCGGCGCGCAAGGTGTTGGCCACGCTCGGCAGCCACGCGAGCAACAGTGCCAGCGCCACGGGCACGTCCATGCCGAGCCGGCGATTGCGCAGGTCGCGCCATGCGCCGGCGAGGAACGGCGCGCCGCTGTAGAACAGCACCGGCGTCACGATGATCATGCCGGCGATGCGCATGAGCTGGGTCATCGCGGCATCGATGTCGCTCACGCCGTAAAGGGCGCTGAGATACATCATGGCCTGCATCATGCCGAGCGATGCGAGGCCAAGGCGCTTGAGCGCGCCGCGGCGCTCGCGCTGGTATTGCTCGGTGGCCTGCTTGCCCGCGAGCGGCACCGGTGCGAAGCCCGCGCCGCGCACCGCATTCAGCACCTGGCTGAGCCCCGTGGCGCCACCGCCGCGCCACGCCACGGTGACGCGCGCAGTCGCATTGTTGGCGCGCACGCTGGTCACGCCGGGCAGCGCGTTGACCGCCTTCTCGATGCTGCGGGCACAGCCACCGCAGTGCATGCCTTCCACCAGGAACGCCACGTGCTCGTGCGCCCCGGCGTCGGGCGACCAGCGTGCGTGCAGGGTTTCGGCGGTTTCCACGAACCGCGTCCTATGGCCCTTCCGGGCTGCGTGCGCGCAGCGTCAGCGCATCCACGCTGCCGTCGAGTTCTTCACGGATGCCCCACTGCCCCGCGCTGTCCTCGAGCGCCACGCGCCAGCGGCCGGCGGGGATCGGCGCGCACGCGGCACGGTATTCGCCCGGCGACACGCGCTGCAGGTACAGCGCGCGGTCCAGCCCGGCGTCGCTGCCATGGGCGAAGAGCAGGTTCAGCGCCGGCGCGTCATTCGGCGCGGAGCTCACCCGCGCGCGGCACTCACCCTGCGTGCTGCTGAAGCTCACTACCGTGCCGTGCGCGGCGGCATTGCGCGCCAGCGCGAAGTCGCGATCGAGGTGCGGCCCTTCCCAGTGGAAGGTCTCGGGCAGGGGATGATCGGCGCTGCGCAGCGCAATACCGAGCGTCGCGAGCCCGGCGATCACCGTGCCACCGAGCAGCGCCCACACGAACCACAGCACCGGGTTGGCTCGCAACGGATGATCGACAGGCGCGCTACTCATGGCTCACTTCGTGGGCGCGAGGAACCGCGCCTGGGTGGTGTGGAAAATCCCCGGGTCGTCGAGCGAGCGCACCGTGATCTCGATGGTCTCGGGCCCGAGCGGATCGTAGGCGTCGCGCCGCACGCGCAGCGGCAGCGAGTACACCTCGCCGCTCGCCACGGTGTAGTCCTTCTGCGGCAACAGCGTGAGCGCGGAGGCGCCGCGCGCCTCGATGCGGAAGTGCTGCGCGGTCTCCGCCTTGTTGAGGATGCGCAGCGTGTAGACGTTGTCGACCTTGCCGTCGTCGGTGAGCCGGTACAGCGAATTGCGATCGCGCAGCACGTCGAGCGATACCGGCGAACGCAGCATCAGCGCCACCACGAAGCCGCTGGTGAGCAGCGCGAGCAGCGTCCCGTAGATCAGGACGCGCGGCCGCAGCACCCGCGAGGGCTTGTGGTCCAGGGCGTTCTGGGTCGTGTAGCGGATCAGGCCGCGCGGGCTGCCTACCTTGTCCATCACCGAATCACAGGCATCGACGCAGGCCGCGCAGGCGATGCACTCGATCTGCAGGCCGTGCCGTATGTCGATGCCGGTGGGACACACCTGCACGCACCAGGTGCAGTCGACGCAGTCGCCGAGGCCCTGCGCCTTCGGATCCGTGCCGCGCTTGCGCGCGCCGCGCGGTTCGCCACGCTCCCCGTCGTAGGTGATGATCAGCGTGTCCTTGTCGAACATCGCGCTCTGGAAGCGCGCGTACGGGCACATGTACTTGCACACCTGCTCGCGCAGGTAGCCGGCGTTGCCATAGGTCGCGAAGCCGTAGAACAGGATCCAGAAGAGCTCCCACGGCCCGAGCGTCGCCGTCATCACGCCCGCGCCGAGCGTGCGGATCGGCGTGAAGTAGCCGACGAACGTGAACCCGGTCCACAGCGCGAACGTGATCCACATGAATTGCTTGAGCGACTTGCGCGCGAGCTTGTTGGCGTCCCACGGCGCCTTGTCGAGCTTCACCCGCGCGTTGCGGTCGCCCTCCGCGAAGCGCTCCATCCACATGAACGACTCGGTCCACACGGTCTGCGGACAGGCATAGCCACACCACAGGCGCCCACCCACCGCGGTGAAGAAGAACAGCGACAGCGCCGCGATGATCAGCAGCCAGGTCAGGAAAATGAAATCCTGCGGCCAGAACACCAGGCTGAAGATGAAGAACTTGCGCGCCGGCAGGTCGAACAGCACCGCCTGGCGGCCGTGCCAGTGCAGCCACGGCAATAGATAGAAGATGCCGAGAAGCGCCCACACCGACAGCACGCGCAGCCGCGCGTAGCGCCCGTCGATCTCGCGCGGATAGACTTTTTCACGGGCGGCGTACAGCGACTGGCCGCCGCCTGCCGAGGTGCCCGCTTCAGCCATCGCGCATCCTGTCGCGCACCAGCAGCCAGCACAGCCCGGCGCCCGCCACTCCGGTCAGCCAGAACAGGAAGAAGCCGAACGCGTAGACGCGACGGCGCGAGGTCCACCACCCGGGGATGTCGCCGACGCTGAGCGCATCCGGGTCGATGAAGGCAAAGCACAGCATGGTGGCGAACGCCGCCGCCAGGAAGCCGCTCCACAGGATGGCGCCGGTGGCGCGGGCGCGCGGCCCGATCTCGACGGGCGCGGCCTCGCCCGGCGTGGAAGGCTGCAGCTCAGGGGGCGCTGGTGTGGTCATCGCCGACTCCCGCCACTACCTGGGGCGCATCCTGCTGCCGGCCGAGCGACAGCACGTAGGCTGCCAGTAGTTTGACGCGGGTCTCGCCGAGGCGCGCCGCATGCGCGGGCATGCTGCCGGTGCGTCCCTTCTCGATGGTCTCGCGCACCGCGGCCAGCGAGCCGCCGTGCAACCAGGTGCCGTCGGTGAGATTCGGCGCGCCCATCGCCGGGTTGCCGTGCGCGTCGGGACCGTGACAGGCGGCGCACAGCTGCTGGAACTTCTCGCGACCCGCGTGCGCGTCTCCGGCCTCGAGCTTGCGGCCGCTCAGGCTCATGACGTACGCCAGCACGTCTTCGACGCCGCGCGCACCCAGCGCCTCGCCCCAGGGCGGCATGATGCCGTTGCGGCCGCCGCCAATGGTCGCGACCAGCGTGTCGGGATCACCGCCGTACAGCCAGTCCTTGTCGGTGAGGTTGGGGAAGCCGGGCGCGCCGCCGCCGTCCGAGCCGTGGCAGGTGGCGCAGTTGTTCAGGAACAGGTTGCGGCCGATGTTGAGCGCCGCGCCGTCCTTCGACAGCTCCGCGACGCTGCGCGCGCTGAACGGCGCCAGCGCCTGCTCGATGCGCTGCGCGTTGAGCTGCGACTCGGCGGCGTGCTCGGTGCGCGAGGTCCACTTGAGCGTGCCCGGGTAGTTGCCCATGGCGGGATACAGCACGAAGTACACCAGGCCGAAGACCACGGTCAGCAGGAACAGCCACAGCCACCAGCGCGGCAGGGGGTTGTTCAACTCGGTGAGATCCTCGTCCCACACGTGGCCGGTGGTGTGCTCGGTGGTGTTGGCCTCGCCCGGCGCGCGCCGCGTCCACCACAGCAGCCACAGCGCGCCCGCGACATTCGCGAGCGTCAACACGATGACGAAGATGCTGAATGCCGTGCTCACGAGTGCGAGTCCTCTTCGAGGGGCATGCGCGCCGCCGCGTCGAAAGTGGGCGCGCGCCGCCGGCTCCAGGCCCAGGCGACCAGGGCGAGGAACGACACCAGCAGGATGCCCGTGACGATGCCGCGAAATGTCCCGATGTCCATCGTGCTCACCAGTGCGCCGAGGCCGTGCCCAGGCCCTGTAGATAGGCGATCAGCGCTTCCATCTCGGTCTTGCCCCTGACCGCGTCGCTGGCGCCGTCGATGTCGGCGTCGGTGTACGGCACGCCGATCTTGCGCAGCGCGCGCATCTTGGCCGGCGTCTCGCCGGCGTCAACCACCGCGTTCGCCAGCCACGGGTAGGACGGCATGTTCGACTCGGGCACCACGTCGCGCGGATTGGTGAGATGCGCGCGATGCCACTCGTCGCTGTAACGCCCGCCGACGCGCGCCAGGTCCGGGCCGGTGCGCTTGGAACCGAACTGGAACGGATGGTCGTAGACGCTCTCGCCGGCCAGCGAGTAATGGCCGTAGCGCTCGGTCTCGGCCCGCAGCGGCCGGATCATCTGCGAGTGGCAGTTGTAGCAGCCCTCGCGGATGTAGATGTCGCGGCCCTCGAGCGCGAGCGCGGGATACGGCTTCACGCCCGGCGCGGGCGTGGTGATCTCGTTGGAGGCATACAGCGGCACGATCTCGACCAGCCCGCCGATGGCGATGACGATCACGATCCAGATCCCGAGCCAGGAGACCTTGCGCTCGACAGTCTCGTGGCTGAAGCCGCCAGGGTGGTCAGGGTTGCTCATGCCGGCTCCGGGATGGCGTTCCTGATGTCCGCGGGCGCGGCCGCCACGGTCTTCCAGCAGTTCCAGGCCATGAGGAACATGCCGCCGAGCACCATGACGCCTCCCAGCAAGCGCACCGCGTAGTACGGGTAGGTAGCGTTCAAGGCCTCGATGAAGGAATAGGTCAGCGATCCGTCCGAGTTCGTGGCGCGCCACATGAGGCCCTGCATCACGCCGGCGATCCACATGGCGACGACATACAGCACCACGCCGATGGTCGTGGTCCAGAAGTGCCAGTCGATGGCGCGCACGCTGTACATCTCGCGCCGGCCGTAGAGCCGCGGCAGCAGCGAGTAGGTGCAGCCGATGGTGATCATGGCCACCCAGCCGAGCGCGCCGGAGTGCACGTGGCCCACGGTCCAGTCCGTGTAGTGCGACAGCGAGTTCACGGTCTTGATGGACATCATCGGCCCTTCGAAGGTCGACATGCCGTAGAACGACAGCGCCACCACCATGAACTTGAGGATGGGATCGGTGCGCAGCTTGTGCCACGCGCCCGAGAGCGTCATGAGGCCGTTGATCATGCCGCCCCAGGACGGCGCCAGCAGGATCAGCGAGAACACCATGCCGAGCGACTGCGCCCAGTCCGGCAGCGTCGTGTAGTGCAGGTGATGCGGGCCGGCCCACATGTAGATGGAGATCAGCGCCCAGAAGTGCACGATCGACAGCCGGTACGAGTAGACAGGCCGCCCGGCCTGCTTGGGCACGAAGTAATACATCATGCCGAGGAAGCCCGCGGTCAGGAAAAAGCCCACCGCGTTGTGGCCGTACCACCATTGCACCATCGCATCGACGGTGCCGGCGTAGATCGAGTACGACTTGGTGAGCGAGACCGGGATCTCCGCGCTGTTGACGATGTGCAGCACGGCGACGGTGATGATGAACGAGGCGTAGAACCAGTTCGCCACGTAGATGTGCGAGACGCGGCGCTTCACCAGCGTGCCGAGGAACACGATGGCGTACGACACCCACACGATCGCGATCAACACGTCGATGGGCCACTCGAGCTCGGCGTATTCCTTGCCGGCGGTCATGCCGGCCGGCAGCGTGAGGGCCGCGAGCACGATGATGGCCGTCCAGCCCCAGAACGTGAACGTCGCCAGCTTCGGCGCGAACAGCGGTACGTGGCAGGTGCGCTGGACCACGTAATAAGAAGTGGCGAACAGCGCCGAGCCGCCGAACGCGAAGATCACGGCGTTGGTGTGCAGCGGGCGCAGCCGGCCGTAGGAGAGCCACGGGATGCCGAAGTTGAGCTCCGGCCAGAAGAGCTGCGCGGCGATGAGCACGCCGACGGCCATGCCGACGATGCCCCAGACTACGGTCATGACGGCGAACTGCCGCACGACCTTGTCGTTGTACGTACCGGGGGGCACTTTCTCGGCCGTGACCGGTTCGGCCGCGGCGGCTGCGGTGGAACTCATGGGGCTTCCATAAAGCGATGGTCCGCAAGTCGGTTGTGGGGGGATTTTCGGCCGCGCGTGCGCATGTCGATATAAGCCTTACTGCGCACTTGCCAGCCGGGGGGCGGCGAGAAATCGCCGCAGGAACAGTGCCAGCGCCACGGTGAGCGTCATTTCGCCCGTGAGCAGCAGCGGTACGGGCAGCGGCAACACGCACAGCAGGAGCCCGACGATCATGCCGATGGCGCAGGCCGCGTGCGCGCCCAGCGCCCCGGCGGCGCAGCCGCGCCGTCGCAACAGGATGCCCGCGCCGAGCACCACCAGCCCACCGAGCAAGGCTCCGAGCACGGCCGTCGGCAGCAGTTGCAAGGTGAACCCCAGCAGTGATTCCAGCGTCAGGCCGCTCGCGCGGCAGGCACTGCGCCACTGGCTGAAGCCCAGGCGCGAGCGTTCATCGACGAACCCACCGAGCACGGCGAGCGTTGTGGGAACGACCGCCAGGGCACACAGCGGCCACCGGCCCATGCCGCGCGGTTCACTTGGCACGGCGGCCGAGCTCCTGGATTTCCTCCAGCCATTTCTTGAGATACCGCGCCGCGGGCTTCTCCACCGAACCGATCAGCGTGTGACGGATCGGGCTGATGCCGCAGAGGCGCAGCACGCCGCTTTCCAGGCTCTTGAGCCCGTGAGCGCGAAAGTAATAGCGATAGACCGCGGCCGGCATTCCCATGGTGACGATGATCCGTGCGCTGCGCCCCTTCAGCAGTCCGCGCACCTTGCCGGTTTTTCCGCCCGCGTCGAGTGCGTAACCGTAACGGAAGGTCTGTTCGAAGAACCCCTTGAGCAATGCCGGGAGGGTTCCGAGCCACAGCGGGTAGCAAATGACCAGGTGGTTGGCCCAGCGGATGTCTTCCTGCGCCGCGAGAATGGCCTCGGGCGGTTGGCCGTCCATGAACTGCTCGCGGGTGCGCACCAGCGGGAAGTCGAGGCGCGCCACGTCGATGGTGCGCACCTGGTGGCCGCCTTCGACGGCGCCCTGCTCGTAGGTCCAGCCGATGGCGTGGCCGAAATGACCCTCGGCCGGGTCGGGATGCCCCTGGATGATGGCGATGCGCTTGCCCATGGCCGCGGATCGTGCGGTGAAGTCCCGCCCACCGGCTTCCGCAACAGCCACAGCCATGTAAGGGATCTTGCGGATGTGCAGCGACCAGGCTGCTTCGACACTGGACGCTTGCGACACCCTCCTCCCGATGCAATGCTTGGCCGCAACCACGGCCTTGCGATCGCGAACATGCTCTCTTCCGAGCTCGTCCGGAGCGTTCTCGACTCTGCCCCGGACGCGATGATCGTCATCGACGCCGCGGGCTCCATCCTGTTCGTGAACCGGCAGGTGTCGGCGCTGTTCGGCTATGAGCCGGCGGAATTGCTGGGCGGGCGCATCGAAATGCTGATGCCCGAGCGCTTTCGCACGCGGCACGTCGGCCACCGGGACAGCTACGCGAAGAGCGTGCGGGTGCGGCCCATGGGTGCCGGCCTGGACCTGTACGGCATGCGCAAGAACGGCGCCGAGTTCCCGGTGGAAATCAGCCTGAGTCCGATCGTCGTCGGCGACGAAACCATCGTCGCGGCCGCGATCCGCGACGTGACCGAGCGCAAGCGCGTCGAGCGCGCGCTGCAGGAAGCGCACGCCGAAGCCGAGCGCGCCAACATCGCCAAGAGCCGCTTCCTCGCCACGGCCAGCCACGACCTGCGCCAGCCGCTGCAGACGCTGGGACTGCTGAACGGGGCGCTGCGCCGCACGGTGAGCGAAGCCGAGAGTCTCGAGATGCTGCGCGAGCAGGACGTGGCGATCGAGGGGATGTCGCGCCTGCTGAACGGATTGCTGGACATCAGCAAGCTGGAATCCGGCGCCATCAAACCGCAGGTCACCGACTTCGACCTGGCGCCGCTGTTCGAGGAGCTGCGGCGCGACTTCGCCAACTTCGCGGCCAACAAGGGGTTGCGCCTGTCCATCGACACACCGCGCGTGCACCTGCGCTCGGACCCCGCGCTCATCGGCCAGGTGCTGCGCAACCTGCTGTCGAACGCCATCAAGTACACGCAGCGCGGTTCGGTGGAATTGCGCTGCGAGCCGCACGGCGAGTTCGAACGCATCGAGGTGCGCGACACCGGAGTCGGCATTCCGGCCGGGCAGCTCGGGCACATCTTCGAGGAGTTCTACCAGGTGGGCGTGTCGCCCAACAGCTCGCGCGATGGCTATGGGCTCGGTCTTTCGATCGTCGATCGCATCGCGCGATTGCTCGGCCTGCGCATCGAGGTGCAATCGGAACTCGACAAGGGCTCGGTGTTCTCGCTCGAATTGCCGCGCGGCGCGGCGCCGGTCGCCACGCAGGCCACTGGCGCGCGCAGCGAGATGGCCGCGGCCACTTCCGGCGCGCACATCCTGCTGGTTGAGGACGAGCCGGGCGTGCGCAACGCCATGCGCACGCTGCTCAAGATCGAGGGCTACCAGGTCACGACGACGGCCAGCGCCGCCGAGGCCATCGCGGAGCTGCAGCGCGAGTATTTCGACCTGATCGTCACCGACTACCACCTCGAGCAGGGGCGCACCGGCTCGCAGGTCATCGCCGCGGCGCGCAAGCTCTTCGACATCCAGGTGAAGGCCATCCTCGTGACCGGCGACACCTCATCCGCGATCCGCGAGATGCAGGGCGACCCGAACCTGCGCATCACCAGCAAGCCGATCAATTCAGACGAGTTGCTGGGACTGGTGCGGAGCCTGCTCGCGCAGTGAGGCGGGCGCCGTGGCTTCGCGGCGGTGTGGCGAGGACGCCTTGAGCAGCACCACATCGCCCGGGGTAGCGTCGACCAGCGCGGTGGTGAGGGGATGCCAGGCATCCAGCAGTCCATCGCGGTGCGTGAGCGCGCCGAGCAGCAGCACGTCGTAGCGGCGCTCGGCGATGAGCGGCGGCAGGCGTTTTTCCGGCACCCCGTCGAACATCTGCAGCCGTTCGCAGCCGACGTGGAATTCGCGCACCAGCTGCGACAGCTTCACGGCGCGCTCCATGCGCAGCGTGGTGTCGTGCTGTTCACGCTCGGTATACAGCACGTCGAGGAAACCCTGCGTCCCGAGCGCGAGGAATCCGGCGGCCTGCATCACGGTGCGGGCGACGGCCGTCGTGGCCACGTCGGAAACGTCGACCGCGGCGGCGAGCCGGACCGGGCTGGCCCAGCGGCGTGATCCAACCAGCATGAGCGGCACCGGGCAATCCTGGGCGAGGCGCCAATCGTTCGGTCCCAGGGAGCAGCGGCGCAGCGGATGTGATCCGGCGCGAGCCTTGATCACCAGGTCGGGATGGCTGCGCTCGACATGCTCCAGCACCAGTGCATCCAGGCGGCGGCCGAAGCGCGTCACGGTCCGCACCGCGATGCCCGGAAATCCGAGCGTGGCACACAGCGCGGCCAGTTTGTTCGTGACCAGGTGGCCGGCGGCCAGCAGTTCCAGCCGCGCGCCGAAGTGCCGGGCAATCGCGGCGGCCTTGCGCAGCACCCGGCTCGCGGTCGACTGCTGGTCGATCACCGCGAGGATGGAGGTCAGTTTCTGCATGGCTCAATTTTCAGGGGCGCACTCGCGGCACAAGGGCTCGTGCGGCACCGTCTGCAGCCGCCGCGCGTCGATTTCCTTGCCGCACCGGACGCACAACCCGAAGGAGCCTGCGTCGAGGCGCTCGAGCGCCGATTCGATGAGCCCGAGCTCGCGGGTCGCCGTGAGCTCCAAGGCTGCCAGCACCTCGTCGTTTTCCATCGCGATGGCCGCATCGTCCGAGTCGCGCGGCAGCGGCTCCCGTTCGCGCTTCAGGTCGCTGCGCACGCGCTCCACGCGATCGCGCAGCTCGGCGGCGCGCGCCAGCAGCGTGGCGCGCATGGCGGAGTTGTGGTCATGGTGTGCGTTCATGGTCATCACGATGCCCGCCGATCCGCCGGCCCGGCATTCGCCCTCGCACCTATTTTGTGAGGGGTATTGCGTACATCGGGGTGCACGCGCGCCCGCCATACTCGGCCCATGCTCTCCCGCGAAACCCAGGCCATCATGGAAGCGGCCGCGGATGCCATCGTGGTGATCGACCATCGCGGCCGGATGACCGCGATCAACGACGCGACGCGCCGCATTTTCGGCTATCGATCCGACGAGCTGCTGGGCGAGAACGTCAGCATGCTGATGCCCGAACCGGACCGCAGCGCCCACGACGATTACATTGCACGTCATCTCGAGACCGGCGAAGGCAGGATCATCGGCAGGGGCCGCAACGTGAAGGCGCAACGCAAGGACGGGTCGGTGTTTCCCATGCACCTGGCCGTCGGCCGCGTACCGGGCTCCGATCCCCCGAGCTTCGTGGGCCTGCTGCGCGACGTGACCAGCGAGCATGCCGCGCTGATTGCCGCGCAACGCGAGCGCGACCGCGCGCGGGCCTTTCTCGAGCTCCACGAATCCATCCTGCTCGAGCTCGATGCCGAGCGGCGCGTGCGCGAGATCAACGCGCGCGGCTGCGAGCTGCTGGGGGCGACGGAAGCGCAGATCCTCGGGCGCGACTGGCTGGAGTGGATGCGCGGTGACGCCGAGCGCGAGCGCGCGCGGAGCCTGTTGCGCGGCGCACTCGCCAGCGGCCGTGCACGGGCGCGCGAATTCGACGCCATCGACATGGCCGGCACGCCGCGACGCGTGCACTGGCGCTGCGTCGCGCAGCGCGGCCCCGACGGCGCACCGGCAGGCTGGCTGTGCGCGGGCACCGACGTCACCGACGACGCACGCCGCGAGGCCGACGCGCGGGTCGCGCAGGATCGCCTCACGCGCGTCGCGCAGCTGGCCACCGTGGGCGAAATGGCCGCCGGGGTCGCGCACGAAATCAACCAGCCGCTCACCGCGATCACGACCTACGCGCGCGCCTGCGCGCGCTACCTCGACATGCCCGAGCCGGACTTCGCCGAACTGCGCGAGGCCGTGCGCGAAATCGGCGCCGAAGGGCTGCGCGCCGGCGAAATCATTCGCCGCCTGCGCAGCATGGCGCGCAGTGACGGCAACGAAACCCAGGTCGCGGCCAATCTCAACCACACCCTGGTCGAACTGCGTTCCCTGCTGATGGCGGATGCGCGCATGTACGACGCGCGCCTCACCATCAACCTCGCCGCCGGCCTGCCCACGGTAGTCATCAATGGCACCCAGTTGCAGCAGGTGGTGCTGAACCTGGTGCGCAACGCCTTCGAGGCGGTGAGCGCGCTTCCTGCCGCGAAGCGCGCGGTCGAACTTTCGACCGTACGGCTCGAGGATGGCGACGTCGAAATCCGCGTGCGCGACAACGGACCCGGCGTCGACGAGTCGATCGCCGACAAACTCTTCGATCAGTTCACCACCACCAAGGCAGCCGGCACCGGGCTGGGCCTGGCGATCAGCCGTACCGTGGTGCAGGCGCATCGCGGTAACATCGGCGTCCGCAAGGTCGAGCCGCACGGCGCCGAATTCTTCGTGCGCCTGCCGGCAGCGGAGGCAGTCCTGGCATCATGAAAAAGAATCCGGTCATCATGGTCGTCGACGACGATTCGGGCGTGCGCAACGCGATGCGTTCGCTGCTCAAGTCCGTCGGCCTTGAATGCGCGCTCTACGGCTCCGCACAGGAGTTCCTCGCGGCCTGGCAACCGAGTCAGCCCGGCTGCCTGGTGCTCGACATCCGCATGCCGGGCATGAGCGGGCTCGAGCTGCAGCAGCAGCTCAACCTGCGCGGCGCGGTGATCCCGGTGATCTTCATGACCGGCCACGGCGACATCCCGATGGCGGTGGAAGCGATGCAGCACGGCGCCTTCGATTTCCTGCAGAAGCCGTTCCGCGACCAGGACCTGCTAGACCGCATCCAGAAGGCCGTCGCCAAGGATGCCGAACAGCGCCAGTCGCTCGGTGAACACGAGCGCATCAAGGCGCACCTGAAGTCGCTCACCGAGCGCGAGCGCGAAGTGCTCGACCTGATGACCCAGGGCAAGCAGAACAAGGTGATCGCGCAGGATCTTGGCGTGAGCCCGCGCACCGTCGAGATCCATCGCGCGCGCGTGATGGAGAAGATGAGCGCGCAATCGGTGGCGCAACTGGTGCGCATGATGCTCGACCTGGAGCACGCCTCGCACTAGCGGGCTGTCCGGCTCAGGCCTCCAGGCGGCTGCGCCAGAAGCGTTTCAGGATTTCGAGCAAGACCAACAGCCCTGCCGGCGCGGCCAGGATCAGCGCGAGCCCGCCTGCGTCCACGCCGGTCAACGCGAAGAAGCGCCGCAGCCCCGGCATCGCCAGAAGGCTGGCGAGCATCACGAACACGATGCCGAGGCCCCACCAGAGGATCCTGTTGGGCCGGCTGAATGCGGCGCGCAGCGACGCCGCATAGGCGCGATTCACGAAGATCAGCGCAAGATTGACGCCGGCCAGCGCCAGGAAAACCTGCGTGCGCACCGCGTCGAGCGGCAACGCGGCGCGCATGGCCGCGAACTGCACCGCGGCGACCGCCGCGAACGCCGCCACGCCCTGCAGCAGGCACCACCCGAGCAGCGCCGGGGACAGCAGCGCACTGTCACGCGCGCGCGGCGGGCGACGCATGACGTCCTCTTCTTCCGGCTCGGCTTCCAGCACCACCGAGCAGGCCGGATCGATGATCAGCTCGAGCAGCGCGATCAGCATCGGCGTGAGCATCAACGGCCAGCCCATCAGCACCGGGAGCAACGCCAGCCCGGCGATGGGCACGTGGATGGCGCAGATGTAGCCCAGGGCCTTGCGCAGGTTGTCGTAGATCCGGCGGCCGCCGCGGATGCCGCGAACGATGGATCCGAAGTCGTCGTCCACCAGCACGATCGAGGCGGCTTCGCGCGCCACGTCCGTGCCGCGGCCGCCCATGGCGATGCCGATGTGCGCGGCCTTCAACGCCGGGGCGTCGTTCACACCGTCGCCGGTCATGGCCACGGTCTCGCCGTTCGCCTTCAGCGCCTCGACGATGCGCAGCTTCTGCGCAGGCGCAATACGCGCGAACACCGCCGCGTCACGCACCCGCCGCGCGAGCGCGGCATCGTCGAGCGACTCCAGCTCGGTCCCCGTCACCGTCGCGCCGCCGCCATCGATGCCCGCTTGTGCGGCGATGGCGCGCGCGGTGGCCGGGAAATCCCCGGTGATCATCACCACGCGGATTCCGGCGGCGCGGCACTCGGCCACTGCCGCGGGGACCGATTCGCGCAGCGGATCCCTGAATCCGACCAGGCCCAAGTACCGGAACTCGAACTGCAGCGGCGAATCCGGGAGCGGCTCACGCGCAACCGCGCGCGCCACGGCGAGCACGCGCATGCCGTTCGCGGCCAGCGCTTCCACGCGCGCCTGTTGCCTGGCCGTTGCCGCTTCATCGAGGCGGCACAACCGGGCGATGGACTCCGGCGCGCCCTTGGCCGCGACCAGGTGGGCGGTGGCCCCGTGGCCCGCGTCGCGCCGCCATACGCGCGTGACCGCAAGCAGCCCGGTGCGCAGCGGATATTCCCGCAGCAGCTGGCCGCGCGGCCGTGTTTCGCCCACCCGGTCCCAGGCTTCACCCAGGGCTCGTTCCATGGGGTCGATGCGATGGTCGTCGCTGGCCAATGTCGCGGTCTCGAGCACCGCGGACAGCGCCGCGGAGCGCGCGATCACTTCCGGCGGCCGTTGCGCGTCCCAGGTTTCGCCCTGCGCCTCGACGTGCGCGAGCGACATCATGTTGCGGGTCAGCGTGCCGGTCTTGTCGGTGCACAGCACCGTCGCGGCGCCGAGCGTTTCGATGACGGCGGCGCGGCGCGTGAGCACGCGCGAACGCGACAGCCGCCACGCACCCATGACCGTGAACACCGTGAGCACCAGCGGAAATTCCTCGGGCAGCAGCGCCATGCCGAGCGCGATGCCGCCGAGCAGCGCGTCGACCCAGGCGCCGCGGACGAGGCCCCAGAGCGTGACGACCAGCGTGCATGCCACCAGCGCCGCGAAGCCGAAGACGAATACCAGCCGGCGGATTTCGCCTTGCAGTCGGGGAACCGCCACGTCGAGCGTGGCCAGCGAATGGCCAATGGCACCCATCGCGCTGGCGGATCCCGTGGCCATGACGACGGCGAGACTGCTGCCGCGAACCACCAGCGTGCCGCCGAATACCTGGCATGGTTCGCCGCTGGAGGGCGCGGCCATCGCCGCGGGCAGCCGGCGCGCCACCTGCTTGCGCACCGCGACCGACTCGCCGGTCAGCACCGACTCGTCGACTTCCAGGTGATCGCCGGCGACGATCACACCGTCGGCGGGAATCCGGTCGCCTTCCGCGAGGATCAGCAGGTCGCCGCGCACCACCTCGCGACCGGGAATGCGTACGCGCACGCCGTCCCGCAGCACCAGCGCGCGCGGCGTCGCCAGCCCGCGCAGCGCCTCGAGCGCACGCTCGCTGCGGCCGCGCTGCACGATGGCGATGCTCACCGAGACCGTGGCGAAGCCGAACAACAGCAGCGCTTCGCCGAGCTCGCCGATCAGCGCGTACAACACTGCCGCGGCCACCAGCAGCGCGAACATGGGCTCGCGCAGCACGTCGAGCGCCGCATGCAGCGGCGAGGCGCGCGGGGCGCGCGGCAGCTCGTTGAAGCCTTCGAGTGCCTGGCGGTCGCGCGCCTCGGCGGCGCTGAGTCCGTTGAGCAGATCGGGCGTGGGCTCGGTCATCGAAGCCCTGCTGCCCCGCGCTACGTGCCGGGCGCGGTCATGGCTTCGCCGGCGCGGCAGGCGGCTCGGGATTCCAGCCGATGCGCGCCAGGTAATCGGTGACGCCCAGTACGTCCTGGAAGTCCATCGGCTTGAAGTATTTGCCGTGCGAACGCGCCAGCAGCGGGCGGCGGTCGTCGACCGCGTCGTAGATCTGGCGCGCGAGGTAGCTCGCGTGCTGGCCGGCGATGCGCGGAATTCCTTTCGAGTCGTTGCCCTCGGCCTGCGCACCATGGCAGCCGGCGCACCGGTTCGCATACTGCGCCCTGCCGCGCTCGACGTATTCGCCGTCGCCGATGCCGCGCGCGCCATCGCGCGACAGCCGGCTCACGTACCAGGCCACGTCCGCGATGTCCTGCAGCCCGGGAATCACCTCGTGGCTGGTCGCGACACCCTCCATGCGGAAGTCCCAACGCGTGCCGTGGCGGAAGTCGATGACCTGGCGCACCAGCACGCGGTAGTGCTGCCCGGCGATGCGCGGGATCGAGCCGCTGGCCTGTCCACCGCCATCGGGTCCATGGCAGGCGGCGCATTGCTCGAACAGCTGCGCACCGTGCGCGAGGTCCGGCTTGCTCGCGATGACGCGCGCGTATTCCTGCTGCGCGGTGGCGCCCGACCAGGCGAGCAACGGCCACGCGAGCGCGGCTCCAACCAGCCATTTCGCATTCATGTTCGATCCTCTAAGGGCTCGCGGCACGAGTTTTCGCCGGCGGGCGCGACGCGAATATACGTGGAAAACCGCATGCGCGTCGGTGCAGGACGCGATACCCGCGTGACCGGCTCGCGAGTACGTTCGTCGCGAATGGTTGGACAACGAAACGAGAGGAGTAGCCGTCATGAGCCTCATACGCTGGGAACCGTTTTCCGGGACCGACGATCTGTTCGCCCGCATGCCATCGCTTTTCGGCCGATGGCCGCGCACCTTCGACATGGATGGCCAGCGCGCGCTCGACTGGGCGCCGGCGGTGGACATCAGCGAAACCGACACGGAGTACCTGATTCGCGCGGAACTGCCCGCGGTGAAGAAGGAGGACGTGCGCATCACCCTCGATGGAGGGATGCTGAACATCAGCGGCGAACGCAAACAGAAGAACGAAGAGAAGAACGAGAAGCGGCATCGTGTCGAAACGGTGTACGGCAAGTTCTCGCGCAGCTTCGAGCTGCCTGACAACGCCGACGCCGCGAGCATCCGCGCCGAGTCGAAGGACGGCGTGATCACGGTGCACGTCGCGAAGGCGAAGGTCGAGCCACGCAAGCCGATCGACATCAAGGTCCAGTAACCGCGGGTCCGCGCGCCGCGCCCGACGGGCGGCGCGCGGGATTTCACGGGAGGGATACGCCAATGAAGGCCACTCGCCGCATCCTGTTCGCCATCCGCAACCCGGTGGCGCGTCGCCAGCCAGGCCTCGCCAAGGCCATCCAGGTGGCCCGCGCCCTCGACGCGACACTCGAGTTGTTCCACGCCATCACCGATCCGGTCTTCATCGAGTTCGCCAGGCTCGAGGAGAACACCGTCGACGCCCTGCGCGAACGAATCGAAGGAGAAGTCCGCATTCCGCTGGCGCGGCTGTGCGCGACGGCGCGCAAGCATGGCGTGGCCGCCGAATCCTCGGTGAGCTGGGACTACCCCGCGCACGAAGCCATCGTGCGGCGGGCCACCGCGATCGACGCGCACATGATCATCGCCGAGTGCCACAAGGGTGTGCGCACGCGCCCCTGGCTGCTGCACCTCACGGACTGGGAGTTGCTCCGCGCCAGTCCCGTTCCCGTGCTGCTGCTCAAGGGCGGCAAGCCGTATCACCGACCGCTGACCCTGGCCGCCGTCGATCCGGCACACGTGCACGCCAAGCCCGCGAACCTCGACGGGCGCATCGTCGCGGCCGCGAAAGAACTGTGCGCCGGGCTGTGCGGCAAACTGCACGTGATGCACGCCAGCCATCCGTCCATCATCGGCCTCGATGCCGGCGCAGCCGCGAGGCGCGCGGCGCGCACCTGGTCGACGCTCAGCTACGAGGAACTGCAGATCCAGGAGCGGCGCGCATTCGAGGAATTCCGGGTTGCGCATGGCATACCGCGCACCCGCGCGCACCTGGTCGAAGGCAACCCGGCGGCGCAGATCCCGCGCATGGCCACGGAATGCCGCGCCGCCATCGTGGTCATGGGCGCACTGTCGCGCTCCGGGCTGGAGCGGATATTCATCGGCAACACCGCCGAACGCATCCTCGGCAAGCTCGAATGTGACGTGCTGGTGATCAGGCCGGAGCATTTCCGAACGCGCGTGGCGCGCGAGCCGCGCGGGTTGCGCGTCATGGCACCGACCACGGCGGTCGCCTGAGGCTCCGCGCCGTCTACGTGTTTGCACCTATGTGAGTCGGATTGGTCCCGATGCTCGACGATATGTCGCCGAGCCAGGATACCTCCGGGTCGCAACCGACACGGAGGCCGCCATGAATCACGCCATGCAGGCAGAGATGCCGCGCAAGTTCCTCGCCGCCCGGGTCATGGAGCACCGCTGGGGACAACGGCGACCGTGCCGTGCGTGCGTGCGCGTGACGAGCGCAGCGGGATTCGCCGGCGACGGCGAGTTGCGCAATGTCAGCATGAGCGGCGCGTACTTGATGACGCCGATGCCACTGCCTCTGTTCTCACGGCTCACGGTCGCCGTGTATCGCCGCGACGGTTCCCGGCATGCCGAATACACAGCCACCGTCGCACGACGCGACGATGCCGGTGTCGGCATCGAGTGGCTCGAGGCGTCCGAAGGGCCGGTCTGCCGCATGCTCGGTTGCGCGGACGAATGCGCGTTCAGCGGGCACATCCGCGACTGAAGGGGAGTGCCATGAAACCGATCAGAAAGATCCTGGTTGCCGTCAAGAATCCCGATGCGCGGCGCAACCCGGGCGTCGAAAAGGCGATCGGTATCGCCAAACTACTGGGCGCGTCGGTCGAGCTGTTCAACGCGATCTCGACGCCCGTGTTCCTCGAGCTCGAGCCGCTCACCGGCCGCTCGCTCGGCCAGATCCGGCGCGAGTCGCTGGCGCTGCGCAACGCGCGGCTCGACGCGCTCGTCAAGCTGGCACACGGGCGCGGAGTCGAGGCCACCCGCCATGTGAGCTGGGATTTCCCTCCGCACGAAGCCATCGTGCGTCGCGCCGCGGCGATCCATGCGGACCTCGTGATCGCGGAGTGCCACGAGGGCAAGCGGCTGAAGCCCTGGCTCATGCACCTCACGGACTGGGAACTGCTGCGGCTCAGCCCGCGACCCGTGTTGCTGCTGAAGAACGAACGCGCGTGGCGCAAGCCGGTGATCCTGGGCGCCGTCGATCCGTCCCACGCGCGCGACAAACCCGCACGGCTGGACCACGCCATCGTCGAATACGGCAAGCTCCTGAGCCACACGCTGCACGGCAGCTTCGAGCTGGTGCACGCGAACTTTCCGTCGGCGTTCGGGTTGTTGGCCAGCGATCCGGCGATGAGCATGGCGGCCATCGGCGAGGTGTACGAGGCGCAGGCCACCGCCGGCCGGGAGCGCTTCAAGGCTTTCGCCGACAAGCAGGGCTTGCCGAAGGCGCGCCGCCACCTGGTCGAGTCCGAGCCCGTGTTCAGCATCCCGCACGTCGCCCGGAAGATCGGCGCGGACCTGGTGGTGATGGGCGCCGTGTCGCGCTCCGGGTTGAAACGCGTGTTCATCGGCAATACCGCCGAGCGCGTGCTCGAGGCGTTGCCCTGCGACGTGCTGGTAGTCAAACCGCCGCGGACGGCCCGGCGCAAGGCGCCGCGCGTCGCCCGCAAGGTGCGCGGCCTGCGCGTCGTGCCGCAGCAACCGTTGATGCCCCTGCCCGTCTGACCCAGGTCAGGGCGGAAGCTGCGTACCGGTGCTCATACTGAATCCATGAAGGGCAATCGCCTTCGATCTGCTCCGGAGGAAATCACCATGAATGCGCATCCACACGACTCCGCCCGCCTCCCGCGCGACGCCACGGCGCGCTCCGGGTTCATGGAACATCGCTGGGGCACACGCGTGTCGCTCGACCTGCCCGTGCACATCAGCCTGCACAACGGGGACAGCGCGGTCGGCGTACTGCGCGACGCCAGCGTCAGCGGTGCATTCATCGAGACACCGCTGCGCCTGCCGGTGTGCGCGCAGCTCGGCGTCGTGCTGCTGGTCGGCGAAGGTGCGGCACGTCGCGCGGTCCACCTGCCCGCCTGCGTGACGCGCAGCGCGCGCGATGGCCTGGGTCTCGAGTGGCGCGACATGGCGTCGCCGCCGGTGCTCGCGCTGCTGCGCGCCACGGGCGCCGAGCTCGGTCACCTGACCGCTCGCGACCGCGTATTCAGCTGAGCGCCGGCCATGATTCCCCGCACTGCATCGCAGCCCGCGTCTCCCATCACCTTCGACGCCGAGCTGCTGCGCCGCTACGACGGCCCGGGCCCGCGCTACACCTCGTATCCGACGGCGCCGGCGTTCCACAACGGCTTCGGCGCCTTGCAGCTGCGCGAGCAGGCGCAGCGCTCGAACGACGAGCCGATTCCGCGGCCCTTGTCGATCTACGTGCACGTGCCCTACTGCTTCAGCCCGTGCTTCTACTGCGGCTGCAACCGCATCATCACGCGCGACCGCTCGCGCGCCGCGCCCTATCTACTGCGCCTGGCACGCGAGACCGAGCTGGTGGCGCGCTGGTTCGACCGCGACCGCGAAGTCGTGCAGGTGCACCTGGGCGGCGGTACGCCCAATTTCCTCTCGCCGGCGCAGATCTACGAGCTCATGGAGAGCCTGCGCAGCCACTTCCGGCTGACCACGCGCGCCGAGCGGGATTTCTCCATCGAGCTCGATCCGCGCTTCCTGCAGCTCGGCGACATCGCCAGCTACGCCGCGGCCGGCTTCAGCCGCGCGAGCTTCGGCGTGCAGGATTTCGACCCGGTGGTGCAGCGCGCGGTCAACCGCGAGCAGACGGTCGAGCAGACGCTCGATGCCATCCAGGCGTGCCGCGACAGCGGCTTCCGCTCGGTGAACGTCGATCTCATCTACGGACTGCCGAAGCAGAACGCGGATGGCTTCGCGCGCACGCTGGACATCGTGACCGCGGCGCGGCCGGACCGGATCGCGGTGTACGGCTACGCGCACATGCCGCAGGTGTTCAAGGCACAGACGCAGATCGAGGAGGCGGACCTGCCCGCCGCGGCCGACAAGCTCGCGCTGCTGCAGCTCGCCATCGAGCGGCTGGGCGCGGCGGGTTACCGGCACATCGGCATGGATCACTTCGCGCTGCCGGACGATGACCTCGCCCTGGCCCAGGATGCGGGCACGCTGCACCGGAATTTCATGGGTTACACCACGCATGCCGACTGCGACCTGATAGGCCTGGGCGTGAGCGCCATCAGCCACATCGGCGATTCGTTCAGCCAGAATCCGCGCGACCTGCCGGGCTGGGAGATCGCGCTCGACCAGGGGCAGCCGCCGGTGTGGCGCGGGCTGGCGCTCGACCGTGACGACCTGATCCGCGGCGACGTCATCCAGCAGCTCATGTGCAACGGCGCCATCGACATCGGGCTGATCGAGCGGCGCCACGACATCGACTTCGACCAGTATTTCGGCGCCGCGCTGCTGCGGCTCGTGCCGCTGATCGAGGACGGCCTCGCGGTGCGTACCGGCGACCGCATCGCCGCCACGTCGCGCGGGCGCCTGCTGCTGCGTATCATCGCCATGTGTTTCGACAAGTACCTGGAAAAGAGCGATGCGGCAGCCGCGAGGCCGCGCTACTCGCGTGTCATATAAGACGGTGCCGGAGCATGCATTCCGGCATAACTCGGGCGGACGCTGCCCGAGCGAGCTCCTGCGAGGGAGTCATGCCGGAATGCATGCTCCGGCACCGTCTTTGATGCCGATCGCGGATGACGGCGATGCGCTGCGGTTTTGCAGCACGTGCGCGTTCTCGTCGGCGTGCCTCGACCAGGGGTACGACAAGAGCCGGCTGGCGGAGCTGCATGTATTGGTGGAGCACGTCGGGCCCTTCGCCGAGGGCACGCACCTGTTCCGCGAGGGCGACAAGTTCGACGCCATCGCCGCCGTGCGGGCCGGTACCGTCAAGACCTACGTGAACGACAGCGAGGGCCGCGAGCAGGTGCAGGGGTTCTTCCTGCCGGGCGAGGTCATCGGCCTCAACGCCATCTCGCGCGACCAGTATCCCTGCAACGCCGTGGCGCTCGACAGCGTGATGCTGTGCCGGTTCTCGTTCCCCGGCATCGCCGCGCTCGCCTCGCGCATGCCCGGCGTGCAGCAGCAGCTGTTCAAACTACTCAGCCAGGACATCGGCAAGGCGGCGCTGCTGGCCGGCAACTACACGGCCGACGAGCGCATGGCGGCGTTCCTGGTGTCGCTGTCGCGCCGCTACGCCGCGCGCGGCTTCTCGGCCAAACGCTTCCGCCTGACCATGACGCGCAACGACATCGCCAACTACCTGCGACTCGCCTCCGAGAGCGTCAGCCGCGGATTCCGCCGCCTGCAGGACGCGAAGCTGGTCGCGGTGGACCGGCGCGAGATCGAACTACTCGACCTGCCACGGCTCGAGCACATGGCGGCGAGCATCCTGCGCGGTTGAGCGCGGGCGCGCCGGCGCGCCCCGCTTCGATTTCAGATGCCGGCCTTGCCCAGCGTGTCCGCGATGCGCCGCACCGTCTCCGCCAGCGCGGGGTGATCCACTTCGAATTTCGCGGCCAGCAGGTCGAGGCCTTCTTCCGCGCCATCCGCCGACGGCGCGCTGTCACCCCGCTTCAGTGCAGCCTCGATGTCCGCCAGGACGGTGACCAGCATCTGCCGGTCGCCGGCATCCAGCGACCGGGCGTCGCCGAGGCGCGTGTGCAGCTGTGCAAGCAGGGTGCGCAATTCGCTTTCGCTCATGAATAGCTCCGCTTCGTGTGCTGCCAACCATAACGCAACTCCCCGGCGCGCGACCGTAGGACGCGCATACGTGAGAACACCTATGGCGCACGGTTTGATGCGGAGTTCCGCCGGCCGCGGCCCCGTCACCATCTGATCCAGGTCAGGGCGTGCTTCCGCCGGCGCGGCGAGCATGGCGCCATCATCAGGAGAAGAACCATGAACGCGAATCGCAAGCTGTGGATCGGGCTCGGCGTGCTGCTGGCCGTATCCTTCAGCGTGCTCCTCTGGGTCGGCACCGAAATCCACCGGGTCATGCCGCCGATACCCGCCAGGGTCGTCTCGGACCAGGGCGAAGTCCTCTACACGCGCGCCGACATCGAAAAGGGCCGCCAGGTCTGGCAGTCCATCGGCGGGCAGCAGCTCGGTTCCATCTGGGGCCACGGCAGCTACGTCGCGCCCGACTGGTCGGCGGACTGGCTGCATCGCGAGGCGCTCGCGATCCTGGATCGCGATGCGCGCGCCACGCACGGCGCGCCGTACGGCGAGCTCGGCGCCGACCAGCAGGCCGCGGCGGTCGCGCGATTGACCCAGCGCATTCGCCACAACAGCTACGACGCGGCCACCGACACGGTGACCGTCGACGCGGGACGCGCCGCAGCCATCCGCAGCGTCGCGGCACACTACTACACGCTGTTCGGCAACGACCCGGCGCTGCACGAGCTGCGCAAGGGCTACGCGATGAAAGAAGACACGGTGCCCGACGCGGGCAACCGTGAAGCGCTCACCGCGTTCATCTGGTGGTCCGCCTGGGCCGCCACCACCGAGCGCCCCGGCGGCACGGTCACCTACACCAACAACTGGCCGCACGAGCCGCTGGTGGGCAACACGCCGCCCGGGCACCTGCTGATGTGGACGGTGTTCAGCGTGCTGTTCCTGATCGCTGGCATCGCGCTGCTGGGCTGGCACCACGCGCGCCACAAGGACGACGCGCCGCCGGCGTTGCCGGCCAGCGATCCGCTGGCGATGATCCGCGTCACGCCGTCCATGCGCGCCACCGCCAAATATTTCTGGCTGGTGATCGCGCTGTTCCTCACGCAGATCCTGCTGGGCGCCATCACGGCTCACTACCAGGTCGAGGGCCAGGAGGCGTACGGCTTCCAGCTCGCCAACGTCCTGCCCTATTCACTCAGCCGCACCTGGCACACGCAGCTCGCGGTGCTGTGGATCGCCACCGCCTGGCTCGGCATGGGCCTGTACATCGGGCCGGCGATCTCCGGTCACGAGCCGAAGTTCCAGCGACTCGGCGTCAACGTGCTGTTCACCTGCCTGCTCATCATCGTGGTGGGCGCCTTCACCGGCCAGTGGCTGGCGGTGATGCAGAAACTCGGCCTGGCGAAGAACTTCTGGTTCGGCCACCAGGGCTGGGAGTACGTCGATCTCGGCCGCTTCTGGCAGATCTTCCTGTTCGCCGGCCTCGGCATCTGGCTGACGCTGGTCGGACGCGCGTTGTGGCCGGCCATCAAGAAGGGTGGCGAGAACAAGTCCATCATCTCCCTGCTGTTCGCCAGCACCGTGTGCATCGGCCTGTTCTACGGCGCCGGGCTCATGTGGGGTGAACACACGCACATCTCCCTGGTCGAGTACTGGAGATGGTGGGTGGTGCACCTGTGGGTCGAAGGCTTCTTCGAAGTGTTCGCCACGGCGGTCATCGCCTTCCTGTTCACGCGGCTGGGGCTCCTGCGCGCGACGAGCGCCACCACGGCGGTGCTGTTCGCCACCATCGTGTTCCTGAGCGGCGGCGTGCTGGGCACCCTGCACCACCTGTACTTCACGGGCAC
>DASSRK010000157.1:0-19161 GCA_035701825.1 Steroidobacteraceae bacterium
GTGTACGAGGGCATGATCATCGGCATCCACTCGCGCGACAACGACCTGGTCGTGAACCCGATCAAGACCAAGAAGCTCACCAACATCCGCGCCGCCGGCAAGGATGACGCGCTGATCCTCACGCCGCCCATCGAGCTCACGCTCGAGTACGCGGTGGAGTTCATCGCGGACGACGAGCTGGTCGAGGTCACGCCGAAGAGCATCCGCATCCGCAAGCGCATGCTGCTCGAGCACGAGCGCAAGCGCGCCTCGCGCGTGGAAGAAGCGCTGCTGGCCTGACTGCTGCCCCGCAGCTGCTCACGCAGCGCAGCAAACTAGTTGCGCCCTGTCTCCCGTCATTGACAGGCCGCGCCGCGCGGCGTGAACTTGCGCGCACGTCCGGCGTCCGCGCCGCCGCCCGCTCCAATCACAACAACACGCGCGGTGGGAGCAAGTCATGAAAGTCTTTCGGGCCTTGCTGATCATCCTGGTCGCATGCACGCCGGCGTTCTCGCCGGCCGCGGATTCGACCGAACAACAGTTGTCCAGGCTGCTGGCGGACTGGGGCGACGCACTGGTCAAGCAGGACAGGGAATTCCTGGCGAAGGTGCTCGCCGCAGAATTCCAGGGCGTCGACGAACTGGGCGCTGTCTTCACCCGCGACCAGTACCTCGCCACGATGACGTCCGGCGACCAGGTGGTGAAGTCCGTGAAGATCGTGGACGACAGCGTGCGCGGCTACGGCAAATACGCCGTGCTCACGACCCTGTACACGATAGAGGCTGTCTACAAGGGCAAGGAAGAATCAGGCACCTATCGTTCGACGCTGGTGTTCGCAAAGCGCGACGGCCGCTGGCAATGCGTGGCGGGCCATACCAGCGTCGTCGCGCCACAGACCTGAGCACTTCCAAATCCTCGCCCGGCTGACACAGTAAGGAGAACACCATGAGCGTGCGTACCGTATTCATCGGGCTGCTGCTGGCTTCCGCCGCCGCCCTCGCGGCTCCCCCCACTACCGAACAACTCCTGAAGGATACCGAGAACGCCTGGAGCCAGGCCTACGTCACCGGCGATGCCGCCTGGCTCGACAAGCTGATGGCCCCGGAATACCTGTTCACCGACACGGACGGGAAAACCTACAACCGCGACGATGACATCAGCGCGGTGAAGTCCGGCGAATGGAAGATGACTTCATTCAAGATGGGCGACCTCAAGGTGCACGTGTACGGCGACGTCGCCACGGTCACGGGTCTGAACGACTTCGTCGCCACGGATCACGGCAAGGACGCGAGCTGCAAGTGCCGCTTCACCGACGTATTCGTGAAACGCGATGGCCGCTGGCAGGCGGTGGCCTCGCACGTCTCGAAGGTGACTAGTTGATTCGATAGTCGACCGTGACCACCACGCGCGCGATCTTGTCGATGGTGCTCTTGTCGTAAGTTCCGCCCCAGTCGCTGACGTCCGCGTTGGCGCCGGCCGGCAGGATGTAGAACGCGCCCTGCGATGCCGAGCGCATCGAGCCCACTTTCACGTCGCCGTTCTTGGCGAATTCGCCGGCGCGCACCTTGGCGTTCTGCATGGCCGCGCCGATCAGCGACATCTTCACTTCTTCCAGGTTCGAAACCAGGTATTGCGGCGCGCCGAAGGTCACGGGATGGCCGTCGGCCTGGAACTGCACGATGCCGCGCGAAGCCGCCGCCACGCGCGCCAGGTCCGTGGTCGTGATGGTGACCGACTGGCGCGCGACGTGTCCCACCTGGACGCTGCGCATGTTGCCGTTGCGCCCTTCGACTTCCTCGAAATTGGGCTCGGCGGATTCGTTCGAGTCGCGGAGCGCCGCGGCCTCGAAGCCGGCGTCGGCGAGGAATTTGTCCAGCGCGGGCTTTTCCTTGCGCAGCTTGCCCAGCGCTTCGGCAATAGTCGCGCCCTGCACCTGCAGGCTCACGGTCCACTCGGCGCGATCCGCCTGGATGGGCTTCTCCGCCAGGCCCTTGACCGAGATGGACTCGCGCCCGCCACCCACCTGCTTGACCTGGCAGCCCAGCACGGACGCGGCGACTATGAGTGCGATCGAGAAGACGAGTGTTCGCAGCATGGAGCTCACCTGTTAGTTAGCTGGGTGATCGGACCGGCCGCCATCGTACTAGTTCACGCGTCCGGCAGCATTGGCTCCGCGGGTATGGCACACTCGCGCGCAATGTTTGGCGTCGACCTGCAAACCGAGCACGTGGCGAGGCTGATCCAGCTGGCGCTCGGCCCGGTATTCCTGCTCTCGGGCGTGGGCGTCACGCTCAGCATGCTCACGGCGCGGCTGGCGCGCATCGTGGATCGTGCGCGGACGCTCGAGGATCGCCGCGAGCTCGCCACCGATCCCGCGCGCATCGCCCACATCGACGAAGATCTCAAGTTCATCGTCCGCCGGACGCGTTACATCAACGGCGCCATTGCGCTGTCGACCACTTCGGCGTTCCTGACGGCGCTGGTGGTCACCATGTTGTTCGCCAGCGCCTTCAGCCCCATGAACATCGGCGCCATTGTCGCCGCCACGTTCGTCGCGTCGATGACCTGCCTGTCCCTGTCGTTCCTCATGTTCCTGATCGAAGTGCGCATCGCGACGCGCTCGCTGCGCATCGGCGGGAAGATCCGCCGGCGATGATGCGCAAGCTGCTGGCCGTCGCCTTGCTGCTCGGCGCGGGTACCGCCCTCGCCATCGGCAACTCCAACCGTGAGAAGCCGCCGACCACGGCGCAGGTGCTCGAGGCTGCTCAACCCTCCGACTGGCGGCGCCCGAACCCCGAGAACACGCTGTACCTGCAGCTGCGCGGCGGACGCGTGGTCATCGAGCTCGCGCCGCGCTTCGCGCCCGAACACGTCGCCAACATCAAGCGCCTCACCCGCGAGAAATTCTTCGACGGCCTGCCGGTCGGCCGGGTACAGGACAATTTCGTGGCGCAGTGGGGCGACACCGACAACTCGCGGCCCAGCGAGACCGCGAAGCGCAAGCTGCCGGAAGAGATCGTCATCCCGTGGAACAAGGGGTTGCCCGTCGTCAAACTACCTGACGCCGACGGGTACGCACCGGAGACCGGTTGGCTCGATGGCTTCCCGGTCGGCATCGAACGCAAGCCTTCCGGACAGGTGTGGATGACGCATTGCTACGGCGTGCTCGGCGTGGGCCGCGACAACTGGCCCGACAACGGCAGCGGCGCGGAGCTGTACGTGGTTATCGGGCAGGCCCCGCGCCAGCTGGACCGGAACATCGTCACCGCCGGGCGGGTCCTGAAGGGCATCGAGCTGCTCTCGTCGCTGCCGCGAGGCAGCGGCGCCATGGGTTACTACGAGAAGCCGGAACTGCCGATGATGATTGAGTCCGCGCGAATCGCGGCCGATGTACCCGAGTCCGAACGCACGGCGCTCGAAGTCCTGCGCACCGATACGCCGCTGTTCACGAAGTACGTCGAATCACGCCGCAATCGCCGCGACGAGTGGTACCTGGTCACCGCGGGCCACATCGACGTCTGCAACATCGCCATCCCGGTCCGCGACGCGGCGAACTGAAGACGCGTACTCCTCACTGCGAGCCGAGGCCCAGCGCGGAAGCAATGCAGCCCAGCACGCGCTGTTCCTCGCTGCTGATCTTCGACTTCGAGAACCACCCGCCGGAGGCCCTGGCGATTTCCGTGGCGATGTCCAGCAGGGCACGCCTGAACGTCCGCGACTCTTCCGCCGAGAGCTTCGCATTGACGATCTCGCGCGCTTCCGTCAGCTCCTCGAGATGCACGCGTTCGTTGGCCACCGAAGCGACCACGCACCAGTTGGAAAATCCTTCGAGCGTGTTGGTGGCAAGGCGATTGAGCAATGGGCTGCCGAACCTTTCAGGTTCCCTGAGGATGTTCTTGAGGGCTGCGAATTCCTTGAAATTGAGCTTGCCGTCGGCCCTGCCGACGTACTGGAGCAGGTGAAACACGGCTCTCTTGAGCAGGGCGAACTCCTCCTCGGTGAAATCCGTGCTCTCCTCGCCGGCGCTCCCGGCGGTGTCGCCGGCCTGATCGACGTATTTTTCCTTCCACAGGCGTCCGCCCTGCTCGTGCGACTCGAGGCCGGTGACGAACGCGTCGAACAGACCCTCCACCTGGTCGTCGGCGATCCCCGTTTTCTGGGTGAGCTTCAACCGGTGAACGGCAAAACCATCCGTGTGCCTGGCATTGCGGTATGGAACGAGGAGCTCGAACCGTTTTGCCGGATCGTCCGAAAAGCCTATGGTGACGATGAGCGCATCGCACCGTCCGGTGGGCAGCGTGACGATGCCGTCCTTCACGAAGACGGTGCCCAAGGTGCCCGGCGCGGGTGCCTCGAGTTTCCTCGAGCCATAGGCGACTGCCTGCGCCGAGCCCATCGCGATCCGTTCCATGCGCCGTGAGCGGTCCGAATCCAGGTAGCCGAGCAGCGGTGTCAGCATGGCGCCATCGGAGACGCTCCAGAGCGCGTGTGATGCGACCTCACCGGCCATCTTCATCGTGTCCTGCATGCTCCCTCCCGAACAGGCGGCGAATATTCCCGCGGCCGAAGCGTCCGGAACAAGTTTTCCCTTCGCGAACGGCGACTTTTTGCGAGAATCGCCCCCCTTATGGGACGCATATTCGAAGTACGCAAACACACGATGTTTGCCCGCTGGGACCGCATGGCGAAGCAATTCGCGCGGATCGCCAAGGACATCAACATGGCCGTCAAGGCCGGCGGCGGCGACGTCAATTCCAACCCGGCGCTGCGGCGCCAGGTGCAGAACGCGCGCGCCATCAACATGCCGAAGGACAAAGTCGAGGCCGCCATCAAGCGTGCGCTCGGCAAGGACTCGGCCAACTACGAACAGATCATCTACGAGGGTTACGCGCCGCACGGCATCCCGGTGCTGGTCGAAGCGGCCACCGACAATGCCACGCGCACGGTCGCGCAGGTGCGCACCATCTTCTCCAAGGCCGGTGGCAATCTCGGCACGGCCGGCAGCGTCGCGTTCCAGTTCCGCAAGATGGGCGTGTTCCGGCTCAATCCCGCGGGCATCGACCAGGACGACCTCGAGCTCTATCTCATCGATCACGGACTCGAGGAATTCGGCGAGGGGACCGGCGACAAGGGCGAGCCGCAGCTGGTGGCGCGCTGCCTGTTCGCCGACTTCGGCCACATGCAGGAAGCGCTCGAGAAGCGCGGCATCCACCCGCTGTCCGCCGCGCACGAGTTCGTGTGCACCACGCCGATGGAGCTGCCCGAGGCGCAGGCCACCGAGGTGCTGCAGATGGTGGACGCGCTCGAGCAGAACGACGACGTGCAGAACGTCTATCACTCGCTCGCGTAAGCCTCATGGACGCGATCGAAGCACTGACCACGCGAAGCAGCGCCAAGTCGTACGGCGACATGGCGCCCACGCAGGACCATCTCGACACCGTCCTGCAGGCCGCGGTGCGCGCGCCCGATCACGGGCGCCTGCGCCCGTGGCGCTTCATGTTGATCGCCGGCGAGAAGCGTCGGAAGTTCGGCGACCTGCTGGCCGCCTCGGCCATGCGGCGCCACCCGAACATCTCGGCCGGCGACCTGCAGCGCGAGCACGACAAGGCGCTGCGCGCACCGCTCATCATCCTGGTCGCCTGCCGCGCGGTACCCGGCACCAAGATACCCATCATCGAGCAGATCCTCGCGGCCGGCGCCGCGGCGCAGAACATCCTCATCGCCCTGCACAACTTCGGCTACGCGGCGGCCTGGAAGACCGGGGAAGCCTGCTACGACCCCGAGGTGAAGAAGGGCCTCGGCCTGAACGCCGACGACCACATCGTGGCGCTCATCTACACGGGCGGCGGGCTCGGCGCGCTGTTCGCGCCCGGGAAACCGGCCAGCGTCGCGGACGCCATGCTGGAGTTCCCGGGCTAACTACTTCCGCGGCTACTGCACCTTGAGCGGCGCGGCGAACGGCTTGACGCCGAGCGCCTCGTGGATCTCGCCCGGGTAGTAGGCCACGCCGTCCTTGAACACCAGCACCATCTTGCGGATGTCGGAGATGTCCTTCGTCGGGTCGCCGTCGCACAGCACCAGGTCGGCGCGCTTGCCCTGCATGACGACACCGCGGTCGTCGAGCACGCGGGCGTATTTCGCGCCGTTGTAAGTCGCGACCTGCAGCGCCTGCGCCGGCGTGAGCCCTGCCTCGACCAGCAGCTCGAGCTCGCGTTGCAGCGTGAAGCCGGGGATGTCGTCGGTGCCGGCCACGAGCGGGATGCCGGCGCGGTACATGCGCCCGGTGAAATCGATCATCTTCTGGTACGACCTGGTGTAGCGCGCGTAGGTGGCGTCATCGGGAATCTTGATCTGCCCCGCGAGGAAGCCGCGCCGCACGTCCGGCGGGACGTGGTCGGCCACGGCTGCGAATTCCTGCGACATCTCGCCGTCCTTCTGGCGGATGAAATTGAAAGTGGCGAGCGTCGGGTCGATGACCGTCTTGTGCCGCACCAGCAGCTGGATGAAGTCCTGCACCGGTTTGCTGTCGAAATCCATGTCGGCGAGCTTCTCGGCGGGTAGATAGAAGCGCTCGAGCGTGCGCGTGTCGGTGGTGTCGGTGACCAGGAAGTTGAGCAGCACCTGGTTGATGTGCTGGATCTCGTCGTAGCCGTCGAGCACCGCGTCCTGCGCGCGCATGAACGCCGGGATGTGTCCGCTGACCCGCATGCCCTTGTCGTGCGCGTAGGCGGTGGTCTCCGCCAGGATCTCCTTCGGGAAGGAGTTGTAGACCTTGATCTGCGGGTAGCCGTGGGCGTGGTACCAGTCGATGGCCCGCTTCGCTTCGTCGAGATTGTTGATGACGAAGCCGCCGCGCGACGCCTTGGGGCTCTCGCCCTCGATGAATCCCGCGGGGACGATGTGTGGCGACAGCAGGCCGCCGGCCTGTTCGTCCGCGATGATCTTTTGCAGCGTATCGTTGTCGTTGCCCATGTCGCGGATCGTGGTGGCGCCGACCGCGAGGTGCAGGCCGCCGTCCCAGGCCGAGAAGTGCGTGTGCATGTCGAACAGGCCCGGCAGGAGGACGCGCCCGGCCGCGTCCACGGTGTGATCCGCCTTGTGCTTCACCGCGCCCGCTTCGTTGGGATAGTCGATGGACACGATGCGGCCATCCTTGAGCAGCACGTCCGCGGACACGCCCACCGTGGCGTGCTCGCTGTCGAAGATGCGCGCGTTGCGGATCAGCGTCGAGCCGTCGAGCTTGTGGGCCACGCGCTGGTTCAGCGCCGCCAGCATGTCCTTCTCGGCGGCGACCTGCCGCGGCTCGAGGTCCGCACCGCTCGCTTCCCAACCCTCCTCGATCAGGGTGAAGAAACCGGGCAGGATGAACGCGAACAGCCGTGGCGTCTTGTCCGTGGTGGCCCAGGCGACCGTGGGCGTGAAGCCGACGCCGGTCAGCGCCACCAGTTGTACCTGGCGCTTCTGGCCGCCTTTCTGGATCTCCGCCGTCTGCACCTTGCTCCAGGTGAGCGTCCCGCTCGGGATCATCGGCACCTTGCCGTTCTTGCTGCGCGCCAGCGCGGCGAAGGCCACGGAGATTCCTTCGGGAGTGCCGCCGAGCGGCGAATACAACGCCAGTCCCCTGACCGTCTGCTCACCCTGGTCGGAAGTGGACTTCCAGCGGGCCTTGTTCCCGGTGCGCGTGAAACTCTCGTCGACCAGCGCGCCGAAGGTGGATTCGCCCTTGACCTTGTAGGTGTCGAAGGTGCCGTCCGCGGCGGTGGTGAATTCCTCCTTCAACTCGGGGCCGCGCCCGTTGTCCTTGAAGTAGTACTCGACGTTGCTCTTCGCGCCGTCGCGGGTGACCCAGAGGTGGCCGGCCTTGTCCTTGCCGCCGTTCACCAGCGCGGTGTAGCGCGTGGTTTCGGCCGCGTGGGCCGTGAGACACAGCAGCAAGCCCGTTGCCGCGAGCAAGATCGACTTCATGGTGACTCCGGTGGTCTCGTTGGGGTGGCCCTTGGACACGAAGCATACCCGCGAGGCGCGGGCTGCGCCTCGTCAGGCTGGCGCAAGTTTCAGCAGTTCGGCGCCTTCGCGGACCTGGTCACCCTCGCCGCACATCAGCTTCTCGACGACGCCATCGGCGGGAGCCTTCACGGTGTGCTCCATTTTCATGGCCTCCATGATCATCAGCGGCGCACCGCGCGCCACCCGCTCGCCCGCCGTCACCAGCACCGAGAGGATGCGGCCCGGCATGGGCGCGGTGAGTCCGCCGTGCGCGTCCGCGCCTTCCGACGTCGGTAGATAGGGATCCACGACCGTGAATGCGTGGTGGGCGCCGTCGTGGAACACGTGCACCGCGTCGCGCGTCGCGACCGCGCCGCCCTGGTCGCGCGGGGTCGTGGCGTCGCCGAAGTCGAGGGCGAGGTTCCTCTCCCAGGTCGCCGATCGCAACCTGACGTTGCGCGTCGCGCGGCCGCCGAGGCGCCAGCCATCACGCGCGTCCCAGGGAGACCGCGACGCGTCGCCAGCGGGCAGCACCGCGCGCGCCGCCAGCGCCCAGGCGGCATCCGGCGGCGGGGCTGCCGGAGGCAGCAGGTGGGCGCGCTCACGCTCGATGAGACCGGTGTCGAGGCGGGCCTCGACGAACGACGGTGCGCTGGTCAGTCGATGCAGGAACTCAACGTTGGTACGCACGCCTGCCACGTGGAAGTCCGCGAGCGCGGCGCGCAGCTTCGCGACGGCCTGCGCGCGCGTGGCGCCGTGCACGATGAGCTTGGCGATCATCGGGTCGTAGTAGGGCGTGATCTCGTCGCCCTGGCGCACGCCGGTGTCGATGCGCAGGTCCGCGGAAGTCTCCGGGGTCGCCAGGTGCTCGAGCGTGCCGATCGACGGCAGGAATTCGCGCGCCGGGTCCTCGGCATAGACCCGCGCTTCGATCGCATGGCCGTGGACCGCGAGTTGCGACTGCGCGAGCGGCAGCGGCTCACCCGCGGCGACGCGCAGTTGCCAGTCCACCAGGTCGAGGCCGGTGATCATCTCGGTCACCGGATGCTCGACCTGCAGTCGCGTGTTCATTTCCATGAAGTAGAACGCGCCGTCCGCGCCGACGATGAACTCCACGGTGCCCGCGCCGGTGTACTCGACCGCGCGGGCCGCGGCCACGGCCGCCTCGCCCATGCGCTGCCGCCGCTCGGGCGTCATGCCGGGCGCGGGCGCTTCCTCGATGACCTTCTGGTGCCGGCGCTGCACCGAGCAGTCGCGTTCGAATAGATAGACGCAGCCGCCCTGCGTATCGCCGAACACCTGCACCTCGACGTGGCGCGCGGGGCTCAGGTACTTCTCGACCAGCACGCGATCGTCGCCGAATGCCGCCTGCGCTTCGCGCCGGCAGCCAGCCAACGCCTCGATGAAATGCTCCGCCGCGTCGACGCGCCTCATGCCCTTGCCGCCGCCGCCCGCCACGGCCTTGATCAGCACGGGAAAACCTGTGCGTCGCGCCTGCTCGAGAAGGTACTCCGGTTCCTGACGGTCACCGTGATAGCCCGGCGTCAGCGGCACTCCCGCCTTTTCCATGAGGGCCTTGGCGGCGGACTTCGAACCCATGGCCTCGATGGCCGCGGGCGTGGGCCCCACGAACACCATCCCGGCCGCCGCGCAGGCGCGCGCGAACTCCGCGTTCTCGGACAGGAACCCGTAACCGGGATGAATTGCCTGGGCGCCGGTGCGGCGCGCCGCCTCCAGGATGACATCGCCGCGCAGGTAGCTGTCGCGCGGCAAGGCACCGCCGATGCGTACCGCCTCGTCGCAGGCCGCGACATGCGCGGCTTTCGCATCGGCATCCGAGTACACCGCCACGGTGCGGATCCCGAGGCGCCGCGCCGTGCGCGCGATGCGACAGGCGATCTCGCCGCGATTGGCGATGAGCAGCTTCGAGAACACGCTATTTCTTCGGTACCCAGCCGGGCACACGCTTCTCGAGGAAGGCGGCGATGCCTTCGCGCCCTTCGGGCGAGACACGCGCATCGGCAATGCACTTGGCGGTGGCGGCCAGCAGCACGTCGTCCATCGGCGCCTCGACCACGTCGGCCAGCAGCCGCTTGGTGGCGGCTAGCGCCGCCGGGCTCGATGACAGCAGCACGGTCGCCTGGCGCTCGACCTCGAAGTCGAGCCCGCTGGCGCTGGTGACTTCATGCACCAGTCCCAGCTCGCGCGCGCGCTGCGCGTCGAATCTCTCCGCGGTCAGCATGTAGCGCGCCGCCTGGCGCGCGCCCATGGCACGCACCAGGTGCGGCGAGATCGTGGCCGCCACGATGCCGAGGCGCACTTCCGACAGGCCGAAATTCACGTTGTCCGAGGCGATCACGATGTCGCAGGCGGCGGCCAGCCCCACGCCGCCGCCATAGGCATCGCCCTGGACGCGCGCGATCACCGGCCGCGAGCAGGAGTGCACGGCATGGAACATGCGCGCGACGCGCAGGGCGTCGGCGTGGTTGTCGGCGTGGCTGAAGCCGGCCATCGAGCGCATCCAGTTGAGGTCGGCGCCCGCGCAGAATGCCGGCCCGCGCGCGGCCACCACGACCACGCGCACGTCCGGCGCGGCCTCGACGTCGGCGAATGCCCCGGCGATCTCGCCGACCAGCGCGTCGTTGAAGGCATTGCGCACCTCGGGGCGGTTCAGCCAGATCCAGCGCACCGCCCCACGCGAATCGATCTCGAGGTTCTGGTAGTTAGCCACGCATCACATCCGGAAGACGCCGAAACGGGTCTCGGGCACCGGCTGCCGCAGGCCGAGCGCCAGGCCCAGCGCCAGGCAGCGGCGCGTGTCGGCGGGATCGATCACCCCGTCGTCCCAGAGACGTGCCGTAGCGTAGTACGGATTGCCCTGCTCTTCGTACTGCGCGCGGATCGGCGCCTTGAAATCCGATTCTTCGTCGGCGCTCCAGGTGCCGCCCTTGGCCTCGATGGCATCGCGCCGCACCGTCGCCAGCACGTTGGCTGCCTGCTCGCCGCCCATCACGGAAATGCGCGAGTTCGGCCACGACCACAGGAAGCGCGGCGCGTATGCGCGGCCGCACATGCCGTAATTGCCGGCGCCAAAGCTGCCACCGACGATGACCGTGAGCTTCGGCACGCGCGCACAGGCCACGGCCGTCACCATCTTGGCGCCGTGGCGCGCGATGCCCTCGTTCTCGTATTTGCGGCCGACCATGAAGCCGGTGATGTTCTGCAGGAACACCAGAGGTACGCGCCGCTGGCAGGCGAGCTCGATGAAGTGCGCTCCCTTCTGCGCGGAATCCGAGAACAGGATGCCGTTGTTGGCCAGGATGGCCACCGGCATGCCATGGATGCGCGCGAAGCCGGTCACGAGCGTCGTGCCGAAGCGCGCCTTCCACTCGTCGAAGTCGCTGCCGTCGACCAGGCGCGCGATGATCTCGCGCGGGTCGTACGGCTTGCGCGTGTCGGCGGGGATGAGCCCGTAGAGATCCTCGGCCGGGTAACGCGGCTCTTCGAAGGCGGCGGTCGCCGGCGCGACATTCGCGAGCGCGTCGGGCGGCAGGCTGCCGACGATGCGGCGCGCAATGCCGAGCGCATGCGTGTCGTTCTCCGCGAGATGATCGACCACGCCGGAGATTTTCGCGTGCACCTCGCCGCCGCCGAGGTCTTCGGCACTGACCACTTCGCCGGTCGCGGCTTTCACCAGCGGCGGCCCGCCGAGGAAGATCGTGCCCTGGTTGCGCACGATGATGGATTCGTCGCTCATCGCGGGCACGTAGGCACCGCCGGCCGTGCACGAACCCATGACCACGGCGATCTGCGGGATCGCCGCGGCCGACATGTTGGCCTGGTTGAAGAAGATGCGTCCGAAGTGCTCCTGGTCCGGGAACACCTCGTCCTGGCTCGGCAGGTGCGCGCCTCCGGAGTCGACCAGGTACACGCAGGGCAGACGGTTCTCCTCGGCGATGCGCTGCGCGCGCAGGTGCTTCTTCACCGTGACCGGGTAGTAGGTGCCGCCCTTGACCGTCGGGTCATTGCACACCACCACGCATTCGCGCCCGGCGATACGGCCAATGCCGGTGATGATGCCCGCGCCGGGCGACTCGTCGCCGTACATGCCGAAGGCGGCGAGCGGTGAGAGCTCCAGGAACGGGCTGCCCGGGTCGAGGAGCATTTCGACCCGGTCGCGCGGCAGCAACTTGCCCCGGCCCACGTGCCTGGCACGGGCCGCCTCGCCGCCGCCGAGCGCGCTGCGGGCTTGCCGCGCACGCAATTCCTCGACCAGCGCACGCAGCGCGGCCGCGTTGGCCGCGAACTCGGCGCTTTTCCTATCGACTTTCGTTTCGAGCACCGGCATGATTGTCGGACAATAGTACAACCGTACATTTGAAGGCAAGGGATCATCCCCGCAAATGAACGCACTCGATCGCTGCGATTTCGACTTCGGGCTCGGCGAGGAGCTCGACGAGGTGCGCGCGCAGGTCAGGCGCTTCGCGCGCGAGCGCATCGCGCCGCGCGCCGCCGACATCGACCGCAGCAACGAATTCCCGCGCGACCTGTGGCCCGAGCTGGGCGACGCCGGCTTGCTGGGCATCACCGTTCCCGAGCGCTGGGGCGGCGCCAACCTCGGCTACCTGGCGCACATCATCGCCATGGAGGAAATCTCGCGCGCCTCGGGCTCGGTCGGCCTCTCCTACGGCGCGCACTCCAACCTGTGCGTGAACCAGATCGCGCTCAACGCCAACGACGCGCAGCGCGACCGTTACCTGCCGAAGCTGGTGAGCGGCGAGCACGTGGGCGCGCTCGCCATGAGCGAGCCCGGCGCCGGCTCCGACGTGGTCGGCATGACGCTCAAGGCCGAGGAGACCCAGGACGGCTACAGCCTCACCGGCCGCAAGATGTGGATCACCAACGGACCCGACGCCGACGTCGTGGTGGTGTACGGCAAGACCGACCCGGCCGCCGGCCCGAAGGGCATCACGGCCTTCATCGTCGAAAAAGGCTGGGACGGCTTCTACAGCGCGCAGAAGCTGGACAAGTTCGGCATGCGCGGCTCCTCGACCAGCGAGCTCGTGTTCGAAAACTGCCGCGTGCCGCTGTCCAACGTGCTCGGCGAGGTCAACGGCGGCGTGCGCGTGTTGATGCGTGGCCTGGACTACGAGCGCGCGGTGCTCGGCGGCGGGCCGCTCGGCCTCATGGCCGCGGCTCTCGACCTGGTGCTGCCGTACGTGCATGAACGCAAGCAGTTCGGCCAGCCCATCGGCAACTTCGAATTGATGCAGGCCAAGGTCGCCGACATGTACGCGAGCCTGAACGCGGCCCGCGCCTATTCCTATGCCATCGGCCGGGCGTGCGATGCCGGCACCTGCTCGCGCCAGGACGCGGCCGCGGCCATCCTGTTCGGCGCCGACCGCGCCACGCAGGCCTGCCTCGAGGCCATCCAGGCGCTGGGCGGCAACGGCTACATCAACGAGTACGCCGCGGGGCGGCTGCTGCGCGACGCCAAGCTCTACGAGATCGGCGCCGGCACACAGGAAATCCGTCGCATGCTCATTGGCCGCCAGCTCTACGAGTTGACGGCATGACCCGCGCCCGACGGGCCCGCGCCAACCACGAATCCCCCGCCGCCGTGCCGGAGTTCGCGCCCATCCGCGTCGAGCCGGCGTATCGCAAGGTGGCGAGCGCCCTGCTCGCCCGCATCACCGATCGCACGATCAACGAAGGCGAGCGCCTGCCGCCGGAGATGGAACTGGCGCGCCAGTTCGGCGTGCATCGCGGCACGGTGCGCGAGGCGCTGCGCGAGCTCGAATCGAACGGCGTGCTGAAACGCGAGCGCGGATCGAAGCTCATGATGGTGACGCGCCCGGCGCGCGGCACGGTCGCGGCCGGCGTCAGCCGTGCGCTCGCGCTGCACGACGTCACCTACCAGGATGTCTGGGAAGCACTGACCGCGCTCGAGCCGCCCATCGCCGCGGCCGCCGCGCGCAATCGTCGCGCCGCGGATCTCGCGCGCATCGAAGCGGTGGCGGAACTCGAAGTCAGCGTGGACCAGACGCCGGAGTTCTTCCGCGCGGTGGGCGAAGCCACGCACAACGGCGTGTTCATGCTTGCGCACGAGCCGCTGCTGCAGATGCTGGCCCCCGCGCTGGCCACGCTCATCGACAAGGTCCCGCAGGCCGCTGCGCGCATCGCGATTGCGCAGCGACGCATCGCCGCTGCCGTCCGTGACAAAAACCACCTCCAGGCGGAGGAATGGATGGCGAAGCATGTGCGCGATTTTCGGCGGGGCTTCGAGATCGCGCGCATCTCGCTCGAAAAGCCGATCGGCGCCGGCGCCTAGCGCCACGCCCCGCCCGTGCTGGACAAGACGGCGAACCTCGGCAGAGGCTATGGTGTGAACGGTCCGCCACCGGACTGTGAGTTCAGGAAGCCTTGCCAGGCTGGCCGTAGTCTCATGGAGAACCCGCAATGAATCGTCGTTCCATCCGCAAGCCTCCGCTCCCGCGCCGCGAATTCATGCGCAACGCCGCGGCCGCCACCGCCGCGTTCACACTCCTGCCGCGCCACGTGCTCGGCAAGTCGAAGCGCATCGCGCCCAGCGACCGCGTCAACATCGCGGCCGTCGGCGTCGGCGGCATGGGACGCGCCAACCTGCAGGCGCTCTCGAGCCAGAACATCGTGGCGCTGTGCGACGTCGACTGGAACTTCGCAGACTCGCGCTTCGCCGACATTCCGAAGCAGCTCGAGCAGGCGCAGCAGCGCCTCGCGCAGGCCACGGACGAGACGCAGAAGCAGCGCGCACAGGCGGCGATCGACGGCTGGACCAGGCTCCAGCCGCAGCTTCCGAAGGCGAAGCGCTACACCGACTACCGCGAGATGCTCGCCAGGCAGAAGGACATCGACGCGGTGGTCATCGCCACGCCCGACCACACGCACGCGCTGATTGCGCTGGCTGCCATGGACCTCGGCAAACACGTCTACGTGCAGAAGCCCCTCGCCTGGTCGGTCGAAGAGTGCCGCATGCTCGCCGAGCGCGCCGCCAAGACCAAGGTCCAGACGCAGATGGGCAACCAGGGTCATTCATCGGACGACGCGCGCGTGGTCAACGAGTACATCCAGTCCGGCGCCATCGGCACGATCTCCGAAGTGCACGTATGGACCAACCGGCCGCTGGCGTACTGGCCCCAGGGCATTCCGCGGCCGGCACCACTGCCGCCGAACGCCAGGGATCTTCCCTGGAACATGAATGGCGTGATGACGCGCGCCGCGGGCTCGTTCGGCAGTTACGCGCCGCCCGACAAGCTCGCCTGGGACCTGTTCCTCGGGCCCTCGCGCTACGTCGAGTACCACCCTATCTACCACCCGTTCAACTGGCGCGGCTGGACCGACTGGGGCGTGGGCGCCATCGGCGACATGGGCGCCCATCTCATCGACTCCGCGTTCTGGGCGCTGGACCTGGACCTGCCGACGCGCGTCGAGACCGTGTCGACGCCGTATAACCACGATACCTATCCGTCCGCCTGCACGACGTACTACGAATTCCCCGCCAAGGGAGCGCGGCCCGCGGTGCGCATGACCTGGTACGACGGCGGGCTCACGCCTCCCAAGCCCCTCGAGATGGGCGACGAGGAGCTCAACAAGGGCGGCGGTGTGCTGTTCGTCGGCAGCAAGGGCAAGCTGCTGCACGACACCTATGGCTTCAATCCGCGCCTGCTGCCGAAGTCGCTGCACGAGTCCGTGGGCAAGCCGCCAGAGACCTACCCGCGCATCAAGACCAGCCACGAGGTGAACTGGGTGGACGCGATCCGCGGCACGCAGAAGACCACCAGTCCCTTCGAATACTCGGCACGACTCACCGAGATCATGCTGCTCGGAGTCGTGGCGCTGAACGCCGGCAAGCGCATCGACTACGACGGCGCCGCCATGCGGGTGCGCAACGTGCCGGACTCGGATGCGTTGTTGAAGCGCAGCTACCGCAGCGGATGGGAGCCGGGTTAGTTCGACGCACCGCGAACTTTCGGCGGTAATAAGTCTCAAGTTCACCATGCGACGGCGTGCGGGCACTCCATCCGCCCGCCGTGACGACTAACTTCTGGCGCGGCGCAACGCCAATCCCAGGAGGAACTCATGAGATGGATTACTCTGGCCGCGACCGCGGCCCTCGCGATCACTTCACCCGGCACTCCGGCGGCCAGTCCCAAGCGACCGATCTTTGAACGTTCACCCGACGTGCTGCAGCCACAGCAAGCGAAGCCGGCCGCGCTGCGTGCGCCGCTCTCGATCGCCGCGCCGCTGTCGGGCGGCGCCACCGCGATGGCGGCCCCCACCGTGGGCGAGGTCGGCGATCCGGATTCATTCGGCCGCGCCGTCACCTATCTCGGCCTGACGCAGACCCTGCCCGTGCTGCTGATCGACGACTGCAGTGGCAGCGACCCCACGATCGAGCGCTGCATCGTCAACCAGCCGGTGCCACTGTCGACGGCATTCAGCGAGGCGGATCTCGCCACGATGACGCTGCCCGGCAAGGCGACCAAGTCCATCCTGTGCTTCACGCTGACGCCGTTCATCGACGTGTCGTGGCAGAACCCGACCGCGAGCACGCAGGTCGCGCGCTTCACCGCGACCGCGGACATCACCATCGACAACGAGGTGCTCGACGATCCGGCGCTGATCGATCCGGGCACCGGCCTGCCGTTCGGCGGCTCGCTGAGCCTCGGGCTCTCGACCTGGCACAACACGCACAGCATGGCGCCGGGAGAATTCGAGGATGAGCGCTCCACCCAGACCCGCGCGTGCATCGCGGGCCTGCTGAGCAAGCGCAACCTGGTCGAGGGCTACGGCCTCACCGACGCGCAGGCCACGCAGTTCTTCAAGAAGCCGATGACCATCCACTTCGGCGCGCATGGCTCGGCGCAACTGTCGCAGCTGACGCAGTACTTCTACGGCATCCGTCTGTACGGCGATTGATCGCGAGGACTTGCATAGGGCGGAGGGGGCTTCGTGCGCCAGTGCGCCGAAGCTCCTCGAGCCGGTGAAGTTAGGTCGTCTGTTTGGGACGCGACGCGGCGGGAAATCCGTTATGAATCGCGATTCATCCTTGCTGTAGAGGAACCAGGGGCCGCCAATCCCGTGCGGCCGCCCGCCTGCGCATCCCGCGCTTTGCATAACGCATCAATGTCTCCATTCGTGCCGACAGCCGGGGATTCCCTGGGCTATGCTACCGCTCACTTTTATGGCCGAAGTCCTCCAGGATTCTCCCGAGCTGCAGCGCCTGCGCGCCGCGATCAACCGTGAACCGGGCAACGCGGAACTGCGCTACCTGTTAGGCGCGGAGCTCGCCCAGCTGCGCGCGTATCCCGAGGCCGTGATGCAGATGCGCACGGCGCTCGACATCAACCCCAAGCTGCACTTCGCGCGCCTGCAACTCGGCCTGCTGTACCTGACGATGTCGCAGCCCGACGATTCGCTCGCGGTCTGGGCCCCGCTCGAAGACCTCGACGAGAGCGCGGCGCTCAAGGCTTTCAAGCGTGGACTCGAAGCGCTGATCCGCGACGATTTCCCCACCTGCATCGGTTTCCTGCAGCAGGGCATCGATCTCAACAAGCAGAACGCCACGCTCAACGACGACATGTCGCAGCTCATCGAGAAGGTGCGCGACGGCAGCGTGATCGCGCCGCCGGCGGCCGCCCTGCCCTGCGACGATTTCGCGCGCTACGGCGAGCCTTCGGGCACCAAGCACTGATTCCCTTGGCGCCCCGGCGCCCGCCAGTGCAGACTCGGCCCATGTCGGCCGATGACTTCAGCCTCCCCGCCTGGACCTACCTCGACGCGGAAATGCTCGCCCTGGAACGCGAGCGCGTGTTCCGCCCTTCGTGGCAGGTGATCTGCCACGTCTCCGAGATCCCGAAGCCCGGCGACTACCAGTGCTTCGACTTCATCGGCGAGATGCTGTTCGCGCTTCGTGGCAACGACGGGCAGGTGCGCGTGTTCCACAACGTGTGCCGCCATCGCGCCGCGCGCCTGCTCGACGGCCCGCGCGGCTCCTGCACCCGGCGCATCATCTGCCCCTACCACGCCTGGTCGTACGACTTCGAAGGCAAGCTCGCCTCGGTGGGCGGCGACCGCGGCGCGTTTCCGGACCTCGACATCGCGCGCGAGTCGCTCGCGCCGGTGGAAATGGAGATCTACGCGGGATTCGTGTTCGCGCGCCTGCAGGGCGGCGGGCCGAGCGTCAAGCAGATGCTCGCGCCGTACGCCGACGAAATCGCGACGCACGAGTTCGAGAAGCTCGAGCCCATGGGCCGCGTGACGCTGCGGCCGCGCACCGTAAACTGGAAGAACGTAGGCGACAACTACTCCGATGCCCTGCACATCCCGGTCGCGCATCCCGGGCTGACGCGCCTGTTCGGCGCCACCTACGGTGTCGAGTCGCGCGAGTGGGTGGATCGCATGAAGGGCGATCTGTCCGACAAGCCCTCGCGCAACTGGGCCGAGCGCGCCTACCAGAAATTCCTGCCGGTGGCGGAGAACCTGCCGGCGGACAAGCGGCGCACCTGGGTGTACTTCAAGCTGTGGCCCAACTTCGCGTTCGACGTGTATCCCGACCAGGTCGACATCATGCAATGGCTGCCGGTGTCGCCGACCAGCTGCCTCATCCGCGAGATCGGTTACGCGCGCCCGGATTCGCGCCGCGAGATGCGCGTGGCCCGGTACTGCAACTGGCGCATCAACCGGCAGGTGAACGCCGAGGACACCGTGCTGATCCAGCGCGTGCAGGACGGCATGGCCTCGGGCAGCTATCGTGTCGGCCCCCTGGCCGCGGGCGAAGTCGCGCTGCGGAGCTTCGGCAAACGCATGCGCTCGCTGATTCCCGAATGCGCCCAACCGGCGCCACCCGCCGCCGGTTGGTCCCGGGCGCGGGCGGGTAGTTAGTGAGCGGACGCCGCAAGCTGGGTCCGGTGCTGGCCACCGTGGTGGTGGCCGGCAACATGATCGGCTCCGGCATCTTCCTGCTGCCCGCGAGCGTCGCGAGCGTCGGCAGCGTCACGTTCCTCGGCTGGCTCGCGGCCACGGTCGGGGCCGTGGCGCTGGCGCTCATGTACGGCAAGCTCGCGCGACGACAGGCCATGGGGGGCGGGCCCGCCAGTTACGTGTTCGATGCGTTCGGGCCGTTCGCCGGCATGCAGGCGAGCCTGTGGTACTGGA
>DASSRK010000158.1:0-22627 GCA_035701825.1 Steroidobacteraceae bacterium
CGGGTTGCCGTTCTTCGACGTCACCACCTCGCCGTGCACGTTGCAGGGAATTCCGCCCATGTTGTAGTGCACGGTGGGCAACACGGGGATGGGATCCTTGTTGACGTCGACACCCGCGAAGATGCGCGCGGTCTCGGCGATTCCCGGCAGGCGCTGGTGGATCACCTCGGGCCCCAGGTGCTCGAGGTGTAGGTAGATGTGGTCCTTGTGCCTGCCGACGCCACGCCCCTCGCGGATCTCGATGGTCATCGAGCGCGACACCACGTCGCGCGACGCCAGGTCCTTGGCGTTGGGGGCGTAACGCTCCATGAAGCGCTCCCCCTCGGAGTTGGTGAGATAACCGCCCTCGCCGCGCGATCCCTCGGTGATCAGGCAACCCGAGCCGTAGATGCCGGTGGGATGGAACTGCACGAACTCCATGTCCTGCAGCGGCACGCCGGCGCGCAACGCCATGCCGCCGCCATCGCCGGTGCAGGTGTGTGCCGAGGTGCAGGAGAAATACGCGCGGCCATAGCCTCCGGTGGCGAGGATCACGGCGTGGGCGCGATAGCGATGCAGGCGGCCGGTGGCCAAGTCGAGCGCGACCACGCCGCGGCAGGCGCCGTTCTCCATGATCAGGTCGAGCGCGAAGTATTCGATGAAGAACTCGGCGCGATGCCTGATCGATTGCTGGTACAGCGTGTGCAGCATCGCGTGGCCGGTGCGATCGGCCGCGGCGCAGGTGCGGTGCGCTGTGCCCTTGCCGTAGTTCGTGGTCATGCCGCCGAACGGGCGCTGGTAGATGCGGCCGTCGTTGGTGCGCGAGAACGGCACGCCGTAGTGCTCCAGCTCGATCACCGCGGCCGGCGCTTCCTTGCACATGAACTCGATGGCGTCCTGGTCGCCGAGCCAGTCCGAGCCCTTGATGGTGTCGTAGAAATGGAAGCGCCAGTCGTCCTCGCCCATGTTGCCGAGCGCGGCGGAGATGCCGCCCTGCGCGGCCACGGTGTGGCTGCGGGTCGGGAACACCTTGGTCAGGCAGGCGGTGGACAGGCCGGCCTCGGCCAGGCCCAGCGTGGCGCGCAACCCGGCGCCGCCCGCCCCCACGACCACGACGTCGTAGGTGTGATCGACGAATTCGTAGTCTTTGTTCATGAAGCGACCGCCATGACCACCACGGCGAACACGGCGGCAACCACCGCCGCGAAATGCAGGAACGTGGACAGGAGCAGCATCGTCGTCTTGGCGCCCTTGGCGTGGACGTAATCCTCGATGACCACCTGGACGCCGAGCCAGGAGTGCCAGGCGAGCGCAATGGCGAGCAGCAGGGTGCCCACCGCCGCCCAAGGCTGTCCCAACCAACCGCGCATGGCCTCGTAAGAATGCAGCGGCATGCCGAGGAGCGCGATCACGAACCACGCGGTCAACGGAATCAGCGCGATCGCGGTGACGCGCTGTGTCCACCAGTGGGCGACGCCGTCGCCGGCGGACCCCTTGCCGAGCACCTTGCCGAGCGGCGTGCGCAAGCTCATGACGCACCCCGCGCGAGCGCCGCGCATCCGAGCCAGAGCGCCAGCGCGGTGAGCAGCAGCGCGACCACGATGACGATCGCCCCACCGCGGCGCGCCTGGGCGCGCTCGAGGCCGCGCCCGGTGTCCCAGACCAGGTGTCGGATGCCGTTGCAGAAGTGATAAACGAAGGAAAACGCGAAGCCGGCCAGAAGTAGTTTGGAGATTGGCGCCGACAGCAACCGCATGGCGCCGGCATAGGACTCGGGGCCCGACGACAGGGCCATGAGCCACCACGCGAAGACGAGGAACCCCACGGTGCTCGCGACGCCGGTGATCCGGTGCAGGATGGACAGCGCCATCGTGTAGGCGAACTTGTACACGCCGAGATGCGGGGACAGTGGACGTTGGTTCATGGCGCTCAGAAGTCGATACAGCGACCGTTACGTTCCCAGTCGCCGAAGCGCGTGGGCTCGGGTCCCGCAGGGCCGCCGAGTTCCACCGCAGCCGTGACGGGCACGGCGCTCACCTGCGGCCGCGCCTGCGCGGCGGCGGCGGGGACTTCGGGATTGCTCGGGGCAACTACGTCGGAAGGGACATTCGGCACGGCGCGGAATTCTGCCAGAATCAGCCCGCTTCGACCACATGAAATCCGAGCAAAAACAAAGATGAGCATGTCCGCCGACGTCGATCTGTCGACCGGCCCCGCGGCGCTCGGCGTGCTCGCGTTCCGCGGGCCCGATGCGGCGCGCTTTCTCCAGGGCCAGCTTTCCGCGGACGTGGAAAAGCTCGCGGTGGGTGCGAGCACGCTCGCGGGTTTCCACAATCCGCAGGGACGCGTCATCGCGTTGCTCGCCGTGCTGCGCGTTTCACCGGAGGAATTCCTCGCGGTATTGCCGCGCGAACTGAGCGCGGGCGTGGCGCAACGCCTCGGCAAATTCGTGCTGCGCGCCAAGGTACGCATCACCGACGAGTCCGCGCAATGGCGCGTGTCCGGCGTTTGCGAGCCGGACCCGCCGCCGCCAAGGCTCGCCTGGGCCGATCGCCAGGTCGCACTGCGCCCCGCCACCGGCGAAGCCGCGGGCGCGGACGACGCGGCGCTGGCCGCGTGGCAACGCGCCGACGTCGAAGCCGGCCGGCCACAGGTCTACGCCGCGACCAGCGAAGCCTTCGTCGCGCAGATGCTCAACCTCGACTTGTTAGGCGGCATCGCCTTCGACAAGGGTTGCTATACCGGGCAGGAAGTCATCGCGCGCGCCCACTACCGCGGCAAGGTCAAGCGCCGCCTGCAGCGCTGGCTCAACACCAGCGGCACGCATCTGAAGCCCGGGGATCCCGCGCGCGCCGGTGACGGCCGGGCGCTCAGCGTGGTGAGCGTGGCGCCGGCGGACCACGGCCAGGCCATCCTCGCGGTCGGCAATTTCGGCGCGCTCGGCGCCGCGGCCGAGCCCGACGCGGCCGGCGGCGCGGCGGTCACGCTCAGCGGGCCGCTGCCCCTGCCGTACCCGCTTCCGGAATGAAGGTGCGCCGCGTCTAACTAGACGCGCGGCGCAAGCGCTCAGCGACGCGCGAAGGAAACCAGCACCTGCGCATATTCCGCCGCACGCGCCGGCGTCAGCACCGGGTGATTGCCCTCGAACTTGTGGCCGCGCGAATTGCGCGCGCGTTCCAGCGCGCGGTTGTAGGCCGGCGCCAGCGCGTCGTTGTCCGAAGTCATGATCAGCACGCGCTGCGACACTTCACCGAGCCGCGCGAGCACGTCGTGCGCCGGCTTGCCGCCGCGCGCGTCCGCCTCGGCGCCCGCCGCGATCGCGTCGTAGCCGAGTTCGAGGTAGTCGCGCATGAATTCGTAGACCGTCGGCAGCGTTTCCTGGGTGAGCTCGAAGCCCGGATCCCATTCCTTGAGCATGCGCAGGGTGACGTCGAAGGCGAACGACTTGTGCGCGCCGTCGGGCGACATCCTGGGGGACAGTCCCGTGGTCGGCTGCGTCATCTTGCGCAGCTCCTCGGGCGCGAGGCCGAGGACGCCGTCGAGCACGGCGCCGGTGACCTGGGCCGGCGAGGCTAACAACATTTCGACCGCCACCGAGGCGCCGAACCGGCCGCCGATCACGGTATAGGGCACGGTATGCAGAGAGCCGCAGGCCTCCAGGATGTCGGCGGCGTACTGCTGCACGGTCCAGTTGCGGCACTTCTTGTGTGAACGCCCGGTGCCGGCGAGATCGAAGGTGATGGCGCGGAATCCGGCGCGCGCCAGGTGCGGCAGCACGGCGTCGTACATGCGCCCGCTGGCCGGTGCCCAGGGCAGCAGCACGATGTCGGGACCGGCGCCGCAGGCGCGGAAATGCAACTGGCCTGAAAGCGTGTCCGCGAATCCCACGCGCAGCGGCATCACCGCGCGATCGTGAGCTACTCCTGTTCTTTCTCGCATTCAACCTTCCTTTTCGCCGCGGCCGGAATCCGCGGGCCGCCAAGTGTAACCGCGTTATATAAAGTGTCTAAAGATCGATCGCTTCGATGGAGCGCGCCGCCAGCGACGATCCCAGGAAGCGCGCACCCACCCGCGCGAATCGCTCGGGGCTGTCGGTCGCCATCAGGCGCAGCGCGCCGGCGGAGTCGCGTCCCGACCCCAGGCCGCGCTCGGCCAGTATCGCCGCCGTGGCTCGCGCGGTGGTCGCCGCCGAATCCACGATGGTGCGCGCAGGCCCCACCTGCCGACCGATGGCGCCCGCGAGCAGCGGGAAGTGCGTGCAGCCGAGCACCACGGTGTCGACGCGCGCGTCGAGATGGGCGAGGTAGCGCTCGGTCACGGCATCGACCGCGACACCCTCGCTCCAACCCTCCTCGGCCAGGGCCACGAACACCTGGCAGGCCACCTGCGTGACCTGGGCGTCAGCGCGCATCGCGTGGATGGCGCGCTCGTAGGCCCCGCCCTGCGCGGTGCCTTCCGTGGCGAGCACGGCGATGCGTCCGCTGTGGCTGGCGGCGCTGGCGGCCCGCGCTCCGGGCTCGATGACGCCGATGACCGGCAGGTCCGGGAATCGCTCGCGCAACGCCGGAAGCGCGGTGGCCGACGCGGTGTTGCAGGCCACCACCAGGGCCTTGATGCCCTGCGCGACCAGCGCTTCGGCCGCGCGCACCGAATAGCGCGCCACGGTCGCGGGGCTCTTGGTGCCGTACGGCAGCCGAGCGGTGTCGCCCAGGTAGAGAAAATCTTCCCTCGGCAGGTTGGCGACCAGCGCGCGCAACACGGTGAGGCCGCCCACGCCGGAATCGAACACGCCCACCGGCCGGTCGCGCAGCTCGCCGCTTCGCGCCTCGGGCCCGTTCACGTTTCGGGGCGCATGTGCGGGAACAGCAGCACGTCGCGGATCGAGGGCGCGTCGGTGAAGAACATCACCAGCCGGTCGATGCCCACGCCGAGCCCCGCGGTCGGCGGCATGCCGTATTCGAGCGCGCGCACGTAGTCGGCGTCGTAGTACATGGCCTCGTCGTCGCCGGCTTCCTTGCGTTCCACCTGCGCGCGGAAACGCGCGGCCTGGTCCTCGGCGTCGTTGAGCTCGGAGAAGCCATTGGCGATCTCGCGCCCGGCGATGAAGAACTCGAAGCGGTCGGTGAGGAACGGATCCTGGTCATTGGCGCGCGCCAGCGGGCTGACCTCGGCCGGATACGCGTACACGAACGTCGGGTCCATGAAGGTGTGCTCGGCGAACTTCTCGAACAGTTCGATCTGCAGCTTGCCGGCGCCGTCGCCCGGCTTGAACGGGATGCCGTGCTTCGCGCACTGCTCGCGTAGATAGGCCACGTCGCGGGCGCGCGCCACGTCGAATCCAGCGACGTTCTCGGCCACGGCCTCGACCACCGAAATCCGCTTGAACGGCTTGCCGAGATCGTACTCGCGGCCCTGGTAGGTGATCTGGCGCGTGCCCAGCACCACGTCGGCCAGGCCCTGCATGGCGCGCTCGACCATCAGGATGAGGTCGTTGAAGTCGGCGTACGCGACATACAACTCCAGCATCGTGAACTCGGGGTTGTGCCGCGTCGACACGCCCTCGTTGCGGAAGTTGCGGTTGATCTCGTAGACGCGCTCGAAGCCGCCAACCACCAGACGCTTGAGGAAAAGTTCCGGCGCGATGCGCAGGAACATGTCCATGTCGAGCGCATTGTGGTGCGTCTTGAACGGGCGCGCGGCCGCGCCGCCCGGGATGGTGTGCAGCATCGGCGTCTCGACCTCGAGGAAATCCATCGAGTCGAGGAAGTCGCGCAGGTACTTCAGGATGCGATTGCGCGTGATGAACACCTGGCGGCTCTGCTCGTTGACGATCAAATCGACGTAGCGCTGGCGATAGCGGGTGTCGACGTCCGCCATGCCATGCCACTTGTCGGGCAGCGGCCGCAGCGACTTGGTCAGCATGCGCAGTTCCTCGACGCGCACCGACAGCTCGCCGGTCTTCGTCTTGAACAGCGTGCCGGTGGCCGCGAGGATGTCGCCCATGTCGTACTTCTTGAAGGCCTCGTAGGCCTCGCCGAGCGCATCACGCTGCAGGAAGATCTGGATCTGGCCGGTACGATCCTGCAGCTTCGCGAAGCTGACCTTGCCCATGATGCGCTGGGACATCATGCGGCCCGCCACGTGCAGCCGCACCGGCGGATGGTTCTCGAACCACTCGGCCGGCTTGTCGCCGTACTCGGCCTGCAGCAGCGAGGCAAGCACGTCACGACGGTAGTCGTTGGGAAACACGGCCGCGCCCGCGGCCTTCGCCTGCTCGCGCAGCGCCGCGAGCTTGGCGCGACGTTCCGCGATCAGCTTGTTCTCGTCGGGCGGTTCATCGCCGCCGCCACCGCCAGGATTGCCAGGTGTCTTGGTCACAGTCCCGCCTTGAGCGAAGCTTCCATGAAAGGATCGAGGTGCCCGTCGAGCACCTTGCCGGTATCGCCGAATTCCACGTCGGTGCGCAGGTCCTTGATGCGCGACTGGTCGAGCACATACGAGCGGATCTGGTTGCCCCAGGAGACGTCGCTCTTGGAGTCCTCGAGCACCTTGGCCGCGGCGTTGCGCTTGTTGAATTCCAGCTCGTAGAGCTTGGCCTTGAGCATCTTCATGGCCGTGGCGCGATTCTTGTGCTGGCTGCGTTCGTTCTGGCAGGCGACCACGATGCCCGTGGGGCCGTGCGTCAGGCGCACTGCCGACTCGGTCTTGTTGACGTGCTGGCCGCCGGCGCCGCTCGAGCGGTACACGTCCATCTTGATGTCGGCCGGGTTGAGCTCGATGTTGATGTCGTCGTCGACCTCGGGCGACACGAACACGCTGGCGAACGAGGTGTGGCGCCGGTTGCCGGAGTCGAACGGGGACTTGCGCACCAGGCGGTGCACGCCGGTCTCGGTGCGCAGCCAGCCGTAGGCGTAGTCGCCCTTGAACTCGACGGTCGCGCTCTTGATGCCCGCGACTTCACCCGGGTTGCTGTCGATGACCTCGGCTTCGAAGCCGCGCGACGCCGCCCACTTGAGGTACATGCGCAGCAGCATCTGCGCCCAGTCCTGCGCCTCGGTGCCGCCGGCGCCGGCCTGGATGTCGACGAAGGCGTTGTGGGAATCCATCTCGCCGCGGAACATGCGCTTGAACTCGAGCTTGCGCACGTCGGTTTCGATCTTGCCCGCGTCGCGCTCGATCTCGCGCGCCATGCCCTCGTCGTTCTCGCCCTCGGCGAGTTCGAGCAATTCGGAGGCCGAAACGATGGCGCCGGTGGCCTTGTCCATGTCGGCGAGATCGGCGGTGAGCCGGGCCCGCTCCTTGCCGAGCTCCTGGGCCTTCTCCGGCTTCTGCCAGACGGCGGGATCTTCCAGTTCGCGGCTTACTTCTTCGAGCCGTTCTTTCTTCTGGTCGTACTCAAAGAAACCCCCTCAAGGAGCTCATGCGCTCCTCCAGGTCTTTGAGTTGACGCTTCAGTTGACCGACTTCGAATGGCAAGAAAGTGCCTCTGTTCAATCATGGACTTGGGGGCCGCGCATCCTACCTGAGCGGGCGCTCCATGAATATCGACATTGGATCGGGCTTGTACGGCGGGAAAGCCGGGATTTCCTTGAACCCGGCGCGCCGGTAGAGCTTCAGGGCGCCGACGCTGACGTTGCCGGTTTCCAGGCGCGCGAGCGGCAGTTTCTGCGCGCGCGCCCAGTCGAGCAGTTTCACCAGCATGGCGAGCGCGATGCCGCCGCCGCGCGCCTTGGGCTTCAGGTACATGCGCTTGAGCTCGGCCCAGCCGCCGCAGTTCTTCGCCGCACCGCAACCCACGAGCTCGCCGCGCTGCTCGACGACCAGGAACAGGGTGTGCTCGCCGGCGAGCGCTTCGGGTGCATCGAAGTGGTTGCTCTCGGCGGGGTACAGCGCCGAGTTGAAGGCGTCGAGCTCGGCGATCAGCGCGCGTACCTCGCGCGTGCGCGGGTCGCCTTCGCGGATGACGTAGTTGTGGGTAGTTTGGGCATTCATCGCAATACGTGATCCACCAGCAGCTGCAGGCGTCGCTCTCCCTTGTACTCGTTGATGTCGAGCCGGTAGACCAGCCGCACCTCGCCGTCCGGCAACGGCGCCTGTTCCTGGGCTCCCTTGAAGTTGAATGCTATCGCATCGAAGGCGCGCGACTTGTCAGCCGTGGTCACCCACATCTTGAGGTGTTTGTCCCCGATCACGCGCGCGTTGCGGACCGCGAACACGCCATCGAAGCACGGCTCCGGGAACGCCTGGCCCCAGGGGCCACCGTCGCGCAATGCCTGGGCGGTTTCGAGCGCGATTTCGTCGGCCGAGAGCTCGCCATCCGTCTCGACGCGATTCGCGGGGATCGAGGGATCCCGCCAGCGGGCGACTTCGGCATCGAAAGCCGACGCGAAGGCGTCGAGATGCCGTTCTTCGAGCGACAGCCCGGCGGCCATGGCATGGCCGCCGAACCGGCTGATGAGCTCGGGATGACGCGCCGCGACGGCGTCGAGCACGTCGCGGATGTGGATGCCGGGCACCGAGCGCGCGGACCCGCGCAACTGGCCGTCGCCGGCCCGCGCGAAGGCGATCACCGGGCGGCGCACCCGGTCCTTGATGCGGCTGGCGACGAGCCCGACCACGCCCTGGTGCCAGTCGGCATCGAACAGGCAGACCCCGTGGCGCACCGGACCGTCGGGTTCGCGCAGGTGGCTGACCGCCGCCAGCGCCGCGCCCTGCATCTTCGCCTCGATCTCGCGGCGTTCGGCATTGAGCTGGTCGAGGCGCGTGGCCAGCGCCAGTGCCTCGGGCTCCGAATCGCTCAGCAGGCAGCGGATGCCGATCGACATGTCGTCGAGGCGGCCGGCCGCGTTGAGGCGCGGCCCGATCGAGAAGCCGAGATCGGCGGCGGTGAGCGACGGCACGCCGCGCCCAGCGATCGACAACAGGGCGCGGATGCCGGGTACCGCGCGCCCGGCGCGGATGCGGCGAATGCCCTGCGCGACCAGCACGCGGTTGTTGCCATCGAGCGGCACGAGATCGGCGACCGTGCCCAGCGCCACGAGGTCGAGGAAGTCGGCGACCGGCGGCATGACCACGGTGCCGCGCACGTCGAGCTCGCGTCGCACCGCGGCCATCACGTAGAAGGCCACGCCCACGCCGGCGAGCGCGCGCGAGGCAAAGCGGCTGCCCGGCACGTTCGGGTTCACGATCACGTCGGCGGCGGGTAGCTCGGCGCCCGGCAGGTGGTGGTCCGTGATCAATACCTGCATGCCGCGTTCGCGGGCCGCGGCGACGCCGGCAACGCTCGAGATGCCGTTGTCGACCGTGACGATCAGCGAGGGCGCGCGCAGCGCGGCCAGGCCGACGATCTCCGGCGTGAGCCCGTAGCCGAACTCGAAGCGGTTGGGCACCAGGAAGTCGACGTGGGCGAATCCCCAGGCGCGCAGGCAGCGCACGATGAGCGCGGTGCTGGTCGCGCCGTCGGCGTCGAAATCGCCGACCACGAGAATGCGACGCTCGCGGTGCTCGAGGATGAGGTGCACGGCCTGCTCGACACTGTCGAGCGAGCTCACCGGCGCGAGGCGATCGAGCGTGAGCGCGAGCTCGTCGCGATTGCGGACGCCGCGCGCGGCGTAGGCGCGTCGCAGGACCGGGTGAAGCGCGTTGTCGAGAAAGAGTTGTTCGGCGACGGCGCGCCGCTCGATGACCAGGTCCATGCGGCGATTATGCCTTTGGGCTTCCGGGCCGGCGCGCCAGGTTTTCGAGCCAGCCGCGTCGCCGGCGCCAGATTTTCCAGCGCGCGCGTGGCGTGATCCGGAAGCGGTGGTCATTGGCGACGATGTCGAGCCGCGAGAGCGTGTGCTGCTCGAGCGCACGACGTGCCGCGGCGAACCAACCTGCATCGAGCGCCGAGAGCGCTTCCTGCGGATCGCCGGTGAGCGCCGCGAATTCCGCGATCACGTGTGGCCGGGATCCTTCGACGTTGGCCAGCGCCTTGGGAACACCCCGCGGCCCGCGCTGGTGTATTCGGCTCAATGCGCCGATCAGCGGATCACCTCCATAGACCTCGAGATCCCGCTCGTCCCTCCCGCGCGACCCGCGCGGATCGGCATCCCGGCCCCACAGCCACAGTGCGGAAATGCGCCCTTTGCCGGTGCGTGCACGCGCGTCGTTCAAGGCAGACCCGTGCAGCCACATTTCGATTTCGGTCCACAGACGCCGCAGTTCCGGCGCATCGGCGCCCGGCAGCCACGGCCCGATCTCGTTACCCAGCAGGCGCGCGGGATCGACCCCGGTCGTGGAACCCTGCAAACCGCTGAGGATGAACGCGCGGGCGCCGCCCTCGTGCAGCGTGATTTGCGGCCCGAACGTTCGATTGAATTCCGCGCACCACGCCCGTCGTTCATCGACGTCGATCTGCAGGAGGCCGCGATCCATCATGCGCACGTGATCGAGTCGCGCTTCCAGCCACACCGGGGTCGCCAACCACGCGGTTTCCAGTTCCACACCGCTGACTGTTCCGGCCGCGCAGATCGCCGCTTGTGGAATCTCCACGAGTGGTCCGCCCACCTGCCGCAACAGCCAGCGCCGCCAGTCACCGATGTGCTCCGCACGGTCCGCATGACTCAACAACCAGCTCAACGCGGGCAACTCGTCCGTCTGTGGGAATCCACCGTCCGGCTGGGGCTCCGGAGGCAAATAGAGGTCCGAGAGAATCAGCGTGAGCCGTCGCATGTCGGTATCGTAGCGAACCGATGAAATTCACTCAGCAGCGCGCCGAGGGCGCGAACCTGATCCGCCGCTACGGCGCGGACTTCATCCAGGTCGGCGAGCAGGAGTTGCGCGCGAGTTGCCTGGTGAGCGCGTCGGCCGTCGCGCCCTGGCCGCCGCGCAGCGTCGAGGAGCTCACGCCGGAATCGTTCGCGGCGATTTTCGAGCTCGCTCCCGAAGTCGTGGTGCTGGCCACCGGCGCGACACAGAAATTTCCGCGCGCGGCGCTGCGCGCGGAATTCGCGACGCGTCGCATCGGGCTCGAGGTGATGGAAATCGGCGCGGCCTGTCGCACGTACAACGTGCTGGTGAGCGAGGAGCGGCGGGCGGTCGCGGCGGTGTTGTTACCGGGGACCTGAAGTGCCTTCGAGGCGGACCGAGTGAAGGCACAGGGGGAGAAAGTTATCTTGCGAGGCCAATGGTTCGAAGCTGACAGACTCGAATTACTGGCGAAATTTCTTCTTCTTCTGTTCGGCTTGTTCTTCTTGTTACCGCGACTTCCCCGTTCTCCCCTGTGCCTTCACGCGGACCGCCTCACGACTTCGTGAAAGTCCCATGTCGGCAAGCGGCGACATGAAAACATGTTAAATCCCGACTGACAAGCCTTCCTCCTAGGTCGCTCACAAACCGTGGCAAATACCTAGCAATCGTTATTAGGAAAAACAGCCAGTTACGGGATATAGCGTATTCGAGAATTTACTCGAATTGCGTGGCGCAGCGCGACTCAGGCCGTGCCGCCCAGCAGCGGCACGAAGGCCACGTAGCCCAGCACCTCGCGCTCGATGTCGTCACCGTTGCGCGTGAAGCGGATCAACTGCTGCTGACCCTCGGGACCCACGGGAACGATCAGCCGGCCGCGGTTGGCGAGCTGCGCGAACAGCGGCTCGGGAACGGCGAGCGGCGCGGCGGCGACCAGGATGCCGTCGAAGGGCTTCTGCGATTTCCAGCCCTGCATGCCGTCACCGTGCTTCACCATCACGTTCGACACGCCGAGCTCCTTGAGCGTGGCCTTGGCGCGCTTGGCCAGCGGCCCGATTCGCTCGATGGAATAGATCTTCTTGACCAACGGCGCGAGCACCGCGGTCTGGTAGCCGCAGCCTGTGCCCACTTCGAGCACCTTGCCGGGTTTGCGTCCTCCTTCGAGCAGCGCTTCGGTCATGCGCGCGACGATGTAGGGCTGCGAAATGGTCTGCGAGTAGCCAATGGGCAGCGCGGTGTCTTCGTAGGCGCGGCTGGCCAATGCCTCGTCGACGAAGATGTGGCGCGGCACGTTGCGGATGCGATCCAGCACCGCGAGGTTGGTGATGCCCTGCTCCTGCAATCGCTGGATCAGCCGGTCGCGCGTGCGCGCCGAAGTCATGCCGATGCCGGCGAAGCGGTTCTCGGTCACGTCGCGCTCGCTTTCAAGGACGGCCGACCCAGGTTCGCACGGTATCCAGCGCGGCGTGGTTGGTGAGGTCCACGGTCAGCGGCGTCACCGAGACATAGCCCTCCGACACCGCGTGGAAGTCGGTGCCGGGACCGGCGTCCTGGCCGGCGCCCGCGGGACCGACCCAGTACACGGGGCGGCCGCGCGGATCCTCGGCGCGCAACACCTGTTCGGAACGGTGGCGGTTGCCGAGGCGCGTCACCTTGATGCCCTTCACGGCGTCGATCGGCAGGTTCGGGATGTTGACGTTGAGCAACGTGGGCTGGCCGAGCGCCATCGACAGCGGCATGGCCTGCAGTCGCTCGACGATCACGCGCGCGTAGTGCGCGCCGGTCTCGAAGTAGCGGCGCGCGTCCCCACGAAGGCCGTCGGTGTTGAGCGAGAACGCCACCGCGGGCTTGCCGAGGAAGCGGCCCTCGGTCGCGGCCGCGACGGTGCCCGAGTAGAGCACGTCGTCGCCGAGGTTCGAGCCATCGTTGATGCCGGAGACCACCATGTCGGGTTCGAAAGGGAACAGGCCGGAGATCGCGAGGTGCACGCAATCGGTGGGCGTGCCCTGGATGAAATACACGTCGGGCTCGGCCTGCTCGACGCGCAACGGCACTTCCAGTGTCAGGGAATTGCTGGCGCCGCTGCGATTGCGATCGGGCGCGACCACGGTGAGATCGCCGAGGCCGGCGAGCGCACCGCGCAAAGCGACGATGCCGCGCGCGCGATAGCCATCGTCGTTGGATATGAGGATTCGCACCGGCGCGCAATATACTCAATGGGACTTCGCGGAGGTAGCTTGAGCGACAAACGCAACCCGGCCGAGGACACGACTGACTCGCAGTTGTTTCGCGAGGCGATGCGCGGCGTGCGTCCGCTGCCACAGCGCAAGCGAGTCGCCAGCGCCCGGCGCAAGCCGCCGGCGCGGGCGCGCTTCACGGCCGAGGATCGCGCGCGCGTGCTCGTGGAAAGCATGCAGGGATTCGGCGAAGGCGAGATCGGCGACACCGGTGACGAGATTTCATTCCGGCGCGCCGGCGTCCAGGATCGCGTGATGCGCAAGCTCAAGCGCGGCGAGTATCGCGTCGAGGAGATCTGCGACCTGCACGGGCTGCGCGTGGACGAAGCCAAGGCGGCCTTGCGCGAGTTCCTCGCGCTGGCGCTGGCTCACAAGCTGACATGCGTGCGCATCATCCACGGCAAGGGCAAGGGCTCCGGGCCGCGCGGCCCGGTGCTCAAGACCGCGGTCAACATGATCCTGCGCAAGACCGGGCCCGTGCTCGCGTTCACGTCCGCGCGCCGCGTCGACGGCGGCACCGGCGCCATCAACGTCCTGCTGACGGTGCCGGAGCATGCATTCCGGCATAACCCTGCAAGCACCTGATGCCATTCATCGCTTCGCAGTTATGCCGGAATGCATGCTCCGGCACCGTCTTCGCGGCACCGTCCGCGGTTCATTTCACGAAGAGTTTTTTCAGGGTGGCCTGGGCGGCGGGGGCGAACCACATTTCGGCGCCCATGCGGCCGAACTCGCGCTCGGCCATGAGTTCCTGGCCCGGCTTCCCGAACAACGCGAGCAGGTCGGCGCGCACCAGCCTGCGTGTCTTGAGCATGGGTTCGCGCGGCAATGCGCAGAATTCGCGCGCCACCTCGAGCGCGCGCGCGGACACCTGCGAGACGTCGCAGAGCTCGTCCACCAGCCCGACGCGCAGCGCCGTCGCCGGGTCGACCAGCGCGCCGCGGGCCAGCAGTTGCGCCGCGTGGCCGCCGACCAGGCGTGTGAATGCGCTGTGGATGGGCGGGCCGGGGATCAGCCCTACCTGCACTTCGTTCAGCCCCAATCGGAAATCGCCGAGCGCCATCACACGATAGTCGCCATACATCGCGAGCACCGTGCCGCCCGCCGGCGAATGCCCCGTCAATCCGAAAACGATCGGGACCGGGCAACTCGCCAGGGCGTATTGCAGCCGCCACAGCTCGATGAAAAAGGCCGTGATCGCCTCGCGATCCATCTGCAGCATGCCGCGCACGTCGAGTCCGGCGGAAAAAAGCCCGGGCTGCCCGGTCACCACCAGCGCCGCCGCTTCCCTGCCCGCGCCCTGCACCGCCGCCAGCAATCCGCGCAGCAACTCGCCGTTGAGCGCATTCACCGGCGGCCGGGCGAGCTGCAACTCGCGGATGCGACCGGCGTCGGCCGATGCGTCGGTACCGGGCGGATGGTCGATGCTCGTGAACATGATCACTCTCCTGCGGAGTCGGTGACGATGATCTCGCGAAGCACCGCCGTCGCAAAGCTGCCCGCGTCCAGCGCGAAGCGCAACCGCAGCACACCGTCCGCGTATTCGTGCTGCAGATCGCGGACGCGCATGCGCAACGCGCGCCGTTCGGCATTCATGCGCTCGGACTGGATCACGGCCAGCGCCTCGGGAAACTGGCCGGCCACGCGCTGCTCGAGCGCCAGCACTTCACCCGCGGCGAGCGATTCCCCGCCACCCGCGAGCGGCGCGGTCGGATGGATTTCCAGTGCCGCGCAGCGCCGCGCGAGATCGTCATCGCACGCGGCTACCGCGAACACGCTGCCGCGGCCGTCGAGGTTGGCGACGTCGCCGGCCAGCAGCCGGTTCCAGGTGCCGAGCTTGATGCGCTCCGCCAGGATGGCATTGAAGATGAGACTGCGCGCCGCCGACAGCATGAAGCCCTGGTCGGACCGGCCGCGCGCGCCGGCGCGGCCGCCCGCCAGCGATTCGGCAGCGCGCATCACCTGCGCGAGATTGCCTGCCTCCCGCCCGAAGCGCTGCGGGCCAAAATAGTTAGGCACTCCGCCGGCGCCGACGGCATCGATCCGCTGGCGCAACGCGCCGGGCGGGCAGTGCATGTCGCGAACGGTGATCGCGAATCGATTGCCGGCCAGCGCGCCACGCGGCAACTTCCTTTGATGGGCCGCGGAGGAAAGCACCTCGTAACCCTCGCCGGCGAGTCCCGCGAACTCCGCCGCCGGCCGCCTGCCGCGCGGCACCGTGAAGGCCTGCGTGGTGACCGCGTTGCGATCCTTGAGGCCGGCAAACCCGACCTCGAAGGGCTTGCAGCCCGCGGCCCGCGCCAGTTCGCGCGCCACCCACTCGGTATTCGCGCCGCGCTTGCGCACGCGCAGCAGTGCGTGCGGACCCTCGCCGCTCGCCTCGAATCCCAGTATCTCGTCGACCTCGAAGTCCTCGGGCGAGGCACGCAGCACGCCGGTGGTGAGCGGCGCGTCGCCCCAGGCCAGGGGCGGCGCCAGCGCCGCGCGCAGCCAGTGTTCCGGCGTCATTCGAGGCGGGCGTCAGGCCTTGTCGGCCGCGGCTTCGAGCAGCACCGCGGCCTGCGCCGCCAGCCCCTCGCTGCGACCGATGAATCCCAGGTGCTCGGTGGTCGTGGCCTTGATGTTCACCTGGTTCTCGGTGACACCCAGCATGTGCGCCAGGGAGCGGCGGATCTCGAGTCGATAGGGCGAGAGTTTCGGCGTCTGCGCCAGAAGCGTGATGTCGACGTTACCCACCTTGAGTTTGCGCACGGTCAGCATCTGCAGCACCGCCTCGACGAAACGGCGGCTGTCGGCGCCCTTCCACACCGGGTCGCTGTCGGGGAAATGCATGCCGATGTCGCCCAGCCCCGCGGCCCCGAGCATGGCATCGCACAGGGCATGCAGCACCACGTCGCCATCGCTGTGCGCGATCACGCCGCGCGTGTGCGGGATGCGCACGCCGCCGAGCACGATCGAATCCCCGGCCCCGAAGGCATGCACGTCGAACCCCGAACCAATTCGCATCACTCGTTCTCCTTGCGCGCCGCGAGTATCGCCGCGGCGAGGCCGAGGTCCTCGGCCGTCGTCACCTTGATGTTATCCGCTCGCCCGGCCACGAGGCGTGGCCGCTGGCCGCTCCACTCGACGGCCTGCGCCTCGTCGGTGGGCACGCGCCCCGCTTCGAGCGCCGCGTCCAGCGCGCGCAGCAGCACGCCCAGCCGGAATACCTGTGGCGTTGCCGCGCGCCACAACCCGTCCCGCTCCAGCGTGGCGTCGACGTGCGTGGCTTTCGTGCCCGGCTCGAGCGCGCGCTTCAGGGTGTCGGCCAGCGGCATGGCTAACAACCCGCCGACCGGATGCGGCGCGAGCTCGCGCTTGAGCTGCGCGATGTCGCCGGCCGTGAGGCAGGGACGCGCCGCGTCGTGCACCATGATCCAGTCGTCGTCGCGGGCGCGGCCCACCAGTGCGCGCAGGCCATTGCGCACCGACCGCGCGCGCTGCTCGCCGCCCGCGGCGGTCTCGATGAGACGGCCGCGCCGCGCGGCGATGCCGGGCCAGGTGGCATCGTCGGGCGCCACGGCGACCACGATGCCCGCGCAATCCGGGTCGGACTCGAACAGCGCCAGGGCATGCTCGATGACCGTCGAGTCGCCGAGCGCGGCATATTGCTTGGGGACGGACGCGGCAAAGCGCCGGCCGCTGCCGGCGGCCGGCATGACGACGAAGTAACGCATGGGGCGCGAAGCTTAACGCTGCGCGGTCTGTGTGCGCTCGGGCGGGCGCGCCGGATTGGTCAAGGTGTGCGGCCGCGCGGGCACCACCTGGTAGAAGGTCTCGTTGCGGCCGATCATGCCGAGCTCGCTGCGCGCGCGCTCCTCGATGGCCGCCATGCCCGCCTTGAGGTCTGCGACCTCCGCGACCATCTGCTGGTTGCGCGCCATCAGCTCTTCGTTCTCGGCTTTCTGGCGATCGACCGCTTCGGACAGGCGCGCGAGCTCGCGCACGCCGTCACCCGAGAACCACAGTCGGTACTGCAGTCCCAGCACGATGGCCAGCAGCGCGGCGGCCATCCATTTCATGGCGGGCTCTTCCCCATGGGTAGTAGACTAAACTAAACTAAGTTCACTGTGAAGCCCGGCAAGATCAACATTCACCAGGCGAAGACGCACCTGTCGCGGCTCGTCGAAGACGTGGCCAGCGGAAACGAAGTGTTGATCGCCAAGGGCGGACGCCCGATGGCGCGGCTGGTGCCGCTCGGCCGTGACGACACCCCGCGTCGCCCGGGCCTGCTCAAGGGCAAGCTCAGGATCTCCGACGACTTCGACCGCGCCGAGGCCGGTTTCTAGCCGCCCGCTGCGGGCGCCCTCCCCTACCCCACTCGAAACCCATGCGCCTGCTGCTCGATACGCAAGTGTTCCTCTGGTGGCTGGCCGACTCGCGCAAGCTCGGCAAGGGCGCGCGCGAGCTCATCGAATCGGCCGACGAGGTCTACGTCAGCGCCGCCTCCATCGTGGAATGCGAACTCAAGATCGAGGCCGGGCTGCTGGAAGCCGACATGCAGGAGCTGTATCGCGGCATCGCCGGCAGCGGCTTCAAGGAGTTGCCGGTGCGCGCCCGCCCGGCGGCAGCCGCGGCCGGGCTCAAGCCGGCGGCGGGCGCGGACGGCTTCGATCGCCTGCTGGTCTCACAGGCGATGGCCGAGCCGCTGCGGTTCCTCACCGCCAATGAATCGTTGCAGCAGTATTCGGAGCTGGTGGAAGTAGCCGGCGCCCCCACCGGCCAGTAGCTGGCCCTCGGCTTCCCCGATCACCAGCAAACGGGACCGGGACGGCATTTCCCGGCCCCGTTGCCGTCGCTAACTAGCGCACGACCACCTGGCCGTCGGTGTCGAGGATGGTGACCTCGCCGAAATTCAGCGCGCGCACCGGCTTTTCGATCTTCGAGAGGTCGCCCACCACGAACCAGGCCAGCGAATCGGGATGGACCAGGCGTGCCGCCGAGGCGTTGACCTGCGCCGGCGTCAACGCGGTGAGATCGCCGACGAAATCGTTCCAGTAACTGTCCTTCAATCCGAAGATCAGGATCTCGCCGTACGAGCCGGCGATCTCGTCCGAGGTCTCGTTGCTGCCCGGCAAGGCAATCGCGATGCTGTCCTTGGCGAACTTGAGCTCCGCGTCGGCCGGCTTGCGGCCACCGAGCACGTCGCGCAGTTCCTTGCGGATCTCGAGCATCGACTCGGCGGTCTTGTCGGTCTGCACGCCGCCACCGGCGCGGAAGGTGCCCTGCCCGACCGCGTCGGTGATGCGGCTGCCGACACCGTACGACCAGTGCTTGTCCTCGCGCAGGTTCATGTTGAGGCGCGAAGTGAAGTTGCCGCCGAGCAGCGCGTCGAGCGCCACGAAGCGGATGTGGTCAGCATCGGAGCGCGGCGGCGCGACGGAGATGGCCGTGATCTGCGACTGCTCGGCCCCGGGCTTGTCGATGAGATACACGCGCGGTTTGGGGGCGAGCGTGACCTCGGCGATGTTCTTCTTCGGCACCGGCTCCGCGGGTGCCGCCCAGCCGCCGAAGCGCTGCTCGAGCAGGGGCTTGATGTCCGCGAGCGTGGTGTCGCCGACCACCAGCAGCACCGAGTTGTCGGGCCGCACCCAGCGCTTGTAGAACGCCGCGAGCTCGGCGCTGGTGAGCGTACTCACGGCCGCCTCGGTCCCGGAGCCCGACGACGGATTGGAATACGCGTGACCCTCACCGAACAGGATCCGCGGCGCGATGCGATTGATCATTGCCGACGGCTGCGCCTTTTCCTGCTGGATGCCGGCGAGCGTCTGGCCACGCAGGCGTTCGAGTTCCTTGTCCGGGAAGGTCGGGTTCAGCAGCACGTCGGCGTACAGGTCCAGCGACTCGCCGAGGCGCGCAGACAATGCGTTCATGCCGAGGAATGACCGGTCCAGCGAGGACGCGACACTCAGCGAGGCGCCCAGCGACTCGGCGCGCTCGGCGATCTCGGGCGAAGTCCGCGTCTTAGTTCCCTCCTGCAGCATCAGCATGGCAAGGCGCGCGGTGCCGGGCTTGGCCTGCGAATCGGCCGCGAAGCCCGCGTCGGCGATCAGCGTGAGGTCCACCACCGGCGCCTCGTGGCGCTCGACCACCACGACGTCGAGGCCGTTGGCGAGCTGCGCGCGCTGCGGCGGCGGTAGTTTGAGCGACGGCGGTTCGCCGGTGGCCGGCCGCTTGCTGCGATCCACGGTCGACGCCAGGGTCTTGTAGTTCGGCACCGGCTCGACGTTCACCACGAACACGCCATCGGACAGCCAGCGCCGCGCGGCCCCGGCCACGTCTGCCGGCGTGGCCGCGGACACCCAGTCGAGCCGCGTCTTGTAGAAGTCCGGCGAGCCGCCGAACACCTGGCTCTCGGCCAGGATGTACGACTTGCCGCCGAATCCGTCGATGCGTTCGAGGCCGCGCGCGAAGTTCGCGTAGTTGGTGGTGCGGATGCGCTCCACCTCGGCCGCGGTCGGTCCCTCGGCCAGGAACTTCGCCAGTTCCTCGTCGAGCGCCTTCTCCACCGTGGCCGGATCCACGCCGGGCTTCACGGTGGCGATGATCTGCAGCTGCGAGCCGATCTCGAACGGCCCGACGAACGCCGTCACGGCGGTCGCGCAGCGATCGGTGTAGACCAACCGCTTGTAGAGGCGGCTGTTCTTGCCGCCGGCGAGCAGATCGCTCGTCATGTCGAGCAGCGTGTAGTCGTGCTGCCTGTAGCCGGGAATGTTCCACACCTTGTAGATGCGCGCCTGCGGCACGCGATCCTGGATGCGGGCGCGATGTTCGCCGGTCATCTTCGCGATCCACTCCTGCTGGCGCTTGAGCACCGGGCCCGGGGGGATGTCGCCGAAATACTTTTCGACCTTGGCCTTGGCCTCGGCGGCGGTGATGTCGCCGGAAATCACCAGCACCGCGTTGGCGGCGCCGTACCAGGTGCGGAACCAGTCCTTCACGTCCTCGAGCGAGGCCGCGTTCAGGTCATCCATCGAGCCGATGGTTTCCCAGGAGTACGGGTGGCCCGCGGGATAGGTGCTGGTGGTGATCAGCTCCGACACCTTGCCGTATGGACGGTTCTGGCCCTGGCGCTTCTCGTTCTGCACCACGCCGCGCTGTTCATCGAGCACCTTCTGGTCGATGGCGCCCAGCAGGTGGCCCATGCGATCCGACTCCATCCACAGCGTGAGGTCGAGCGCCGAGGTCGGCACGTTCTGGAAGTAGTTGGTCCGATCGAGCCAGGTGGTGCCGTTCAGCTTGGTGGCGCCGGCCGCCTCCATGACCTTGAACCAGTCGTCCTTGTAGTTCTCGGAGCCGTTGAACATCAGGTGCTCGAACAGGTGCGCGAAACCCGTGCGTCCCGGACGCTCGTCCTTGCTGCCCACGTGGTACCAGACGTTCACCGCCACCACGGGCGCCTTGTGGTCCTCGTTGACGATGAGCGTGAGGCCGTTGTCGAGCACGAATTTCGCATACGGGATGTCGACCGCCGGCAATGCCGGCGCGGCCGGGGTTGCCGCGCGCACAGCGGGTGCCGTGGTGGCGCTGGACGGCGCGGGCTTCGGCGCGGCGGCACAACCCGCGATCGCGAACATCGACGAGAGCAGCAGGTACAAGGCTTTCATGTTTTTCCTTTGGGCGGCGGCGCCCGGCCGACGGCGAGATTCACGCATGCTACTGCCCGCGCGCCACAACGCGCGCGAGCCACGACCAACCGAGTGCACCACGCGCCGGAAGGTTCCGCTATCGAGGTGCGGTGAAGCCGCGGCACACCACCGCCAGCTTGTTGCCATCCGGGTCGCGCACGTAGGCCGCGTAGAAGTCGGGGTTGTACAGCAGCCGCAAGCCAGGGGCACCCTCGGAGATTCCCCCATGTTCCAGCGCCTTCGCGTGGAACGCGTCGACCTGCGCCCAGCTCTTCGCCCAAAGCGCCACCATGCTGCCGTTGCCCACCGTCGGGGGCTCGCCGTTGAAGGGCTTGCAGAGCCACAGCGCGTCCTGCACCGCGCCCTGCTTTTCATAGAGTCCCCAACCGATCCAGCCCTGCCAACTGGTCTCGCTTTCGCCCGAGGTGTCGCAGCGCGAATAGCCCAGCACGCCGAGCGTCGCGTCGTAGAACGCGGCGGATCGCTCGAGATCGCTCGAGCCGAGGCAGATGTAGGCAAACATCGACTTCACTTCGATCAGCGCCGCGCTTTCAGCACCGCGAGCGCCTTCGCGACGCGTCGCGCGCGGGTCTCGGGCTTCTTCGCGCCGGCGATCGCTTCGGCGAACTCGCGCCGCTGCGTGTAGCTGAGCGCATCCCAGCGCGCTTTGGTTCCGGGCGCGGCGCGCATGGCACGCGCCAGGTCGGAGGGAATCGCGACTTCGCGCGTCGCCAGGTCGAGTGCGATGGTCACTCTCAGCGTTTCGCTTCCCTCGAGCCCCGCCGCCTCGCGATTGCTCTTGCGCAGCGGGATGAAGGTCGCGCCGCCCATCGAGAAGATGGTGCTGCGATAGCTGTAACCGTTGAGCATCACCTTCACGGGCGCGCGCAATTTGCCGAACACCTCGCGCGGATCGAAGGTCACGGGGATGGCGCACATCGCGCCTTCACGCTGCAGTTTCACCCTCACGGTCCTCGCGGCGGGCTTCATGTGGATGGCGCCTCGACATACATCCAGGCGGTCGCGCCCGAGGCCAGCGTCACCTCGATACGGATGTACGCAGCCGAGCGCTCGTAGTCATCGGCGGCCCGCAGTTCCGCCTCGGTGATTTCAAAGGCCGTTCCCGCGACGCGTTCCCCGCCGTCCGCGCTGCGCACCACGTTGGCCAAAAGCATGTCGCCGCGACGCAGGGTCGTGAGCGCGAACCCGTCGAGCTCGTCGCTGGTGCCGGGCAACAGGCGCCCGAACGTGGCGAGCTGCACGGTCGCCTCCTGCAGCGAACCGTAAGAAAAGAGTCGCGGCATTTCCCGATCAGCTTCCTGCGATGGCCAGGCGCCGATATTGCTGCAACTCGGCGCGTATTTCGAGATACAGGTCGCGCAGCCACGGCTCGACTATCGCGGGAACGCGCGACCTGGGATTGCGGAAGTCGGTGGGCGAAATCACCACGTGGCCACGCGCGCGGGATGAAATCAGGAATCCACCCGAATCACGACCGTGCGGGCGATCTTGTCGTGCCAGCCTTGCTTGCGCGCGTCGAGGGCCACCCATAAGAACCCGAGGAACATTCCCAACATGGACACGTAGTAACCCAGGTAACGGAGCACATCCTGCGTCCGGGTTGGCGGACCGAGGGTTTTCGCGTCGGCGATCCTCATCTTCAGGACCATCTTGCCCGGCGTCGCCTGGCGCGCCATCCAGAACAGCACGATAGCGACCGCGGGCACCAGGTACTGGATCAGGTAGTTTGCCGGCGCGCTATACATGGGCTGATCCAGTGCATCGGCCAGCGTCATCAGCCTGACCAGCAGGTCATCCGGATTCGAATGGAAATCGACGAAGGGGCGGAAGTAGCCACGGCCGTACGCCGCCAACAGCAAGGGCACGATGATGGCCGTCACCAGCACGCTGTCGATGACCGCGGCGGCGAAGCGCAACCAGAAGCCCGCGTAGCGCACCGGCGGATTCATCGCCACAACCCGAGGATCAGTCCGTAGAGCAGGAACTGCAGCGCAT
>DASSRK010000159.1:0-4868 GCA_035701825.1 Steroidobacteraceae bacterium
CAGATAGGAATCACCCTGCTTGCTGATGCGCCCGAGACGCCGTCGCTCGCCCGAGGAGTGTTCTCGTGAGGTGAGGCCTAGCCAGCTGGCAAAGTGTAAGCGTCCTGCCGAGGCCGTCTTGACGGTCAAGGTTTGATGGCAGCCAGGCGCTGATTGACGGTGTTGAGATCGAAGGCGTGGGGATCGAATGGATAGCCTATCCACTCGATCATCTGCGTGTGCTGTTCGTGTTTCGGGTCGGAAATTGCGGCGAGGAACTCGGGGTAGCCTGGCTCGCCGCCGACGTCTTCCGGCGGACAGGCGTTTTCACCCGCGGTGCACACGATGCGCTGTCCGCTGGCGCGCGGTGTGACAAGATCCTCGAGCACGATCTCGTGCTCCCAGTGATCGCCGAAGTCGTACGTGTAAGTGAACCGGCGGACGCGCGCCTCGACAAACGACTTCAGACGCACCCGACGCTCATCGAGCTTTGGCTCGCCGATGTCCCACTCTTCATCGGGGATGCCGTAGTGCTTGTTCGCGATTTCGAACTCGTGCAGATGACGGTCGCTCCAGCCCATTGCGGCCTGCAGCACGGCATGGAGTTTGGCGAGCGTGACGGTCTCCGGCACGACCACTCGCCGCCAGATATGAGGCTTGATGCGCTTGAGTTCGATGCGCAGCTGCACATCGACAGCAAGCGCCGCGGCTAGGCTGCTTTTCGTTGCTTTGGCTTGAGCGCGGGCGCGAGACGCCATGGCAAAAGATCCTCGATGCGGTTGATGGGGTGCGCTGGCGTGCGCTCGAGCACCGACTGCAGATAAGCGTGGGGGTCGATGCCGTTCAGGCGGCAGGTTCCGATGAGGCTGTAGAGTCTCGCGGCCGACTCGCCGCCGCTATCGGCGCCGGCAAAAAGGTAGTTGCGCCGCCCGAGCACGAGCGCGCGGATCGCACGTTCCGCGGCGTTGTTGTCGATTTCGACGCCGCCGTCGTGGATGAAGCGGCTGAGCGCATCCCAACGCGCAAGCGTGTACTGGATCGCCGCGGCAAGCGGCGATTTGGCCGACAACGTACGTTGCGTGGCGACAAGCCAGCTGCGCAGCTCGGCCAAGATCGGCGCAGAGCGCTCCTGCCGCGCGGCTCGACGCACCTCGGGCTTCTCGCCACGCAGCTCGCGCTCGATCGTGTACAGCAACCCGATCCGTCGCATTGCCTCGAAGGCGAGCTGCGACTTGTCGATGGCATATACATCGAAGAACTTGCGTCGGGCGTGCGCCCAGCAGGCGGCCTCCGCGATGCGGCCGTCTTCGTACAGCGGACCGAAGCCACCATAACCGTCGGCTTGCAGGATGCCGGCGAACTTCGAGAGATGCGCCTGGCAGTGCTCCCCCTTGCGGTTCGGCGAGTATCGATAGATCACCGCCGGCGGATCGGCTCCTGCTGCAGGCCGATCATCGCGCACGTACGCCCAGAGCCTTGCGGTGCGTGTTCGCCCCAACCCCGGTGCGAGCACCGGCACCGGAGTGTCGTCGGCGTGCAGCTTCGTCGCACTCATCACGTACCGCTCGAGGCAACTGACCAGAGGATCGAGAAGTTCGGCCGCTTTGCCCACCCAGGCGGCGAGCATCGAGCGCGGCAGATCTACACCCGCACGCCGGTAAATGCCTTCCTGCCGATACAGCGGGCAGTGATCGGCGTACTTGGCGCCGATCACCTGGGCGAGCAAGGCTGGTGTCGGCAGCGCACGGTCGATGGGGCGGGTCGGTGCCGCCGCCTGCACGATGCGCGCGCACTTCACGCACGCCATCTTCGGACGCACGTGACGGATGACGCGGAAGTAGCCGGGAACGTAATCGAGCTGCTCGGAAGCATCTTCACCCAGCCGGCGCATCGCCTGCCCGCAGGTGTCGCATTGGCAGTTCTCGGGCTCATGGACTTGCACGATGCGCGGCAGATGCTCAGGCAACTCGCGCAACGTGCGCCGCTCCGCGCGCTTTGGCTGCGGCGCATCCACCGACATCAGGCGCGGTGGCCGCTGGCCGTCCCTGGCAGCCTCGGCGATCACGGGCTTGGCGATCTGCCCGCCAGCCAGCGGCAACTCCGGGGCCAAGGCCGGATCGAGCGCCTCTGATGAACTGCCGAACCGCCAGCGCCGAAGGCGCAGGATCTCCGCCCGCATCGACTCGATCAGCGCCTCGCGGCCGGCGAGCTGCGCCGTCAGATCGGTCAGTTGCCGGCGGAGAGTGTCGATCTCGTGCACGCGCGTGATTTTACCCGAGCTCCCGGACACGCGTGCAACGATCTCATGACTAACTACACGACATGCAGCGGTTGCCAGGTGCGCTCAGGGCGACGCCAGTCGATCCCTTCCAGCAGCATCGACAGCTGCGCCGGCGTCAGATGCACCGCGCCGTCTGCACTTTGCGGCCACACGAACCGTCCACGCTCGAGCCGCTTGGCAAACAGGCACAGTCCGTCCCGATCCGCCCACAGCACCTTGAGCAGATCGCCGCGCCGGCCGCGGAAGACGAAGACGTGCCCCGAGTACGGCTGCATCTGAAGCTGCATCTGCACGAGCGCAGCAAGCCCGTACATCCCGCGGCGCATGTCGGTCGCGCCGGCCGCAAGCCACACGTTGGTGTCCGCCGGCAGCCCGATCACGGACGCCGGGCCAGGCAGTCGATCAGCGCCTCGAGCATCTCTCGCGACACCGCGCCGCTCAGACGTAACGTTCCGCTGGGTAGCACCACCTCCAGAACGCTCTCAGATCTGTGCATTATCGCGGGAGGTTTGCTTCCCGCTCGAACCTTCACCGGAACGAGGGCCGTGATCGGCTCCTTGCCCCGAGCGCTGCGCAGGCGGCTGGCCATTGTGATCCACTTGCGCAACAGGTTGGCGTTCACCCCGTGCGCCAGCGCCATCCCCGCCACCGACACGCCCGGCTCAAGACAGCGCTTCACCAACTCGCGCTTCGCATCCCGGTCGTACACGCATCGCCCATCGGCCTTGTGTCCACGCACCAACCCCGGCACCAGCTCGTTCACTCGCTCTGTCATAGGTGTCCACCTCCACGTAGGTGGACACATGCTCGGAAGTCAGAGCGCCTCTGTCACGATGGCCTCGGCAGGACGCTTACTTCGAAGCTGCGGCGATTCTATCCGGGGTAAAGACGCGCGACGGGTTGAAGCCCGTGGTGGCGTCCAAGCCTGGACGATGGATCGTAAGCCCCCGCGCCTCGCGGCGACCTTGGCCGTTTCGCTGGGGTGGTCCGCGGCGCCAGCTCGGCTACAAGGCGGCGATGCGCGCCGCGAACACGTCGGTGACGCTGATGAAGCCCGACTTCGTCGGATGCAGTTCGTTGGCCCAGAACTGCTTGTAGTCCGATCCGTTCGACAACTTCGGGCGGAGGTCGAGGTACTGCACGTGCGCAAACAGCGGGTGCGAGCTGATGTCCGAGACCATCGCGTTGAAGCGGTCGATGAGCCCTGCCATCACCGTCGTGTTCGCCCGCAGGTCGGGATAGCCCTTCTTGAGGAAGCCGGGCCGGAGCCACGGCCCCGGCAACGGACCGAAGCCACCGAGGAAGCCTCGCCCATCGGGAACCGGCCGCGCGTAGCCATGCGTGAGGATGGGAATCTTCTTGTGGATGATCCCCTCCGCCACGGTGGTGATGCCGCTGATGATTCGTGCGTACGCCGCGCGCAGCCGCACGTCGATCACGCCGCGCACGATGTCGTCGTTGACCGGCGGCAGTCCCGAGGCGGCGTGGTTCAACAGTAGTTCGAACTCCTCGCCTGCGATGTCATTGCCGCCGCCCGACAGCAGGATGGCCTTCGGCACCTTGCCGTCGCGCAGCAGCTTTTCCAGCAGCCGCGCGAAATCCTCGAACTGGCCCGGGCCGTAAGCCATGTCCTCGACGCGGTCGCCGCGATGCGCCACCGAGTGCACGTCGTAGGCGTGGTCGTCCTCGAGATCCTTGAGGATGTCGTGCAGTGGATAGTCGAACCAGGAATCACCCTCGGCGATCAGCACGCCCGCGCTGCGCGCGGTGCCAAGCAGGCCGCGCGCACGGCGCGGCACTGACGGCGCCATGGCGGCGCGGCGGCGCGCCGGCGACTGCGCGAGCTTCGCCTCCGCGCGCGCGCGGCGGCGCGACTGCTTCGCGCGCGTCATCAATGCCTGCTGGCCGCTGCTGCGCCCGCCCCTGATGGCCGCGTTCACGATGGCCGCGTTCGCGGACTTCTTCGATTTCGCCATGAGTCACTCCTTCAGCGGAACAGGCCCAGCAAGGCCTCGAGCGCGGCGAACTTGTCGCCGAGGTTTTTCTTGAGCAGCGCGCGGCACTTCGCATCGAAGGCTTGCTGGCCGGCGAGGTGATCGAAGCTGCGCCTTGTATTGAAGTACAGCGGGCAATTCTTGTCGCCGCGCTCGTGCAGCGGCGCCTTGCCGAGTGCGCTCGCGAGGCCCGCCGTCATCGCGTTGGCCAGCACGCGATCGGTGTCGCGGCCCTGCGGCGCCATCTCGGGGAAGCCCGCCACGGAGAAGATCATGATGGGCGCCTCGCCCGGACCCGCGATGTAGCCGTAGCGATCCTTCCAGTCGGCACTGCACATCCAGTGACGCGTGATGCAGGCCAGCAGGTCGACGCCCAGTTCCACCGGTGCGCCGCGCAGCCTCCTGACCAGGCGCTCGGCCACGAGGTAGGTCTTGCCGGCCTTCTGGTCGAGCTCCCACACGTCGAGCGGCACGGAGAAATCCGCCAGCTCGAAGCCGAACTCGGCCTGCGCGTCGTTCATCGTCGCGATCATGCTTTCGATCGCCGGGAAGACATTGTCCATGTCCCACACCGCGATGCGCTGCGCGTGTCCGCGCGTGGCGCGGCGCGCGCT
>DASSRK010000160.1:0-80838 GCA_035701825.1 Steroidobacteraceae bacterium
GCGTAGCGACGACGAGCGAACGCCAAGAGCTTCCGTCTTCGGAAGCTCTTGAAGCGCGATTTCCCTGCGGCCGAAAAAGGGAACCCGGAGCGCTGCGGCGACCACCCCGAGTCAGGCCTGTCCCCGTTTGTCAGGAAACGAGGAAGGTCCCCGTCAGCGATCTCTTCGCAGGACGCCGAGCGGCGTCGCGCCGTTGTCGGTCAGGAAGAGCGTGTACACCGTGTTCGGCTGCAGCGTGATGCTGGTGCGCGTCAGCACCAGCGCGGCCGTGGAGGTGTTGGTGAGGTCGAACTGGTGATCGGTGTCGCTCTGCACTTCGACCGGGTCGGAGACCTCGCCGACGAGCGTGCCTTCGATGATCGGCGAGAAGTCCATGGACAGCGTGAGTGGCGCACTCAGCGTCGACATGGCATTCAACAGCCGCAGGCGGGTGCGCGAGGAGTTGGACGGGAGTCGGTTGTCGTCGACCACCAGCGTGGCCTGCGGGCCAGCGGCGTTGCTCCACGCGAGCAGCGTGTAGTCGGCGCCGGCCTGCAGTTCGAGGTCGGGCACCGGTACCGCGGTGCCGTCGACGGTGAGCGTCACCGGCACCGCGCCGGCCTCGAGCAGCGCGTACCGGTTGGCGATCACCCCGGCGGTCGCGGCGCTCAGCAGGCTCTTGCCGCCCGCCTGGATGCTGGTCGCGGCGCCGTTGGCGACCCCCACCGCGGCGCGCAGCCGCGCCCTGGTGTTGTTCATCTTCTGCGGCTGTCCCTGCTGCGGTAGATAGACCGCGTTGGCGAGCATCCCGCCGCGCGACGACGTCAGGATCAGCGTGCCGATGCCCTTGTCGGCCAGCTGGAACGCGGGCAGGTCGAGTCGCACGTCGGTGTTGTCGCCGGCGGCCGTGACGCGCAGGCGGAACGTGCCGCTGTCGGTCGAGAAGGCGACCACCGACGCGCCCGCGCTCGAGACCACCGGCGTGGTGTCGTCGAGGTCGGTGTCGGTATCGGTGAGGTACACGTCGAGCGCGCCCGCCGTGGACAGGTTCACGATGCCTAGCTTGTGCTCGCCGGGATCGGGCTCGTCCTGGGTGTCGTCGAGGCGCAGCGCGCCGAACGCGCCCGGCTCGCCGAAGGCGACGTAGGTATTGATGGCGCCCTCGGTCAGCTGCTCGCCGCCGAACGAGCGCAGGATGCTGCCCGAACCGGTGCGCTTGAGCTTGATGGTGTAGTCGTCGGGATCGAGCGTCACGTAGCCGCTCACGGCATCGAGCGCGACGGCGCTCGCCTGCGTCTCGTCTTCGTCGTCATCGTCGTCGTCGAGGTTGGTGATGAGGTCGAGCGAGCTGTATCCCGTGCTCAGGTTGAGCAGGCGGACCCGGGCGTCGCCCCCGTCGCCGTCGTCGCCCTTGCCGCCACACGCGGCGAGCAGCAGCAGCGCACAGCAGGTCGTGATCCGCGGGGCTGGATGTGTGTGCATGAATCGACTCTCCATCGGCGTCAGAACGCCTGGCCAACCGAGAACTGGATTTCCTCGAGCACGTCGCCGTACTGCCGCCGCGTCTCCTCCTGGTAGCGCAGCGGGTAGGCGTACGAAAGGCGGAACAGGCCCAACGGCGACAGCCACTGCAGCGAGACGCCGGCCGAGACGCGCAGCTCCGAGAGATCGAAGGGGTACTCGACCCGGTCGCCGCGCTTGTTGCGGAAGGTGGTGTCGCCCAGGTAGTAAGACTGCCCGGCGTCGACGAACAGGCTGAGGCGCGCCGAATTCGCGAACTTCGCCGGCAGCGGCATGATGGCCTCGAGCTGCGCGGAGACACCCGCGTCGCCGCCGTACGGGTTGCCGAGCGAGTCGCGCGGCCCGAGCGTGCCGTCGCGGAAGCCGCGCACCGAATCGCTGCCGCCGGCCAGGACGTGGCGGTTGGGCGGAATGGCGGTGGTGTCGCCGAGCGCGGTACCCCAGCCGAGGTTGGTGGTGAGCGAGAACGGGATCTCGTCGACCAGCGGGATCGGCAGGCGGAAGAATTGCTGCGAACGGAAGTTCGCCAACGCGAATTCCACCGACCCGCCCGGCGGCGTGATGCTGAGGTTCAGGCGGTACATGCTGCCGCGCGTGGCAAACAGGTAGCGGTCGCGGCTGTCGTGCAGCCAGCTGGCCGTGAGCTCGAGCGTGTCGACGATCGTCCCCAGCACCGGGTCGCTGCCGACGCGCCGGTAGTAGTCGTCGCCGTTGTTGCGCACCCAGTCGCGCAGCTGCGTGGAGCTGCTGTACACCGTGGACAGGTCCGCGTGGCTCCACGTGAGCCCGAAGTTGACGGACTGTTCCTCCGCGAGTGGATAGCCGATGGCGAACCCGGCGCTGTACGTCTCGGTGGAGAACTGCGAGAACGACGAGGTGAGCCGCTCCTGCTCGACGTACGAGGCGCTGAGCGAGCGCGACACGCCGTCGGCGGTGAAATAGGGATCGGTGTGCGCGACGCTGAAGATCCTGCCGTACCGGCCGCCGTTGAATTCCAGCGCCAGCCGGTTGCCGCTGCCGAACAGGTTGCTGTCGACGAGAGAGCCGTTGAGCATCACCGACTGGCGCTCGGAATAGCCGATGCCGCCGGAGACCTGCGACGACGCCCGCTCCTCGATGCTGAAGTCGACGTCGACCAGGTCGCGTGTGCCCTCGACCGGGTGCGTCTCGAACTCCACGTTCTCGAGAAACGGCAGCTGCTTCAGGCGCTCCTCGGAGCGCAGCAGCGCGCCGTTCGACAAGGTGCCGCCTTCGAGCTGGCGAACCTCGCGGCGCAGCACGTCGTCACGCGTCTTTTCCACGCCCTTGAAGTCGATGTGCCGCACGTAGGTGCGCGCATTGGGCTCCACTTCGAAAGTCAGGGAGATCTCGTGGGTCACCGGATCGGGCGCCGGCACCGCGGTCACCTGCGCGAAGGCGAAGCCCGCTTCGCCGAGGCGGTTGCGGATGGCCTCCTCGCTCGACGCGATCAGGTGCTGCGAATACAGGTCGCCCGGATGCACCTGCAGGTACTGGCGCAACACGATTTCCGGCACCGCGAAGCGGCCGGCGAGTTTCACCGCGCCGGTCTTCCAGGTGGCGCCTTCGAACACGTTCACCGTGATGTACAGGTCGTCCTTGCCGGGCGCGAGCGCCACCTGCGTGGAGGTGATCTCGAAATCCGCGTAGCCGCGATCCAGGTACCAGGAACGGATCCTTTCCAGGTCGCCTTCCAGCTGCTGTTTCGAGTACTTGTCGTCGCCGCGGTAGAACGACAGCAGGTTGGTCTTGCCGAGCTCCAGCATGCGCAGCAGCTCCTGGTCGCTGAAGCGCGTGTTGCCGGTGATGTTGATGTCGCGGATGCGGGCGCGCCTGCCTTCGTCGATGTCGACCCGTACGTCGACCAGGTTGCCCGGGAGCTCCTCGACCGTGGGATCCACGCGCACCGAGTAGCGGCCGCGCGAGTAGTACTGCTCGGTGAGGAACTGGCGCACGTCCTCGAGCGTGGAACGGTTGAAGATCCTGCCGTTCGCGAGCCCCACGTTGCGCAGCGACTTCAGCAGCTCGTCGCTCTTGATCTCCTTGTTGCCCGCGACCGAGAAGCTGCGGATCGAGGGCCGCTCCCGCACCACGACCAGCAGCACCTCCCCGTCGCGGCGCAGCTCGACGTCGCGGAAGAAGCCGGTGTCGTACACCGCGCGCAGCGCCTCGCGCGCGTGCGCGGTGTCGAGGATGTCGCCCACGTCGACGGGCAGCGCGGTGAACACCGCGCCCTCGGAGATGCGCTGCAGGCCTTCCACCCGGATGTCGGCCACGGTGAAGGGCAGGTTGTCCTGCGCCTGCGCGGCCGCCGACACGCACAGCCACAGGCAGCACGTGAAGTGCCACCCGATGCCGCGCCCCCCAACCAGCAATGTCATGCCGTGTTCCGACCGTGCGACACGGCCGGTAGTTCGATGGAACTTGTTTCAGGTTGTTAAGGTCTGTATCCGCGTCGCCGCGCGGAACTCTTCGGGTCGCCCGCGGCAATGTCTCCACTCGATGACCCGACATATCCTCATCTGCGACGGCGAACGCGAGGCGCGCACCACGCTGGCCGCGCATCTCGAGCGCCACGGCTTTCGCGTCACCGTGACCGCGGGCGGCGCGCTGCTGCGCGCCCTGGAGCGCGCGCGCATCGATGCCGTGATCCTCGGCCTGCAGGCGGACGGCGAAGACGGGTTGCGCGTTTTCCGCAGCGTGCGCGACGCCAGCGACGTGCCGTTGCTGCTGCTCGCGGCGCGCGCCGACGAGGTCGAGCGGCTGGTCGCGCTCGAGCTGGGTGCCGACGAATACCTGGAAAAGCCGGTGAATCCGCGCGAAATCCTCGCGCGCCTGCGCAACATCCTGCGGCGCAGCGGCGCGCTCGCGCACCCGCCGCTGACGCGCGCGCGGCTGTTCCGCTTCGGCGGGTGGCAGCTCGACGTCGTGGCGCGCGAGCTGAGCGGCCCCGACGGCCGCGCGGCCGGCCTGCGCAACTCCGAGTACCGCGTGCTCGCGTCGCTGCTGGCGCACGGCAACCGCGTGGTGTCGCGGTTGAAGCTCATCGAGCTGGCGCGCGGCCGCGACGCGCTGCCCTTCGATCGCAGCATCGACGTGCGCATCAGCAGGCTGCGCCAGGTACTCGGCGACGATGCGCGCCTGCCGCGCATCATCAAGACCGTACACGGTGAAGGTTATGTCATCGGCGTGCCCGTCGAGCGTAGCTGAGCCAGGCTGGAACTTTTGCCGCGCGCGTGACCCCAACGCGTGGGACAGGCGGCGCGAGCACATGAAAAAAGACAGCGAGGATCGCGAACGCATGGCGCGCCTGGTGGCCGGCGATGCCGGGGCGCTGCACGAGCTCTACGAGAAGCACGGCCGCGCACTGCTGAGGTTTTCCCGCGCGATGTGCCATTCGCGCCAGTCGGCCGAGGACCTGGTGCACGACACCTTCGTCGAGTTGATGCGCGGAGCGCGGCTGTTCGACCCGGCGCAGGGCAGCGCGTTCGCGTACCTGTGCGGCGTGCTCCGCCACCGCGTCAGCCGGCATTTCCGCCAGCAGAAGCGCTGGGTGGAGCTGCCGGACGGGCATGACGCGCAGGCCGCCGGCCACGATCCGGCCGACGAGCTGGCGCGCTCCGAGGCGAGCGCGGTGTTCCGCCGCGCCATGCTCGAGCTGCCGGTGCGGCACCGCGAGATCATCGCGCTCTGCGATCTCGAGGAGCTGCCGTATCACACCGTCGCCGCCATTCTCGATTGCCCCGTCGGCACCGTGCGCTCGCGGCTGCATCGCGCCCGCGCGCTGCTGACGTTGCGGCTGGCCTCGCTCGAGCTGGTGGACCTCGAGGACCAGCCGCCGCTGGCGCAACTGTCATGACCGATACGCTCCATCCCCAGGTCGAGTCGCTGCTCGCGCGCTATCGCGCGGCACTCAGGGACACGACGCCCTCGGATACCCTTGATGCGCGGATGGCCGCGTTGGTCGCAGCGGGCCGGCGGGAAATCTCCGCTCCACGGCGCGTGCGCCGGCGCGGCCCGCGCTATTGGGCCGCGGCCGCCGCGGTGGCGACCTTCGCCATCGCCACCGGCATCTGCATCGGCATGCGCCTCGAGCGCGGCGCACCGCGCGCGCAACTGCCGGCACGGTCGGCCGCCTTGCCCGTGGATTTCTCGATGTGGCCGGCCGATTCCGTCTCCCTGCAGATTCCCGCGGAGTATTCGCCGCAGGGCACGCTGGTGGCCGTGGACCCGCGCGCCCGGGGCGGCGGCAAGCGCTACTGGGTGGACGTGGTGGTGTCGAATGACGGCACGGTGCGCATCGAGCGCGTGGTGCCGTCCGAGGCCGCCGACCAGCAGACGCCGGGGGTGCCCGATGGCATCACGCTGCAGGCGCCGTAGCGCGACCTGGCTGCTGCTGGCGTGCGCGCTGGCGGCACTGCCGCGAGCGCAGGCGCAGGGCGTCGCCACCTGCCCGGCAACGCCCGGCGCCAATCCTGCCGGCGGCGGGCCTAACAATGTTCGCATGGTGACCGGCGTGCCCTACTCGGCGCTCGGCACCAGCGAGACCGTGGTCACGCTGCCCGATGGCAGCCGCGTGGTACGGCGGAACATCATCCGCCAGTGGCGCGACCGGGATGGCCGCACGCGCTCGGAGATCTCGCTGAGCACGGTGGGCGGCAGCCAGCCCGTGGAGCTCAACACCCGCGTGACGGTCATCGACGATCCGGCCGCCGGCGAGCGCTACATGCTGCGGCCCGGGGAAAAAGTGGCGGTGACCGTGCCCATCGTGCCCTGTCGTCCTGGCGCGGGCGCGCTCGAGCCCGGTCTGGCCGGCGGCCCGCCGCGTCCGTCGAACCTGCCGATCCACGTGTCGGCGCCGGTGCCACTGGGCGAGCGCCAGGTCGATGGCGAGACCGTGGCGGGACGGCGCATCGAGGCCACCATACCGGCGGGCGCCATCGGCAATCCGCGGCCCATCCGGATGTCCGCCGAGCAGTGGTATGGCAAGGATCTGCAGGTGGTGGTCGAGGCTATCTACCGGGATCCGCGCAGCGGGGAGACTCGCTACCGGCTGAGCCACATCGAGCGTGCCGAGCCGGACGCGGCGTTGTTCCAGGTACCTGACAACTACCGCCGCGAGCGACGCCAATAAGGGGGACATTCCTCATTTCCCGGGAAAGCGGGCACAGGCTGACTCGCATCCCGTCCGTGGGCTCTCGATTCATATCTTTTCGAGCGCCTGCTCCAGGTCGGCGACCAGGTCGTCGGCGTTTTCGATGCCTACGGAGATGCGGATCATCGCGTCGGTGATGCCGAGGCGGTCGCGGGTTTCCTTGGGCACGCCGGAATGCGTGGTGGATGCGGGGTGCGAGATCAGGGTTTCGGTGCCGCCGAGGCTCACGGCCAGTTTCATGACCTGCAGCGCGTCGAGGAAGCGGAAGGCCTCGGCTTCGCCGCCGCGGATCGAGAACGCGAAAGTCGAGCCGGCGCTGTGGCATTGGCGCGCGAACACCTCGGCGCGCGGATCGCCGGGCTTCAGGTGACCGAGGTAGTTGACGCTCGCCACTTTCGGATGCTGCGCCAGGTAGCCCGCCACGCGGCCGGCGTTCTCCGATGCCGCGCGCATGCGCAGCGCCAGCGTCTCCATCGAGCGCATGATCATCCACGAGGTGTTCGGATCGAGCTGCGTGCCCAGGCTGCTGCGCAGCTGGCGCACCGGCGTCACCAGCGCCTTCGGCCCGATCACGCCGCCCGCCACCAGGTCCGAGTGCCCGCCGACGTACTTGGTGAGCGAATACATCACGAGGTCGGCGCCGTGCTCGAGGGGCTTCTGGTACACCGGCCCGAGGAAGGTGTTGTCCACGGCCACCGGCGGGCGTGCACCGCCCTGCTGGCCGGCTATCCACTCCGAGGCCTCGCGCCACACGCGCAGATCGACGAGCCCGTTGGTCGGATTCGCCGGCGTCTCGGTGACGAACAAGCCGACCTTGCCACCGCGCGCACGCGCCTTCTCGAGCGCGGCGCGCGCGCCCGCCATCACCGCCTCGCGGCTGATGGCATCGGGCACCGCTACGGCGCCGATGCCGAAGGCCGGCAGCGTACGGTCGATCAGCGTCTCGGTGCCGCCGTACAGCGGCTGGCTCATGAGCAGCGTGTCGTTGGGCTTGAGGAACGCCCACAGCGTGGTGGAGATCGCCGACATGCCGCTGGAGAACACCGCGGCGGACTCGCCGCCCTCCCACAGCGCGAGGCGATCCTCGAGCACCTCGAGGTTCGGGTTATTGAAGCGCGAATACACCAGGCCCGCGCTCTTGCCGGGCGGCGGCGCGCGCCGGCCCGAGGTGTAGTCGAAGAAATCCTTGCCGTCCTGGGCGCTGCGGAACACGAAGGTCGAGGTCAGGAAGATCGGCGGCTTGAGCGCGCCTTCGGACAGTGCCGGATCGAACCCGTACCCCATCATCTGGGTCTCGGGCTGCAAGGTGCGATTGCCGACCTTGCGCTTGTGATAGGTATCCGCGCTCATGAGCGCTCCTTACAAATTGACGATACCCGATCCTATCTCGATCACTTCTCCGCCGACGAATACTTCGTTGTCGGTGTTGACCTCGAGCCGCAACGTCGAAGGCCGGCCCACGAGCTCGCCCTGCGAGATCTCGAAGTCGAGCGGCGGGCGGCGTCCCATGGCGATGAACCAGGCGCCGAGATTGGCGCAGGCGGAGCCGGTCGCCGGGTCTTCGAGGATGGCGGCGCCGTCGGGGAAGAAGAACCGGCTCATGATCTTCTTCGCGCCGGTGGACGCGAACACCAGCGCCTGCCCGGCGCCATCGGCGCTGCGCAGCTTCTCGAACATCGCGGGCAACGGATGCACGCGCCGCACCGCCGACTCGCTGGTCAGCGGGATGATGAGCTGCTCGCGCCCGGCCTTGACCCACAGCGGCTGGAAGCCGATGTCGCCCGCCTCGATGCCTAACAATCTTGCGATCTCCGCGGGCGGCGCTTCCACCAGCCGGGAGGAAGCGGGCATGGCGCGCAGCGTCCAGTGATCGCCGTTGGCGGTGACCGGGATGATGCCGGCGCGCATCTCGAGGCCGAGCTGGTTGCCGCCGAGGCCGAGCGCACGGCACACGTGCGCCGTGCCGAGCGTCGGATGTCCCGCGAACGGCATCTCGTAGGCGGGCGTGAAGATGCGCACCAGCGCGGCGGCCCGCTTGGACGGCAGGATGAACGTGGTCTCCGAGAGGTTGAACTGGCGCGCGACGGCCTGCATCTGCGCCGCGTCCAGCCCGCTGCCGTCCTCGACCACGCACAGGGGATTCCCCGAGAGACGGGTGCCGCCCTGCGTGAACACGTTGAGGATCCGGAAGCGCAATTGCATACGCGCGGGATTATTTCACAACCCTAGCTAGCAAGCGTCGGTACACGTTCGCGCTTTTCAGCCTGCCATTTGCCGCCGCCGCCCGCGGGATCCCGGACCCGCGCGCGGTGGGCGGGCGCGCTTACAGGTCGACCAGCATCTTGAAGCCGCCGTACACCATTCGCTTGTTGTCGAACGGCATGGCGCCGGCCTTCATCATGTGCGCCAGGCGTGGATCCTTCATGCACTTCGCGTTGATGCGGTCGCGGTCCTTGCGCGAGCGATACACGATCCACGAGAAGAACACCTGCTCGCCCTTCTTGAGCTTCACGCCCTGCGCGAAGGAAGTGCGCAACCCGTAGTTCACGTCGTCGCCGGCGCATTCGACGTAGCCGATGGCACCGTGCTCCATCCATACCTTGCCGGCTTCGATGGCCAGCCTCTTGTACTTCGCGACGTTCTTCTTCGGGACCGGTACGAGGAACCCATCTACGTAGGCCATGTCGTCCTCCTGTCGTTCGCTGTCAGGCGGCGTCGGAACGCTCGCCGAATTGTAGCGCCGCGAGCCGCGCGTACAGCGCGTTCTCCCGCAGCAGTTGCTCGTGGTGGCCGGTGCCGACGATCCGGCCCCGGTCGATCACGACGATCCGGTCGGATTCGATGGCGGTCGCGAGGCGATGCGCGATCACCAGCGTGGTGCGGCTGCGCATGAGCTTCTCGAGCGCGTCCTGCACCAGCCGCTCGCTCTCGGAGTCGAGCGAGCTGGTGGCCTCGTCGAGCAGCAGGATGGGCGGATTCTTGAGGATGGCGCGCGCGATCGCGATGCGCTGCTTCTGCCCGCCCGACAGCCGCGTGCCGCGCTCGCCGAGGAAGGTGTCGTAGCCCTCGGGCAGGCGGCGCAGGAACTCGTCGGCGGCCGCGGCGCGCGCCGCGGCCTCGATCTCGGCGTCGCTGGCGCCGGGCCGGCCATAGCGGATGTTCTCGCGCGCGCTGGCGCCGAAGATCATGGTCTCCTGCGGCACCAGGCCGACGCGCGCGCGCACCGCCTGCGGATCGGCGAGCGCGATGTCGACGCCGTCGATCAGGATGCGGCCGGCGGCCGGGTCGTAGAAGCGCAGCAGCAGCTGGAACACCGTGCTCTTGCCGGCGCCCGACGGCCCCACGAAGGCCACCTTCTCGCCGTGCGCGATGTCGAGGTGGAAGTCGTGGAGCGCGCGCGTGTCGCGGCGCGAGGGATAGGAGAAGCTCAGGTGCTCGAAGGAGATCTGCCCGCGCTCCGCCGGGTTCAGCGCCACCGGGCGTTCGGGTATCCGTATGGACGGGCGCGACTCCAGTAGTTCGACGGTGCGCTCCATGGCGCCCGAGGCGCGCTGCAGCTCGCCCCACATCTCCGACAGCGCCGCCACCGAGGTCCCCATGAACAGCGCGTAGCTCAGGAACTTGGCGAGATCGCCGCCGGTCATGGCGCCGTGCAGCACGGCGCGCGCGCCCAGCCACAGCACCAGCGTCACCGCCGAGAAGGTCGCGAGGATGGCGACCGCCATCAGCCAGCCGCGCACGCGCGTGCGGCGCACGGCCGTGGCGAAGCTCTCCTCCACCGCCGCGTCGTACTTGCGCCCCTGCAGCTCCTCGAGCGTGAAGGCCTGCACGGTCTGGATGGCATTGAGCGTCTCGCCGGCCAGGCCCGAGGTGTCGGCGACGCGGTCCTGCGAATCGCGCGACAGGCGGCGCACGCGCCGGCCGAACACCATCATGGGCAGCAGCACCGTCGGGATGAGCGCGAAGATGATCAGCGCCAGCTTCAGGTTGGTCAGCAGCAGCAGCACCAGCGATCCCACGAACGACACGCTGGAGCGCAGCAGGATGGACAGGCCGATGCCCGACAGCGACTGGATCAGCGTGGTGTCGGTGGTCAGCCGCGACAGCACCTCGCCGGTCTTGGTGACCTCGAAGAACGCCGGGTCCATGCGGATCACGCGCCGGTACACCGCGCTGCGCAGGTCAGCGACCACGCGCTCGCCTATCCAGTTCACCAGGTACATGCGCAGGCTCGCGAACGCGGCGAACACCGCGGCGGCCAGCAGCAGCAGCAGGAAATAGCGGTCGATGGCCGCGGCGTTGGAGGCGGTGAAGCCCTTGTCGATGACGTTCTTGAGCGCCTGCGGCAGCGCCAGCATGGCGGCCGCGGCCACCAGCAGAGCGACGATGCCCACGATCATGCGTGCCCGATATGGCGCCAGGAACGGCAGCAGCGCGCGCAGTGGCCGGAGCGAACGCGCCTTGGGCCGTTCCGAACCAACACTCACGGTGGCCTGGCTATCGCCGGAACGCGGAGTGCTCATTGAACCTGAGTCTCCCCAGGTTCAATTCCCACCACATGCGGAAATCGCTGGCCAGGCTGTAGAACGGATGGCGGAAGGTCGCGGGCCGGTTGTGCTCGAAGAAGAAGTGCCCGACCCACGCGAAGCTGTAGCCGCAGAACGCCGACGCCAGCAACCAGGGCGCGTCGCCCGTGCCGACGAAGGCCAGCAGGCACAGCACCGAGCCCCACGTGCCCGTGTAGTGGAGCACGCGCGACACCGGGTGCCGGTGTTCGCTCAGGTAAAAGGGATAGAACTCCGCGAGGTTGCGGAAGCCCGATTCCCTGGGTGCGCCGCTGTGTAAATCCATTGGCGGCCATCATCCGGTACTCTGCAGCCCCTCTGCAATCCCCGCCGTGCAGGCCAGCAATGCCTCGAACAGTTCGCGGTCCTGGCGGCCGGTCTCCCGCCAGCGCCTCAGCAGGTCGACCTGCAGCAGGTTGATGGGATCGACGTAGGGGTTGCGCAGCTCGATGGCGCGCTGGAGCGTGGTGTCGCGGTCGAGCAGCGCGTCGATCTGCTTGATCCGCAGGACCTGCTCACGCACCAGGGCGAACTCCTCGCGGATGAGCGCGCCGAAGCCTCGCAGGCGCGCCTCGGCCAGTTCCTCGTAGGCGGCCGCGATCTCGAGGTCGGCGCGCGCCAGCGAGGCTTCCAGGTCGTCGACCAGGGTGTTGAGGAAATTCCAGCCGCCGTAGGCCGAACGCGCCACCTCGAGGCCGAGCTCGTCGATGGCGGTGCGCAATCCCACGCCGGCGCCATACCAGGCCGGAAACAGGTGCCGCGACTGCGTCCACGCATAGACCCACGGCACGGCGCGCAGCGCATCGAACCCGTCCTGCCCCGGGCGCACCGCGGGGCGCGAGCCGATCTGCATGCGGCTAATGACGTCGATGGGCGTGGCCGCATTGAACCAGGCGTAGAACCCCGACTCGCCATACACCAGGCGGCGGTAGTGCGCGCGGCTCGCCTCGGCCAGGCGTGCCGCGAACTGCAGCTGCGCGGGCATCGGCGCCATGCCGGTGGCGGCGTTGCCGAGCGTGAGCTCGAGCGCGTTGAAGGCGCGCTCCAGCGTGCGCATGGCGATAGGCCGCAGGCCATAGCTCTGGTTGATGACCTCGCCCTGCTCGGTGAAGCGCAGCACGCCGTTCACCGTGCCGGGCGGTGCGGTGCGCACCAGCGAATCGACGCGCCCGCCGCCGCGCGCGATGCTGCCGCCGCGCGCATGGAAGATCACGTGCCGCTCGTTGGCCGCGGCGAGCGCGGCGGAAAGCTCGGCCTGCGCGCGGTACGCGGCGTGGCGCGAGGCGCAGATGCCGCTGTCCTTGTTGGTGTCGGAATAACCGACCAGCGCGCACTGCGTGCGGCCGCGCGCATCCAGGTGCCGGCGGTACAACGGATCGCCCAGCAGCGTGCGCATCACCTCGCCGCAGCGCTCCAGCACCTCCACCGACTCGAACATCGGCGCGATGTCGACCGCGACCTCGGCGCTGTTGCGATCCCAGGCTTCCGCCCAGCGCGCCAGCAGCAGCGGCGCGAGCACGTCGTCGGCGGCCTGCGTGCCGCTCACCACGTAGTAGCCGATGGCGTCCGGGCCGTAGCGGTGCCGGCACTGCAGGATGGCTTCGAACACGCCGAGCGTGCGCTTGCCGAGCGCGTCGAGCTCCACCTTGTAACCGGTGTCGCGCTCGATGGCCTGCACCAGCAGGTCGTGGCGCTCGGCCGGTGCGCGCGACATCCACTGCGGATCGTCGAGGCCCTGGCCGATGACACGGTGATGCACCTCGGCCTGCTGGCGCAGATCGAGCGTCGCCAGGTGGAACCCGAAGGTCTCGACGCGGCGGATCAGCCGCTGCACGTTGGCCCAGCCGGCGTGGAAGCCGCGGTTGGCGCGCAGGCTCGTGGCGATCAGCTTGAGATCGCGCAGGAACTGCGCCGGGCCCTCGTAGGCGTTCGGGCGGCCGTCGTACGTGAGGCGCAGCCGCTCGGCCACCTGGCCGAGGAACACGCGGTATGGCATGCGGTCGTGGCGCGCCGGCGTGATGCCCTGCGCGCCCGGGATCAGCGTGCCGTACAACTCGATGCGCTGCGTGAGCTCCGGCGTCACCGAGCTGCGGCTGGCGCTCTGCGACAGGATCTGCGCCAGGTTCTGGCACTCGCCGAAGTAGGCATTGATGATGACCTGCTGCTGGCGCGCCAGGGTCTGGCGGATGGTCTTGGCGTGCACGTCGGGGTTGCCGTCCATGTCGCCGCCCACCCAGGTACCGAAGCGCACGATGTTCGGCAGCTCCAGCGACTCCGGGGCGACGCCGTAGAGCTTGCCCAGCGCCTCGGCCAGCTCGTCGTAGAACGCGGGCAGGATGCGATACAGGATCTCCGCCAGGTAGAACACGACGTGCTCCCGCTCGTCGGCGACCGTGAGGCGTTCGCGCGGATGATCCTCGGTCTGCCAGGCCGTGGTCACTTCCATGCGCACGCGCGCCCAGTTGTGGCGCAGCTCCTGCGGCGTGAGCGTCGGGTCGAGCCGATCGAGCAACAGCCCGGCGATGCGCTGGTTCTTGCGCAGCATGGTGCGGCGCGCGCTCTCGGTGGGATGCGCGGTGAACACCGGCTCGATGCGGACCTGCCTGAGTAGTTCGAGCAGGTCGGCGAGCGACAGGCCGCGGCCCTTGAGCTCGGTCAGCGCGGCTTCGACGCCGCCCGGCTGCGCCCGCTCGCTGGCCTCGACGAAGTAGGCGCGCCGCCGGCGGATGCGATGCACCTTCTCGGCGAGGTTGACGGCGCGGAACCACATGGAAAAGGCGCGCGCCAGGTCGCGCCCCACCTGCGGCGCGCGGCCGCGCAGCTTGGCCTGCAACTCGATCGCGGCGGCCTTGTCGCCCGCGCGGCGCCGGATCGACAGCCGCCGGTCTTCCTCGACCAGCTCGAACAGCGCTTCGCCGCCCTGCTCGCGCAGCACGTCGCCGACCAGTGCGCCGAGCACGTGCACGTCGTCGCGCAGCGCGGAGTGTTTGGCGGGGAACTGTATGTCGTCGCGCTTCACGGAGCGCGCGATTCTACCGGCAGGCCCGGCGCCGGGCGGCCGGTCGTCACATTCTCTTGAATCAACATTAGTGTTGATTACTGGCAATATGATAATTTCGCGCCATTTACAGGAACAGGTTGTCGACATGTCGCGGGCGCTTGCGCCATGAACCAGATCGAAGCACTGCGGCGCCTGCGGCAACTGGACAGCCCGGCATTCGAGACACGCGATGCGAGTGCGTTGCTCGGCGTGACGCCCGCCAACGCGAACATGATCCTGGGCCGGCTCGCCAGCCAGCAGCTGATCACGCACCTGTCGCGCGGGCGCTGGTCGGCGCGCGCATCGCTGCCCCGGTTCATGCTGCCCGAGCTCGTCGCCGCGCCCTCGCCCGCCTACGTGTCCATGCAGTCCGCACTGTTCCATCGCGGCCTCATCGAGCACATCCCGGCGGTCGTCTTCGCCGCGACGACCGGCAAGCCACGCCGCGTGGCGACATCCCTGGGCACGATTTCATTCCATCGGCTCCCGCCGGAGCTGTTCTCGGGTTTCGAAGTCGAGCCCGATGGCAGCAGGATCGCGACCGCGGAGAAGGCCTTGTTCGACATGCTGTACCTCTCGCCGGCGCGCAGCCGGCTGTTTGCCCGGCTGCCGGAACTCACGATCCCCAGGATCTTCCGCTGGAAGTACCTGCACGAACTGGTCGCGCAGGTGAAATTCCCGCGGCGACGCGTGCACATCGAACACCGGATGGAGCAATTGCAGCATGCGCGCAAACGTTGAATCGCCCCGCGGGACGCGCCCGTCACCGCGTCTCGGCATGTTGTTTGTCGCCGGCGGCGCGATCCTGTTCGCCAGCAAGGGCATATTCAGCAAGGCGCTGTACCAGCGCGGCGTGGGCTTCGAGCTGCTGGTCACGGTGCGCGCGCTGCTCGCCATGCCGCTGTTCGCCTGGATCGCGCTGCGCCCGGCCGGCCCGGATCCGGTGGACCCGGGCGCAACTCGACCCCCGCCCCGCGCCGGGGCCGTGATCGGCGCCGTGGTGGCCGGAATCCTCTGCTACTACGTCGGCGCGCTGCTCGATTTCCGGGCGCTGATGCTCATCGACGCCTCCGTCGAACGGGTGCTGCTGTTCAGCTACCCGGCCATCGTGGTGCTGATCAGTTCGGTCATGGCCCGGCGCGCGCCGGACCGCCGGCTGGTGCTGGCGATGTCGGTCACCTGGGTCGGCATCTTCTTCGCCATGGGAGGAGTCGACGCCGGCGAGCTGCGCCAGAACCTGTTGGGGGCCGCGCTGGTGCTGATGGCGGCGCTCACCACCGCGCTGTATTTCCTGATCGGCGAGCGCTACACCCGCGAGCTCGGCAGCACGCGCTTCGCGGCCATCGCCATGGGCGCCTCGGCCGTGGTGCTGGCCGTGCATTTCACGGTGTTGCGCTCGTGGCGTGAGCTCGCCGTGCTCGGCTTGCACGACTGGCTGCTGCTCGGAGTGCTGGCCATTGCCTGCATGTTCCTTCCCGGGCTCATGCAGGCGGAGGGCGTGCGCCGCGTCGGCGCGCAGCGCGCGGCCATCGGCAGCACCGTCGGGCCGCCCGCGACCATCCTGCTGGCGGCCCTGTTCCTCGGCGAACGCCTCAACGGCTGGCAGCTGCTCGGCACGGCGATGATCATCGCCAGCGTGCTGGCGCTGTCGGTGGCGAGGGAGAAGACGCCGCCCGGCGCGGACGTGGACGCGGCCGGCCCCGCGCAATAGCCGGCTAACTAGCCGGCGAGCAGCACGGCCTCGGCGTGCGCCAGCTGGTCGGGCGTGCCGCAGATCACCACGATGTCACCTTCCTGGAAGCGTGTCTCGCCCGGTGGATCGCGGCCGAGCACGCCGTCGCGCCGGATGCCGGTGAAGACGACCTCGGCGCCGGCCTGGCGGATTTCCTCCACCGCGCGGCCGATGCACCACGAGCCGGGCGGCACCACCACCGAGCGCACCTGTTCCTCGAACGGCGCATCCGCGTCGCCGTCGCCGCGCGCGATCACGGTGCGCAGCATCTCGTAGCGGTTGGCACGCAGCTCTTCCACCGAGCGCATGGCGCGTGCCGGCGGCACCTGCAGCGTCATCAGGACGTGCGACGCCAGCATCAGGCTGGCCTCGAAAGCCTCCGGCACCACTTCCGTGGCGCCCGCCTCCTTGAGCTCGCGCGAGCGCGTGTCGTCGGCGGTGCGCACCAGCACCGGCACGTCGCCGCGCAGGCGCCGCAAGGTACGCAGGATGGCGAGCGCGGTGCGCGGATCGGAAAAGGAAATCACCACGGTATTGGCGGTGGCCAGGCCGCACTCCTGCAGCACCTGCTCGTCGGCCGAATCGCCGTACACCACGGGCTGGCCGATCTGCCGCGCGGTGCGCACGCGCACCGGGTCGAGATCGATCGCCAGGTACTCGAAGCCCTGCGCCTCGAGCACGCGCGCGACGTTCTGCCCGACGCGGCCGAAGCCGCACAGGATGACGTGTTCGCGCTTGGCCACGGCGAGCGTCGCCGCGTCCTCGCGCTCCATGGCGGTCCTGGGCGGCCCGCGCTCACCCAGCAGCAGGCGCGCGATGCGCTTGTTGTTGGAGAGGATCAGCGGCGAGAGGACCATGGCCACCACCACCGCCACCAGCATGGGACGCGCAATGCCCGGATCGATGGCGCGCGCCTGCAGCAGCAGGGTCAGCAACGCGATGCCGAATTCCCCGCCGACGGCGAGCGTCAGGCCGGTGCGCAGCGCCTTGAAATTGGAATCCACGAACGGACGCGTGGCGCAGGCCGCGACCAATGCCTTGATGGAAATCATGGCGAACGCCAGCGCCAGGATCAGCCAGAACTCGCGCCACAGCTCGTGGTAGTCGAGCAGGATGCCGACCGAGATGAAGAACAGGCCGAGCAGGATGTCGCGGAACGGCCGGATGACGCTGTCGACCTGGTGGCTGTACTCGGTTTCGGCCAGCATCATGCCGGCGAGGAACGCGCCGAGCGCCATCGACAGGCCGGCCAGTTGCGAAGCCCAGGCGGCCGCCAGCGCCACGAGCAGCACCGCCAGCGTGAACAGCTCGCGCATGCGGCTGTTGGCGATCACGTAGAGCAACGGCCGCAGCAGCCAGCGTCCCGCGGCCAGCACCACCAGCACCGCGGCCGTGCCCTCGAGCAGCAGCCGCACCATCTGCGGTACGCCGAACCCGGCGCCGCCCGGCGCGAGCGCCGAGGCCAGCGCCAGGAACGGCACCACGGCGATGTCCTGGAACAGCACCACGCTGAAGGCGAGGCGGCCATGGGTGCGATTCAGCTCGGCGCGTTCGGCGAGCAGCGGCACGATGAGCACCGTGGAGCTCATGGCGACCACGCCGCCGATGACGATGCTCTGCGGCCAGGGCAGCCCGAACAGGTGCGCGATCGGCGCCACCACCGCGGTGGTGCCGAACACCTGCAGGCTGCCGAGGCCGAACACCTCGCGCCGCAGCGCCACCATGCGCGGCCAGGAGAATTCCAGGCCGAGCGTGAACAGCAGGAACACCACGCCGAGCTCGGCGAGCAGGTGGGTGGTCTCGGATTCCGGGAATACGCCGGCGGCATGCGGGCCGAGGGCCAATCCCACGGTGACATACCCGAGGATGGAAGGCAGTCCGAGCCGCCGCGCCAGCGTCACGACGAACACCGACACGGCCAACAGGACGATGATGAGAGCGAGGGGCGAATCGAACATTGGCTGGAAAGTTAGCAGATCAGGCGGGCCGCGGGGTCCCTGGCAGGCCTGTCACGCGTCATCCGTATCGATCTCGAGCTGCGGCGCGATGCGCAGCACGTCGGCGAGCGTGCGGCAATCGAGCTTTTCCATCATGCGCGCCTTGTACACCTCGACGGTGCGCGGGCTGATGTCGAGCGCCAGCGCGATCTCGCGGTTCGGCAGTCCGCGCGAAACCAGCGCCACCACCTCGCGCTCGCGCGGCGTGAGCCGCTCGATCCGGTGCCGCTGCCGCGCGGACTCGAACGCCTGCTTGTGGGCGGCGGCGTCGTGGGCGATGGCGTTCTGCAGCACGTCGACCAGCACCGCGTCGTCGAACGGCTTCTCGAGGAAATCGAAGGCGCCGGCCTTCATGGCGGCGCGCGTGGTCGCGACGTCACCGTGCGCCGTCAGCAGGATCACCGGCAGCGAGACCTTGCGTTCCACGAGCTGCTGCTGCAGCTCGAGCCCGCTCATCCCGGACATCCTCAGGTCGGTGAGCAGGCAGCCGCGCCACTCCGGACGGTAGGTGCCGAGGAAATCCTCGGCGCTGGCGAACAGCTGCGAGCGCAGCCCCTTGAGCGACAGCAGCAACGCCACCGAGTCGCGCACCGACGCGTCGTCATCCACCAGGAAAATCGTGGGCTCCAACATGCTCAGGTCCCCGTGTCTGCCGCCGCCGCGGACGCCTGCCTGGCGAGCGCCACGCGAAAGCAGGCGCCTCCCAGCCGCGCGCCGCGTTCGTACGTGAGCTCGCCGCCGAGCGCCGCCACCAGCGACCGGCTGATCGCGAGCCCCAGCCCCATGCCATCGGGCTTGGTGGTGTTGAACGGCTCGAACAATCCGGCCAGCGCCTCCGGCGCGACGCCGTCGCCGTCATCCTCCACCGACAGCACCGTGCGGTCGTGCTCGCCGCGAACACGAATCGCGATGCGCCGGCCGGCCGACTGCTTCACGGCGAGCGCATCCACGGCGTTCGATACGAGGTTGTACAGCACTATCTCGAGGTGCGTGCCGTCGGCGCGCAAGGTCGCGACGTCCGCGGCGACGTCGACTTCCAGCACCGCGCCCACCGCCTGAAGGCGTGCGTCGACGGCACGCGCCACCGATGCACAGCAGGCGCGGATGTCCACGTCGTCGCTCGCCTGCTTGCCGCCCTGGTAGAAATCACGCAGGCGGCGCAACACGTCGGAGGCGCGCATCGCCTCGCGCACCGCCTTGCCGAGCGTCGCGTCGAGACGCCCGTCCTGGCCCGCGAGCGGAGCGGCGAGGATCTCCGAGGCGCGTAGATAGCTCACCAGCGCGGTGATGGGCTGGTTGAGCTCGTGCGCGAGTGCCGACGCCAGCTCGCCGGCGACCGCGAAACGCATGGCGCGCGCCAGGATGCGATCGCGTTCGCGGGCCTCGGCCTGGGCGCGCTGGCGTTCGGTCGCGTCACGCACGATGACCAGCCAGCCGGGCTGCGCCGGGGATTCGAGCTGCGCCCAGGCGATCTCCGCGGGAAACGAGCTGCCGTCGCGCCGCACGCCCGCGACCGACCGGCGCCCCTCCGGTGCGCGCAGCGACACCTCCGGCAGCAGCTCGTGCAGCGGCGGAGGCGCGGCGGACTCATCGTCGAGCGCGAACAGGTGTCGCGCGACGGCATTCGTGGTGATGACACCGCCGCCCGGGCTCACCGTGATCACCGCATCGGGCGCCGCGGCGAGCAAGGCGCGCAGCTCCGCTTCACCCGCCGCGACGCGCGCCAGCGCGTTGGCGCGCTCGGTCACCACGGTCCCGAGCAGCAATCCCGTCGAGCACAGCGTCACCATCAGGAACTGCAGTTCGATGAGCGGCGTGACCGGATTGAGATCCTCGATCGCCACGACGAGTCCGACCTGGATGGCGAGCGCGCCCAGCATCGCGCCCTTGGCGCCCCAGCGCGCGGCGATCCAGATGATGGGCACGAACAAGGGATAGAAGAAGCGCAAACGGTCCGAGACCTGCAGGCCGAAGATCAGCCACACGAACAGCGCCACCAGCGCCGCCTGTGCCAGTACTTCCGTCCAGCGCGCGCGCACCGACCGCCAACCCTGGCGCCAATCCGCCGCGGCCAGCATCAGGGGCGTGAGCATCAGGATTCCGTTGACGTCGCCGACCCAGTACTGCGCGATGCTCTCGATGGCCAGCTCATCCGGCAGCACGCCGCTCACGGTGAACAGCGCCACGTAGCCGCCGGAGACCATCAGGCTGGCGACGACCACCCCTGCGGCAAAACGCACCGCGCCGGACAGCACGCGCGTTTCCTCGCCCGCCGGCCGAGCCGCGAGGAAGTGCGCGAGGCCGCCGTAGACGAGCGCGATGAGCGCCGAGGAAGCCGCGAGCACCAGCGTTGGCGCCGGCGAATCGCGTACCACGACTTCCGCCATGAACGCGCCGACGGCCACCACGGGCGCCCACTTCGGGCCGCGCCACAGCAGGTAGGCGAGCGCCACTCCGGTCTGCGGATTCCAGGGTGTGATTCCGAGCTTGAGTACGGGCTGGATGAAACTCACCCAGTCGACCGCGACGTACCCGAGCACGAAAGCCAGTGCGTGCACTACGTCCTCGAGGGAGGGAAAGAAGGACCAAGGCCGGAACGTTGAACGGCCTTGGCCCACCCGAAGGGTCCCCCTGGAAAACACCGGGCCGCCGAACCGTAGCGGGTGCAGGTAGCCCGGACAATTCGCGCTGTCCCGTACGGGGAATTTTCCCATCATCCAGAAGAGCCCCGGCGTTCGCACCTTGGTCGAGACGCGGATCATCGCCGATCACTACCCGCGGCGCAGCCCGCGGGTGCGTCGCAGCCGGCCTTGCGGGTCAGTTGCCGCCGGGAGCGGCCACGCTCAGGAGCTCATGAATACCGTGGTGTCGTAGCGCTCGAAGTTCTGCAGCGCGCGCCGGTAGGCGGTCTGCAGCATCTTCTCCGCCACCTTGTCAGCCCGCGGCGAGAGCAGCATGCGCAGCACCACGTCGTCGGCCGGGCGTGAATTGTCGTCGCCCAGGTATTGCTCGATGAGCTTGGCGACGCGATTGCAGGTCTCGTTGGTGAAGCGCAAGTGCGCGCCGTCATAGACGGCGTCCTGCGTGGGGCCGTATGAGGCGCGCGCCTCGGCGGTGAGCTCGTACAGGAAGCTCGCCATCAGCCGCGCCTTGTCCGCCAGCGCCATCTCGCTGAAGAAGCTGATCTCGGACTGCAGGTTCATGGCACGGGCCCTGGCTAGGCCGCCGGGAAGAAGTCGATCGGCTTGCTCACCACCAGCGGCTCGACGTCCGCGGGCTTGAAGCGGATCAGGCGCACGCGCGCCACGATCTTCTTCTCGAGCTCCGGATCGTTCAGCTCGCTCGACACCACGCGGCAGGCGCTGATCTCGCCCGACGGCTCGATCTTGAACTCGAGCACCAGCTTGCCCTGCAGCTCCGGCTTGTCGCGCAGCGCGCGGCCGTAGAGCGCGTACAGCGCGCCCTTGTTGCGGTCGAAGACGACTTCCACTTCCTCGCGGGCGCGCGACGCCTTGCCGCTGGTGCCGGTGCGTTGCACGCGGCCACCGGCATTCGGGTCGAGACCCTGGCCGTGCTGGACCTGCGTCGTGGTGTGCGTGCCGATGGCGCCCGCGCCGCCGCCGAAACCCCGCGCGAGGTTCGACGTATTGATGCCGCCAGAGGCGCGGCCGGCTTGTGAAGTGATCAGGGTGCGCTCCGAGCGCGCATCCTCGACCGGCGTCTTCATCTGCGGGTTCTCGAGGTCGAGGTTCTGGTCGCGCAGATCCGCCAGCTCGTCGGCCAGCGCCAGCATGCCCTGCTTGCGCACGTCGGGCTTGGGCTTCTCGACCGGCTTCTGTTCCGGCTTCGGCTTCTCCTGCTCCGGCTTCTTCTCGGGTTCCGGCGGCGGAGGCGGCGGCGGCGGCTTCGGCTTCTCGACGATGAGCTGCACGACGCGCTCCGGCAGGTCCTCGACCTTCGGCTTCGCGCGTTGCGGCATCGGCAGCAGCCAGATGAGGATCGCGAGCAGCGTCGCGATGATCAGCAGGATCCGCAGCAGCCGTTTGAAGCGCCGCTCGCTCTCCTCGCCCGGAGCCCACGGCAGCTCGAAGCGGCGGAAATATGGAGCGAGACCCAGGCTCATGCGCCGGCCCTCGCGGCCACTTCCTTCTGCATCACGGCGAGCGAGACCTTGCCGTAGTCGGCGGCCGTGGCGGTCGCCATGACGCGCTTGAGCACGGTGAACGGCGTGCCCTTGTCACCCATGATGGTGACCTCGCGGTCGGCCAGGTCCTGCTGCGCGGTGGTGCGCAGGCTGGTGTCGTTCTGTTCCTTGAGCGCGGCGCGCAGCGGCTCGATGATCAGCTGCGCGTCGGCGTTGTTGACTTCGGCCACCTTGGCGACCACGCGGCCGTTAACCAGCAGGTCTTCCTTGGTGACCATGACCACCACGGTCTCGCGCGGTTTGATCTCGGCGATCGACTGCGGCACGGTGATCTGCTTGGTGTTGGGCAGGATCTCCACGTCCGAGCTGTGCAGCAGCAGGAACACCACCAGCATGGTCAGCATGTCGATGAAGGGCACCAGCGCCATGTGGCTGCCGTGATGGCCGCGCTGGCGATGCTTCTTGATGCGATACGGAGTCACTTCGCACCTCCGGCCGCCGCGCCGGTGAGCGGCGCATCACCCACGGAGATGTCCGGGAACAGCTCGACCAGCTTGATGCTCGGCCCGGAGTGGTCCTGCCAGACGCGCGTGTTGTCCATGGTCTGGACCAGCACGTCGTAGGGGATGTCGGCCTCGAGCAGCACGCTCGCCGCCAGCGTGTCCGGGTACCTGGCCTTCACCTGCTTGAGGAATTCCGACAGGTCGTTGTAGTCGTAGTCGCCCGCCTTCTTCGGCGAGGTATGCAGCACACCCGAGTTGCGGTCCGCGATCTCGATGGCGTTCTGCCGCACGATCACCTCGAGATTGAGCCCTTTGGGAAGCTCCGGCACCGAGGAGTTGGGCGCCGGGAGATTCAGCTCGAGGATGTTCGTGTTGGAGAACACCGCCGTGAACAGCAGGAAGAACACCAGGATGACCATCATGTCGATCATCGGCACGATGTTCAGATCGTTGCGGCCGCGATATTTCGCGTGATTGCGCATCGCGCGCGCGGCGAGCTTGGATGAAGCCATCGCTTACTTCCTGTGGGCGGTTGCCAGTCGGTGCGGTCGCGGCGTCTTCAGGCCGGACGCGGTGCCGGGGCGCGCGGCGCCATCGCCGGCGTGCCGCCCGGGGCGGTCGGCTCCGAGTAGCGCTCGGTGATGGAGTTCAGGAACTTCACCACCGCGATCTCCAGGCTGTCGATCAGCGAGGTGGTCTTGGCCTCGAGGAACATGTGCGACAGCAGCAGCGTGATGGCGACGCCCAGGCCCATGGCGGTGTTGTTCATGGCCTCGGAGATCGCGGCCGCGAGCAGCGACGCCTTCTCGGCCGGGTTGGCCTGCGACACCGCGCCGAACGCGTGGATCAGCGCCAGGATGGTTCCCAGCAGGCCGACCAGCATGCCGATGTTGGCGAGCGAGCTCAGGTAGTGCGTGCGCTTTTCCAGGCGCGGCACGATCTCGAGCAGCGACTCTTCCATCGCCTGCTGGATGTCGTCACGGCGGCGCGCGGTCGCGAGGCGCGCGAGGCCGTACTTGAGGACCGTGCCGATCTGCGCCTGCGAGTTGTTGGCGAGCGAGATGGCCTGCTTGAAGTTGCCGGCGCCGAGGTGCGGCGCGACTTCGTCCCACAGGTTGCGGTTCTTGATGGTTTCCTTGGTGAGGTAGAACCAGCGCTCGACGGCGATGGACACACCGACCACGAAGATGATGGCGAGCGGCCACAGGAAGAAGCCACCCTCCTTGAAGAATATGGCAATTGATTTCAGGGCATCCACGGGAAAACTCCTCTGACAAACAAGGGCGGGGGCTCAAGGCATCGCAAGATTGCGTTACATAAGTGACAAAAACTGCGAATCACTTCTCAGGCTTGTTTGTGGGCGCCGCGGCGCCCGGTTGAAGCGCTTCGAAGTAGCGGTTCTGTCGGCGAAATACGTCACGGTCGACCGGCTCGAGCACTTCGTCGAGCAGGCTGTTCACGGGGCGCCCGACGAGATCGCCGAGCTCGGCGCTGCGCCACGGCACGATGTACAGCACCTTGGGCAGCTCGCGGTTGCCGGTGATCTGCGTGGACTCGAGGTCGAGGCGATCCCGGGCGTTGCTCTTGCCGGCGGCGGGGGCCGCGGGCCTGGCCGGGTTGTTAGCCGTGCCGCGCGCGGGGCTGGCCGCGGGCCGCGCGGCGGGCTGCTGCGTGGAAGACGCCGGCGGGCTCGCGGCGGGCGGCGTGACCGGCGCCGCCGCCGGGGCCGAGGTGTTGACGCCCGGCTCGAGATCGTCGCGCTGCGCGGGTTGCGGCGCCTGTGCCTTGGCCACGGCCACCGCCGCCAGCAGCAACATCGCCCCGACGAGTAGTTTGTTCATGTCAGCCTCCTTGCGGCGCCGGCGGCGCCTCGGCTTCGGCCGGCTTCTCGGCGGCCTTGTTGGAAACCTTGTTGCGCGACCTGAGCTCGGCGATCCAGCCGCTCACCGGCTTGTCTTCGCCGGTGAGCGTCTTGTACGTCTCGAACTCGGCCTGCGCGGTGAGCGGGTCCTCGAGGAACAGGTCCAGCAGCACCGCGAGGTTGCGATGCGCCGGCGCGTAATCCGGATTCACGGCCAGCGCTTTCTCGTAGGCGGCGCGCGCCTCGGCGAACTTGCCGGCCTGGCGCAACGTGACGCCGTACTCGGTGAGCGTGGCCGCATCCCACGGCGCGTGCTCGGCCGCCTTGGCGAGCGCGGCTTCGGCCTCGGCGAGCTGGTTGGTGTTGCGGTACAGGATGCCGAGGTTGGCGTACGGGCCGGAAAGATCCGGGTACGACTGCGTCATCACCTGGAATTCGAGGATGGCCTGCGTGGCGTCGCCGCTGCGCATCAGCTGCTGCGCCCGCGCGAAGTCGCTGGTGGCGCGCGCCGGCGGCTTCGGGATGTTCCAGGCCGGCGCGGCCGGCACGGCGGGCGCCGCGGCCTGTGAGTTCGCGACCGCGGGCCTGGTGGGATCGGCGGGTGTCGCCATGGGCGGCGGCACTTCCTGCACCGGCGGCGGCGGCGGCGCGGCGGGCACCAGCGCATCGAAGGACGCGCTCATCATCTCCGTCTTGCCGTAGCGGCCCGGCTTGAGCTCGGCCAACGCCGCGTAGCTCTTCTTCACGCCGTCGTCGTAGATGTTCTCGCGCACGCGGCGCGTGTTGATCTCGTGCGTGGAGATGGCCTGCTCCTCGAACGGGAAGGCCTGCTCCTCGAGCAGCGAGTTGTATTCCTCGAGCTGCTCCGCCGGAAGCTTCTTCGGGCGCTCGGACTTCAGGATGTCCTGGCCGAGCTTGCGATAGATCTCGGCGATTTCGTAGGTCGCGACCGTGGTGACCTCGCCGACGCGATAGTCGGCCGCGCTCTTGTACGCGCCGAGCGCGGCTTCCATGGCCTTCTTCTTCTTCGCGAGGCTGGCCTTGAGCGGCAACGCCAGCGGGATGTTGCGGTACTCGTCGCGCACCGGGGCCGCGAGCGCGAGCTGTGACTTCGCGGCGAGGTACTGCGTGCGATCGGTGCGGCCCGCGCCGGCATTGCGATCCGCCGCGATGATTTCACGCTGCCAGTAACGCTGCTTGTCCACCTGGCCGGCGGTGCCCGCGATGTCGGCCAGCTTCTGGCGCGCCTCGATCGAATCGGCGACCGGCGTCGGGTACGTGGCCACGAAGCGCTCGAGCATGCCCACGGCCTTGGTCGTGTTACCCGCCTTGGCGTACAGGTCGGCGGCCGACAGGTTGGCCTCGCGCTGCACGTCCTTCGGCTCGGCCGGGTTCATCGCGATGCGCTCGAATTCCACCGCGGCCTGGCCCGACTGGCCGGTCTCGCCATACGCCACCGCGAGCTTGCGGGTCACGTCGCCGGCGAACTCGCTCTTCGGGTTGATGGAGCGGAAGTGCTCGAGCACCTGGATGGCGCGCGGCCATTCCTTGAGGTTGATGAGCTGCGCACCGGCGTCGTACTCGGCCTGCGCCGCGATCTTCGAAGTGCCGGCCACCGTCGAGATGCGCAGGAAGTCCTCGACCGCGCCCGCGGCATCGCCGGATTTCTGCTTGGCTTCGGCCTGCCGGTAGACAGACGAGGCGATGCGCTCGGTCAGGTCGGCGCGCATCTTGTCGTTGGGCGGCAGCAGCTCGCGCGCGGCGATGTAGCCTTTTTCCGCCTCGGGGAAGTTCATCAGGTCGAAGTTCGACTGGCCGATGATGGTGTACGCGATGCGGCGCTTGGCCTGGTCGGCGGGCGGCTGGTGCGCCAGCACCAGGTTCGACACCTCGATGGCGCGCTGCAGGTCCTGCGTCGCGAAGATGTCCTCGGCGGCGCGCGTGAGCACGCCGGCGCTGTCCGGATGCTCGGGGAAGCTGGTGCCGAACTTGACGCCCGCGTCCACGGCCGCCTTGTGCGCCTCGGCCTTCTCCGCCGGCGGCAGTTTCTCCTCGTACTTGGCGTACGAGCCGAGCGCCGCGTAGGCCGCGTCGTCGGAACGCGCGTTGCGCGGGTAGTTATAGGCCGTCCGGGTGAACTCGTCCGAGGCGCCCTTGAAATCGCCCGCCGAGTACAGCGTCTCGGACAGCAGGTAATTGGTGCCGAAGGATTCCGGGTCGTCCGGGAAGGAATCGAGGTAGGTGCGATACCAGCGCGCCGCTTCGAGGAACTGGTCCGGCTTCTTCGTCTTCTGCGCCTCGGCGTGGAAGTAGGTCGCCACGTCCTTGAGGTTGATCTTCAGTTCCCTGGCGATGTTCGGGTAGTCGGCCTTGTTGCGGCCCTGCCAGAACGTGGTGCCGTAGTTGTAGAGCGCGACGTACTCGCGCTTGCCCTCGAGCACCAGCTCGGTGAAGCCGCCCTTGCGGTACGCCTCGATGGCCTGCATCGACAGGCCCGGGGAGTATTCGCTGTTCGGCTCGCGCGTGGCGAAGGCGCGGTACACGGCGGCGGCGTCCTGGAAGCGCTCCTTCTCGACGTACAGGTCGCCGAGACGCGAGTACACCACCGGCGCGTACGCCGGGTTGTTGCGCGACTGCAGGAACCTGTCGATCGCCGCGACCGGGTCGTCGTCGTACGAGAACGTGACCGCCATGACGCGCAGCGTGTCATCGGCCAGCTCGCGGTTGGCGCGCGGCAGCTTGTCGAGCGGCACCAGCTTGTGCGTGCTCTTCGTCAGCATGGTGCGATCGAGCACGCCGGCGAACGACGGCAGGCTCTCGTCGTTCTGGCCCTGCTTGAACAGCGACCAGCCATGCTTGTAGAGGCTCTGCGTGAGGAAGGCCGACTTGTCGCCCTTGCCGACCACGTAGCCGTACGCATCCTGCGCCGGTCCGTATTGCTTGGCGGAGAACAGCAGCTCGCCGCGGCGGAACTGCACCTCGTCCATCTGCGGGGTGCGCGGATACTTGTGCAGGATCTCGTCGAGCGAGGCCAGCGCCTTCTCGGGCTGGCCGGTGGTCTCGTAGGCACGCGCCAGCTGGTAGAGCACCTGGTCGTTGCGCGGATAGTCGGGGTAGCTCTTGAGCAGGCTGGTGTAGAGCTTGATGGCCTCGGCGCCCTGCGCATCGACGATGGCCGCTTCACCGGCCAGGCGATCGCCCTCGCCCGCTTCCATGTTGAGGTCCGCGAGACGGCGCAGCGCCTCGGCGCGCAGCTGCGGATCGGACTTCTGCAGCTCGAGGAACCGGCGGTAGTTTTCCATGGCGCGCTGGCTCGACGCCTCGACCTTCTGGTCGGGCTGCACGACCACCGGCTTCGACACGAGGTCGGCGATGGTCTTCTCCTTCTTCTTGTCGGCCGCGGCCGCGTTCAACGCGCCGGCGGCGCAGACCGCGGCAATGGCCACGGCCAGCAATTTCGGGGTGACACGCACCTCGTTCATTTCGGTGCCTCGGGCGCCGGTGCCGCAGTGTCGGCGGCCGGTGCCGGCGAGTCCGTAGGCGCAGTGCCGGGCGTGCTGTCGGAGCCGGGCGACGCGGAGTCCGCGGGCTGCGCGGGCTCCTCGGCGCGGGGCGGCGCGGCATTGTCGAGCGGCGCGGAGTCGGCGCCGTCGTCGTGGGGCACGTTCTCGAGCTCGCCCGACGATTCGCGCGGCGGCGCGCTGGGCTTCGCGGCCGGCGGCGCCGCGGCGCGGTCGTAGATCGACGCGAGCGCGAAGCGCGCCTGGATCTGGTAGGTACCGATGCGCTCGCGCTGCTGCTCGAGCTCGTTGCGCGCCAGTCCCTCGAGCAGGCCGTTCTGCTGCTTCGCCACCTCGGCGAGACGCACCTGCGCCGCGTCCAGGCGCGTGCGCAGCGCGGCGACGCGCGCCGCGAACTCGCCGGTGTTGTTGGGCATGGAGCTGCGTGCCTTCTCGACACGCACCCAGCGGTTCTGCGCCTCGCGCAGCGCCTGGTCGAGGTCCTTCAACGTGCGGCGCTCGTTCCACACGCGCGCCTTGAAGTTCTCGGCGAGCCGCCAGTACAGCACGCCCTTGGCGAGCCGCGTCTTCTCGCGGATCGCGTTGGTCTCGTCGTCATCGGGCGCGGTCAGCAGCGCGGCCTCGAGCCGGCCGATGCGCGCCCACTGCTCGCGCTCCTCGGGTGTGCCCAGCGCGGCCACGTCCTGCGAAGTCTCCACCTGGTCGAGCTGCCCACCGACGGTGGCGCGCGAGCCGGTGTACCGGTCGAGCTTGCCCGACGCGAGCACCGCGTCGGCCTGCGGCACGCGCTCGGCGTACGCCCGGGCGCGCGTGTCGAGCATGTCGTCGAAGGCGACGATGCTGTCCTGCCAGGTCGACAGCGTGTGGCCGAGGAACGCCAGGTCGCGGTAGTTCTTCAGGCCTTCCTGGAAATCGTGGCCGGCCAGCAGGTAGTAGAGGTAGCGCGACTGCGGCGCGTCCGGCAGGTCCTTCAGCTGCCAGAACCAGCCGTAGTGATCGCCCTCGTCGCGCTTCAGCAGCTTGTCGAGCATCGTGCCGTCGTTGATCTCGGCGATCGACGAGTCGATGTTCACGGTCTCGGTGTCGAACGATTGGATCGCGAGCTCGTATTGCTCGGCGGCCTGCGCATTGGCGTTGAGCTTGGCGAAGGCGTACGGCACGGCGAGGTAGGACTCCTGCACCGCCGAGTCGAGCAGGTTGCGGTTGCGCAGTTCCATCCACGGCGTGAGCGCCGCCTGGTACTGGCCCTCGGCGGCGTCGGCCCAGCCGACACCCAGCAGTGCCTTGTTGGAGAACGGCCCGTCGAGGCGCACGCGCTCCAGCACCGGGCGCGCGAGCGCCGGCTGGTTGGTCTGCAGGTAGGCATAGCCGAGCGCGAGGTTGGCGCGGTCGCGCAGCGACCTGAGTTCACGCCGGCCGGACTCGAGCGAGCCCACGCTGGTCAGGAAAGGATCGGCCTGGCTCACGAGTCCCTTGCGCACCAGCGCCACGCCCAGGTTGTACTGCGCGTAGGCCAGCCAGTCGGACTGGTCCTGGCGCGCCTTCCAGCTGTTGAGCAGCGCGATGGCCTCGTCGAAGCGCTGCTGGCGCATGAGGATGTTGGACAAGAGGTGCATGCGCTCGGCTTCGAGGTCGGGCGTGAGCCTGCCCTGCACTTCCTTGATGGCACGCTCGGCGCGATCCAGGTAACCGCGCGCATACCAGATCTTGCCGAGGTAGAACCACGCGCGGTTGCGCACGCCCTCGGGCACCGACTGCGTGAGCAGCGTTTCGAAGCGTTCACCGGCCTCGTTGTGCAGGCCGAGCGACAGGTACAGGCCGCCGAGCAGCAGGCTGGTCTCGGCGTCGTGGTGCGGCATGCGGCCCCACTCGCGATAGGCGATGAGGCGCGTGATCGCGTCGAGGTCCTTGGCCTGGTAGTAATAGAAGAGTGCGTCGCCGAAGTGCAGGTCGCGCACCACGGTGGGCGACAGCTTGTCGACCTCGGCCTTGGCCGCCAGCGCGGGGCGGACCAGGGACGGCGCGCAGGCCACGACGGCGCCGCATACCAGGAGGAATTGCCGCAGGCGCTTCACGCGGGGACTCCGGCTTTATTCCCAGTCCTTGATCGCGAACTCGGGCTGGCCCCGGCGCTGGCGATCGGTGATCTTGAGCTCGAGGTACTTGGCGCCGACGCCCTTCTCGAACTTGATGTTGGCGCCGCGCTTGTAGTCGATGCCATTGGGCCCCTTGCCCGCGAAGAACGCCACCAGCTGGTGCTCGCCGACCTTGAGGTTGCCGAGGTACACGCGGTGCACGCCGCCCTTGAGCAGCGCCTCCGCCTCGCGCGGCGTGTAGAGGTAGTTGGCCACTTCCTTGTTGTCGATCTTGATGGTCAGCGAATCGAGCGCGAAGAACTCGCCGATGTCCATGGACACGAACACCGCCACCTGGGTGTTCGCGGGGAACAGCAGCTCTTCCTCGAGCATGAACAGTTCCTTGTTGAGATCGACCACGTCCTTCTTGAGTTCCTGCACGTTCTCGTCGAGCGCGCGCGTGTCGGCCGGCGGCTCGCCCGCCGCGGCAGCTTCCGTGCCCTCGGGCGGCGCGGCGATGGAAGCGTCGGCCGGGGCATCCGCGGCGGGCGCGGCGTCGGCGGGCGCGCTGCTCGCCGGCGGGCTCGCGGCCGGTTGCGGATCCTGCGCGAGCAGTGGCGCGCCGAGCAGCCCCAGGGCGATGCAGGCGACGGCACGGACGATTCGGTGGGTGTGCATGCGGTTACTCATTATTCATTCAATAGTGTGCGCAGCTCTCGCACGTAAGTGGCTTCGTCGCGGGCCTTGAACTCGCGGTGCGCGCCGCGCAACACGCCGGCGCGATCGACGAACACGACCATCGGCACGCGGTCCACGCTGAAATCGCGGCCGGTGTTCGCCGGCGTCGAGACCAGCAGCGGGAATTGCACCTCGGTCGAGCGCGCGAATTTCTCGGCGCGCGGCAGGTCGGAATCGAGGTTGACGGCGATGACCTGCAGGCCGGCGCTCGCGTAGGTCCGGTGGATGCGGTCGAGGGCCGCCAGCTGGTCGCGGCAGGTGTTGCAGCTGCCGCTCCAGAAGCTAACTACCACGACCTCGCCGCGGTGCTCGGAGATGCGCACGTTCTCGCCGGTGAGGCCGCGCGCCACCAGGTCGGGCGCCGGCTTGCCGAGCAGCGCGTAGCGCTCGGCGGCGAACGCCGCGAACGACGCCAGCAGCAGCGCGCAGGCCAGCGCAGGCGCAGCAATGCGCGCGCAACGGTCGGCCACCGGACTGTCTAACAAACTGGCGCTCACGTTCGATCTGGCTTCAGGGGACACCGGACAAGCGGAACCGGGTTTCCACGAAAAATGACGCGGGAAACCCTCGCATAGCCCACTTAACAATGTCAACGAAGCGCGCCACCCTTTCGGAGGCGCTTTTCGTCGAGCCAAAAAAAGAGGGAGCGTCGGCAACACGCGACAGCTCCCTCTTTGTTTGCCTGGAAAGGCGGACGGTCAGGCGGGAGGGTTGGTGATCGTGCCCGCGCACACCGGCTGGAAGACCGTGAGGCTGTCGCGCAGCGCCGTGCCACCGAGGCCATGGCGCGGGAACACCGTCGGGAAGTTGCCGTGTTCGCCGTGCAGGGCCATGTAGTTCAGCACCACGGTCTCGACCAGCAGGTTGACCGCGTTGGCAGCCGGGCTCGACGTGGTGACCACGTTGCCGCCGGCGCTCATCGAGCCGATCTGCCGGATGTTGTCGTCGCGGAAGGCGACCCGCCCGGCCGGGTTGTACACCAGCACCACCGAGGCGGCGGTCGACTGGTTGTCGCTCTGCCAGCCGAGCTTGCCGCGGCCAGCCGCCGACATGTCCGGCGGACCGCCGGCCGACAGCGAGCCGTCGCTGAAGATGTAGACCATGAGCGGCTTCTGCATGCGTGCCGCGTACTCGAGGCAGGCGCCGATGCAGCGGCCGGCGCGGAAGTTGCGCGCCTCGGCCGTCGGGCGGCCCTGGCCGTGGTAGTCGAAGCCGCCCATCGAGACGGTGCCGGCGCCCGCGTAACCGTTGATCACCATCTTCATGATGGCCGCGGTCTTGCGGAATTCGCCGTCGCCGTTGTACTCGGCCTGCGTGAAGATGCTGTTGGTCGCGCCGACGATGTTGGTGTCGAGATCCGGGTTCAGCGCCGCGGGCGAGCGGAACCGGTCCGCCAGGTAGGTGGACTTGAGGTAGCCGCACTTCACCAGCTTCTTGATCGCGGCCTCCTCCTGCGCGAGCAGCTTGGTCTGCGCGAGGTCGGCCTTGGCCTGCGACAGGCGCGTCATCGATTCGAGCACCGCGATCGCGTCGTCCTGGTTGCTGAACAGCGTGCCGAGCTCGCCGGTGTCGACCAGGCCGGTGACGTCGCTGGCGCGGTCCACCTTGGTGGGACGCGCGGCCGGGTCGATCATCGACAGCGGCGCCATCGAATTGCCGCCCGAATCGCTGTTCTGCGAGCCGATCAGTGTCAGCAGCTGGCCGTCGGCGCCGACCTTGTTGATGCCGTACATCGGGTTGTGCGGGTTGTTGCCCGTGTCGTTCTCGGAACGCGCCGCGATGCCGAAGCCGTTGGTGTTGGCGCGCGTCGTCGGCTGGGTCGAGCCCTGCATGCCGCGCAGGATCGCGCCGTCCGAGTGCCACAGGATGCCGAACTCGTTGTTGATGAAGTTGTTGGTCGTGCTGGCCGCGTTCGGCGAGGTCGGCGTCATGTTGCCCGGCAGGCCGAGCGTCGCGTAGCCGGCGGTCGACAGGAAGTTGTCGGGCTTGCCGGCCTGGCCGATCAGCGCCTCCGAGCCCTGCATGTTGCAGCCGCCGGACAGGTCGAAGCAGATGAACGGAACCTTGCCGGCACCCGCCTGGATGTTGCACGCGCCGAAGCCGAGCATGGCCTCGAGGTCGGGCGACAGCGGGTTGCCGTTCGCGGCTTCCGAGCGCAGCAGCATGCCGAGCACGGTGGGGACGGCGACGACGGCCGGGCCGGTCATGAAACCCTGCGAGATGAAATCGCGGCGGGTCACCGGTCGCTTGTGGTTCTCGTGGCGGATGGGCTCATCCACTCCGAGAGTGCGCGGGCCTTTCTTGAGGATGTACATCTGTCGTCTCCCTTACTGGATCAGCGTCGTGCCGCTGCCGAGCACGGCGCCGCAAGTCGCTTTCATGACCGTGCCGGTGCCGTTGGCGGCACTGCCGGTCGGACCACTCACCAGCTTGTTGATGAGGTTGTCGAGCTCCGGGGCGATCATCGATTCCGGATTCCATTCCAGGCCCGTGTTGATGCCCTTGGTCAGCAACGCGCTGATCACGATGTCGCGGTTGGCGTTGTTCGGCGAGGCCTGGCTGCCGAAGGTCGCCGTGCCGGTGGCCGACGGGTTCAGCGAGCTGCCGAAGAACGCGGTGCGCGCCGCGGCGTTGTCCACCATCTGGTTGCAGTACTGGATGGCGAGCTGCGCCAGCGCGGTCTGCTGCGCCGGGCCGAAGGTGCCGAGCTTCTCGACCGCCGGCAGCGCCTGCTTGACCAGGTCGTAGGTGGCGGCGATGCGCGGGTTGGTCTGCGGGATGCCCGTCAGCTGCGAGAGCGTCGCGTTGAGCTCGTCGAAGGTCTTCAGGCCCACGTCCGATTCCGCCGGCAGGTCGACCGGCGGCGGGGCCACCGGGGCCGGCGGATCCGGCAGCGGGTTGCTCAGGTTCGCGATCTTGTCGAACTGCAGGAAGAAGGTGTCCTCGAACGGACCGCGCTCCAGTGCGATGACGGTGCCGATCTTGGTCAGCTCCTGGCCCGTGCCGGCCACGTAGTTAGCACCGCCGACCGTGGACTTGAGCGGCTCGTACGCCTGGCCATGCTCGGACACGATGCCGTTGCGGCCGATGCGCACGCCCTCGATGACGACGTTGTCGACGTTGGCGTTCGGGTCGAGGCTGATGAAGGTCGGCTTGGAGAACTGCAGGCCGTAGCTGTCGAGCTGCGCGGCCTCCAGCATCACGTAGGCCTGCGGCACGCTCGGCACCAGGTGGCCCACGTCGAACAGCATGAAGTACTTCTCGCCGACGCCGGCGTCGAAGTTCTGCTGGATCTGCGTGGGCGTGAGCGCGCGGTTGTGGATCGCGACCATGCGCAGCAGGCCCTGCCACTGGCGGTTGCTGGAGGTCTCGTTGCCGAGCACCAGCGCGAAGGTGTCGTCCCAGTCGGAGAGTCCGCCGCCACTGACACTGTCCATGTCGCCGGTGAACTCGCCATTGACGTACAGGCGGCGGCCTTCCACCGGGCTGTAGGTCATGACCACGTGCTGCAGGGCGGCCTGCGCGTCCTGGTCGGCGGCGCGCGTCAGCAGCGGCGGCATGCCGTTGGCATCCGTGGTGCTGCTGCGCGTGAGGCCCTGGTACTGGTACATCTGCTGCGCCAGCGTGAAGTTGCGCGAGTTGACGCCGGCCGAGTAGCTGACGATGTACGCGTCTTCCTGGTCGACGTTGGCGTTGTTGACCCACGCCTCGATCGAGAACTCACCGGTCGCCTTGATCATGTCGGAGAGCTTCTTCGACGCCGCGGCGGTGCCCTGCGCCTTGCCACCCGTCTTGATGTTGACGCCCCAGCCGCCCACCCAGGTGACGTCACCCGAGAGCGTGAGGTTCAGCGCCGGCTCGAGACCGCTGGTGTCATAGGCAATGGCGCCCATGCCGGTCTTGAACTCGTATTTGGCAATGGTGGCCGTTTCGTAACGGTTGCCGCCCGACGCGACCGTGCCGTCGTACAGCGTCAGCGCCTTGGAGATGAGCAGGTTCGGATCGACCTGCGTGACCTGGATCGGTCCCGCGAACTCGTTGATGGCGTCGAGCATGGTCTGCGCGTTGGCGGCGCAACCGGCCGAGCCCCAGCAGTTGTGGAACTCGTCCCGCAGGCGCACCACGAGGCGCGACTGGTCGGGGCTGTCGAGGTTGATCTTGGCCTTGATGGCCGCGAAGGCCGTATCGACGTCCGCGTCCGCGAAGAACGGCTGCTGCATCGTGGCCGAGTTCGAGGAATGGCAGCGCACGCAGTTGGCGGTGCCGGTGTTGCGCACCAGCGCGTACAGCGACGAGTTGGCGAAGGTGATCGGGCTGCCGGGCGCGACCGGCGTGTTGGCCGTGGCCGGGAAGCCCTTGCCGCCGCCGACTTCCTTGATGACCGGCGGGACCAGCTGGATCTGCGTGCCGCCGGTGGCGTTGGCGCCCGCCCAGTTGCGGATCCACACGGTGAGCGTGTCACCGCAGGCCGAGGGCGACTGCAGCCAGCAGTTATGGCCGCCCGCCACCTTGGTCACCATGCGTGACTGGTCGGGCTGCTGCAGGTTCACGACGCTGTTGGCCTCCTGGTAGGCGAGGTTCACGTCGTCATTGCGGGCGAACATCGGCGTCTGGCCGCCGGCGTGGTGACAGCCGCCGCAGCGGTTGTTGGCCTTGATGTTCTCCCAGAGATTGATGCGGAACGCCTGCACGTCGGCGTTGGCCGAAGCCGGGCCGGTATAAGTGACCACGTCCGGCGGACGCGTGACCGGGTTTTCGACCGTGGGCGCGCCACCGCTCGAACAGCCGGCGACCAGGGTCGCGACCACCAGCGGCGCGAGCGCGGCCTTGAGCCAGCGGAAAGTTTTCATTGCCTGCAGCGAGTTCATGTGTGCTCCCTCAATCGCCCATGCAGTACGCGGCGGCCTCGGCGAACACTCGCTTGAGGTGGTAGCCGTTCTTGAAGTTCGCGGTCATGGTGGCGACCTGCGAGCGGTCGGCGGCGTTGCCCGGCGCGCGGAAGCACACCGTCTTGAACACCTTCTCGACCTGGCACTGGGCGAACGCGTTGCTGTTGGCGAGCTCCTGGCCCATCGACTTGGCGCCCGTGCCCTTGCCGGGCAGCGTGGCATCCCAGCCGAGCAGCGAGTTCTGTCCCTTGCGCCAGCGGTTCTCCCACGCGTCATCGGGCGTCACGAAGCCCGGCGGGAAGTTGGTGGCGTTGTTGAAGTACTTCGGCTGCACGACGCCGGGGGTGTAGACCAGGCGCATGCTGCCGGGCGCCTCCGCGGTGCCGTTGTCGTAGTCGTAGTAGGCAAAGGCGCGCGCCAGCGGGTCCATGCCGCTGTGACAGCCGATGCAGTTGTTGAGGAAGATGCGGCTGTCGCCGCCGGGCGAGCGGCTCACGTCCTGGCGGATCATGTCCGGCGGCAGCGAGGTGTCGTGCACCTGCTCCATGTCGCGGCACATGTGGTTGATCATCGTGAAGCGGAACATCGCGCGGTTGGTGCCGTCGACGAAGAACGCTTCCGAGGCGGCGCGCGAAGTCAGGAAGCCGGCGGTGGCCTCGGTCGGGATGCCCGAGATCGACGACTGCGTGGTCGAACGCAGGTTGGCGGCGAGGTCGACGTTGTTGATCTCCGCGTTCGCGTAGTGATCGTTGTTCGACGGCGAGGCGGCCGGCGTCACGCCGTTCACGGTGTAGGTCAGGTCGGCCGACAGCGCGGTGTTGAACGGCACGTCGTCGCGCACCATGCCGATGAACGTCGCGACGTAATCGTTGAGCGGCGCGAACACCGTCTGGTCACGGTTGGTCCACGGCACCGCCATGTTCTTCAGCGTCACGTTGTAGAACGTGGGCGCTTCCGTGGCGATGTCCGCGGCCTCGACCGCGCGGCCCTGGGCGACCAGCGCCGCCATCTCGTCCAGCGTCTGCTCGCTGGGCGGGGTTCCCGCGATGCGATCGTGGATGCGCTTGGCCTTGTCGCGATCGTTGCCCGAGGCAACCGCGGCCACGCCGGCGAGCAAGCACGCCAGTCCGATCTGCCTGAGTTTCGAGACCTGTTGGGTATCCATTTGCCTCATCCACATCCCATTTGACGGGTGCAGTATCGGCCGGGGTCGCGCGACACTTGTTTGTCTCCGCTCCTCTACGTCTCCAAGCGGCGACAGCACCATTTATTACGTACTGCTAGTAACCTTGCGACCAAGGACTGCGAACCGCGTCACGGCGCATGTCACCCCGGGTCTCTAACTACACCAGTCGGCTAGAAAACCGCGTTGGCGGCCCGCCCGCTGTGACGTCGTCGGCAGATCGCCGAGCCGTCGCGCGGGAAGATGCATTACGTCACATGCCCGGAGCGGGAGTGCCCGGGGTGGTGACGGTGGAGGATCCAGTGAATCGATCGAGCAAAAACGCGACCTGCATCACGGCCCGGGACTGGCCCAGGGCCTGGCTGTTGGCCCTCGGGATGGGCGTGGTCACGTTGCTCACCGCCTGCAGCGGCCATGGCGACGTGGGCCTCGGCTCGGGCCAGGCGCCGGACCCGGCGACCGTCGATTTCCCGATCTTCTACATCCGCCACCAGATCCCGATGGAGAACGGCCAGATCGCGCAGGACAACGTCACGCGCGTGCGCCCGTTCGTCGAGGACGACGACGATGCCACCGAGCTGTACAGCGCCACGCTGTGGAAGCGCGACCGCGCGAGCCCGGGCGCGCCGGAAACCGAGCTGACCGCGCGGCTGCGCACCGACGCCATGGGCGGCACGCCGGACGATCGCTACGACATCAAGGATCTCGCGGTGTCGCCCGACGGGCTCAAGGTGGCGTTCGCCATGCGCGGCCCGCTCGCCGACTTCGACGAGGACGAGCCGCCGACCTGGAACATCTGGGAATACGACATCGCCACCGACGACCTGCACCGCGTCATCCGCTCGGACATCATCGCCGAGGATGGCCAGGACGTCGCGCCGAACTATCTACCCGACGGCCGCATCCTGTTCTCCTCGACGCGCCAGCGCCAGTCGAAGGCCGTGCTGCTCGACGAGAACAAGCAGCAGTTCGAGGCCACCACCGAGGCCGGCAACGAGTCCGCGTTCGTGCTGCACGTGATGAACGGCGACGGCACCGACATCCACCAGATCACCTTCAACCCGTCGAGCGACCTGTACTCGAGCGTGCTGCAGAACGGCCGCGTGCTGTTCACGCGCTGGGACCGCTCGGCCGGCCACAACAGCCTCGACCTCTACACCACCAACCCGGACGGCACCGACACGCAGCTCTATTACGGGGCGCTGGAGGTGTCGCACCGCGTGGGCACGCCGGTACCGCTGCCGACCGCGCAGGATCCGACCCCGGAGGCGCCGCTGGTCGAGTTCGTGCGCGCGCGCGAGATGAGCAACGGCAAGCTCATGGTGCTGGCGCGCGAACGCACCAACGTCGACTTCGGCGGCAACCTGCTGATCATCGACGCCAACAACTTCGTCGAGAACGACCAGCTGATGCCGGCGAGCGCCGGCACGCCGGGCTTCGCCACCACCAACGCCACGCTCAACGCGGTGGCCACCGTGCCGGGCCCGTCCAAGGGTGGCCGCTTCCAGTCGGGCTTCCCGCTCTGGGACGGCACCGGCCGCATCCTCGTGAGCTGGTCGCAGTGCCGGCTGCTGGACGTGGGCGGTACCGATCCGACGCGCATCATTCCCTGCGACGACGCGAAGCTGGCCGACGACGCGCCGGTGCCGGCGCAGGCCGCGCCGCCGCTGTACAGCATCTGGATGTTCAATCCTTCGCAGAACACCATCCTGCCGATCATGCCGCCGGTCGAAGGCGTGATGGTCACCGAGGCGATCGCCGCGCAGCCGCGCACGCCCCTGCCCGCCGTCATCGTCGACAAGAAGGCGCCGGGCACACTCAATCCCGACTACGTGTCGGAGAGCGTCGGCATCCTCAACATCCGCAGCGTCTACGAGATCATGGGCGTCGACCAGGCGCGCCTCGCGAGCGGTGCGCGCAGCACCATCGCTGCGCTCTCGGATCCGACCAACCCCGCCTACGCACAGCGCCAGGTGCGCTTCGTGCGCATCGAGAAGCGCGTGTCGATCCCGGACGACGACGACATCGCCGATCCCGACAACTCCGCCTTCGGCGGTTCCAACATCATGCGCGAGATCGTCGCGTACGCCCCGGTCGAGCCCGATGGCTCGATCGAGATGAAGGTGCCCGCCAACGTCGCCTTCCAGATCAGCCTGCTCGACCAGAACGCGCGCATGATCACGCGCCACAACGACTGGATGTCGGTGCGCCCCGGTGAAGTGCTGGAGTGCACGGGTTGCCACAACGTCAACGTGCCGCAGGGACAGCGCCGCTCGCATGGCCGCAAGGGTTCATTCCCGCAGTTGTACGCCGGCGCCAGCGGCGCGGGCGTGGCCTGGCCGGGCGCGGTCAACACGGTCTCGCCCGAGCCGGGCGACACCATGGCGATGGCCCGGGCCCGCACCGGCTCCTCCTGCATCGACGGCAACATGATCGAACACTGCGGGGCGCAGTCGCTGAACCCGAGCGCCAACGTGGTCTACGACGAGATCTGGAAGCCGGCCGCGCCGCTCACCGACTCGTTCGCGTTCACCTACCAGAACCTCAACACGAAGAGTCCCGCGAGCCCGGGATGCTTCCCGTGGACCACGACCTGCCGCATCACCATCCACTACGCCGACATCGGCGCCCGCCCCGGCCACATCATGCCGCTGTGGACCGTGGAGCGGCCGGCGAGCCTGCTGCCCGCGGGCACCATCGACACCAACAACGACAACGTGATGGAAGACACCTACACGTGCACCAGCTGCCACAGCCGTACCGACGTGCTGAACCAGGTGCAGGTGCCGGCCGCATCGCTCGAGCTGCTGCCCGGCGCCCAGTGCGCCAACGACGCGCTGCGCGACCTCACCTACTGCCAGTTGCTCGAGGATCGCGACGAGCTCGTGCTCGACAACGGCGCGGTGGTCACCCGCCAGAGCCTGGTGCCCCTGGACATGAACGGCCAGCCGACCGAGATCATCCCGTTGCTCCCCCACTCGATGAATGCCAACAATTCGCGCGGCTCGCGTTTCTTCCAGGTGATGAACAACGCTACGCATACGGGTATGCTCTCGACCGCTGAACTGCGCTTGCTTTCGGAGTGGCTGGATATTGGAGCCCAGTATTACAACGACCCGTTCCCGCCAACTCCGCAGAATTAGCCTCGCGCTCGCCCTCGTCTTCGCGTGTTCTCTCTCCGCCACATCCCTAGCAAAGGAGACCGAGGCGGAAAAGGCCGCCAGGCAGGCGGCGGCCCGGGAAAAGCTGCTGCAGGTCTTCGTCAGCGATCCGTACCTGGAGCTGTCGCTGGGACCTGGACGCGGCTACCCGGTGTTCCATGTCGTGGAGCGCGACGCCTCGGTCGACGTGCTCTATCGGCGCACCGACTGGTTCAAGGTGCGCGACGAACACGGCGTCGAAGGCTGGGCGCGCGCGCGCGACATGCGTCGCACCAAGCTGGCCGACGGCTCGCCGTTCGTCTTCAATCTCGGCGACCGCGATGGGTTCACCAGCCACGACTGGGAGATCGGCATCGGTGGCGGCGACTACGGCGGCGCCAACCTGATCAGCGCCTACGGCGCGTACTCGCTGACCGACAACATGAAGGTCGATCTCACGTTGTCGCAGTTCCTCGGCAATGCCTCGAACGGCTTCAAGGCCGAGCTCGGCCTCACGCACGTGATCGTTCCCGAGTGGCGGCTGTCGCCGTTCCTCGAGCTCGGCACCGGCGTGGTCCACATCGAGCCGCGGCGCACCATCGTGCTGCCCGACGACCGCACCGACCAGACGGCCTACGTCGGCGCGGGCCTGCGTTTTTATCTCACCCGGCGTTTCTTCGTCCGCGCCGACTATCGCTGGCACACGGTCTTCACCAGCCGCGATGACAATGAGGAGTTGGAAGAATGGAAAGTTCTAATCGCCTGCTTCTTCTAGCAGCGACCTTGTGCGCGACGGTGATGCTGAGCGGCTGCGCGTCGTTCCGCTGGCCGTGGCACAAGGACAAGCCCGAGCAGCAGCAGACCGAAGACCAGGCCGCGGCCGAGGAAGCCGCCGAAGAGGCGGATACCACGCCGCCGCGCGTCATCGAGCCCAACGTCGCCCGTCGCAAAATCAAGACACCCAGGATCGACAACGAGAACTGGGAAATCGGCCTGGGCGCCGGATTCCTCTCCATCGAGGACTTCGGCACCAACCCGGTGTACGCGGGCCAGATCACCTACCACGTGACAGAAGACTTCTTCTTCCGCGCGGATATTGGTCAATCTACCGCCGGGCGGACCAGTTTCGAGAACCTCGGCGGCGACATCGAGCTGCTGACCGGAGATGAGAGGCGCTTCACGTATTACAGCCTCTCGCTGGGCTACAACTTCCTGCCTGGCGAGGTCTATCTCGGTCGCGACACCGCCATGAACAGTGGTTTCTATGTGTTGGTAGGCATCGGAAGCGTGGACTTCGCCGGCGACGACCGGTTGACGCTCAACTTCGGCGCGGGCTACCGCGTGCTGCCCACCGACTGGCTGGCGATACATCTCGGGGTGCAGGACCGCGTGTTCGACTCCGACTTGTTAGGCGAGAGCAAGCTGACCAACAACATCGAAACGCTGCTGAGTGCGACCGTCTTCTTCTGACGGAGTGACACATGTCGGCAAGCAAAGTGAACGGAATCATCAAGGGCCTGGCGCTCGCCGCGGCATTCGTGCTGCCGGCCTTCGCCGCGACCACTTCCGCTCCCGCCCCGGCCTTCCAGCTTTCCGGCCGCGGCGGCAAGACCGTCGACCTGTCCCAGTTCAAGGGCCAGGTGGTCATGATCAACTTCTGGGCCACCTGGTGCGGCCCGTGCCGGCAGGAAATGCCGCTGCTCGAGGACATCTACAAGAAGTACAAGCCCATGGGCTTCACGCTGGTCGGCGTGAACGTCGAGCCGGCGACCGGCGACCCGGAGGGCTGGCTGGCCAAGCTGCCCAAGCAGGTCACCTTCCCCGTGGCGTTCGACGTCGACAGCAAGGTCAGCAAGCTCTATAAAGTCGCCGGCATGCCGACGACGGTGTTCATCGACCGCAAGGGCAACGTGCGCGAGATCCACCGGGGTTACAAGCCCGGTGACGAGAATCTCTACCTCACGCAGATCCGGTCGATGCTGAAGGAATAAGGAGCCACCGATGCGCACCCGCGGTTCGATCGTTCTCACGGCCCTCGCCTTGCTGGCGAGCGGCTGCAGTTCCATCGAGCCGTGGGTGAAGCCTTACGATCGCGAAAACCTCGCCGACCCGATCATGTCCTTCACGCGCGCGCCCATCTCGCAGGAGTTCCTCGATCACGTGTTCGAATCGCGCGAGGGATCGCGCGGCGCCACCGGTGCCGGTGGCGGCGGTTGCGGCTGTAACTGATCCAACGACCAGCCCGCGCCGCTCCATGTTCAAACTACGCACACGTCTCGTTCCATTCGCCATAACCTGCCTCGCCCTCGCGGGCGTGTCGGGCGGCGGCGTGCTGCCGGAGGATCGCGCCGATCTCCTCTACTTCCGCTACGACGGCGGCGGCGTGGTCATCAACGGCCCGTCGATGCTGGTTCGCAAGAGCATCGGCGAGCACGTCTCGGTCCAGGCCAGCTACCTGATCGACATGGTGTCGTCCGCCTCGGTGGACGTGGAGACCTCGGCGAGCCCGTACGACGACGAGCGCGACCAGGCCAGCGTGTCGATGGACTTCCTGTACGGCAACTCCACCTACACCGTCGGCTACGTCAACAGCGACGAGAGTGACTACAAGGCCAAGACGCTGTACGCCGGCGTCAGCCACGACATGTTCGGCGACTTGACCACGGTGTCGTTCGGCTTCAAGAAGGGCTCGAACGATGTATTCCGCAACGTCAAGATCGACGGCGTGAAGCAGAACGACCCGTCGTTCTTCGAGACCATGGAGTCGAAGAGCTACAGCGTCGGCGTCTCGCAGATCATCACCAAGAACCTGGTCCTCTCCGGCCAGTACGAAGTGATCACCGACGAGGGCTGGCTCAACAGCCCGTACCGCTCGGTGCGCTTCTTCATCACGCCGGAGACGCAGGGCCAGCAGCCCGAGGTGTACCCGAACACGCACTCGAGCAACTCGGTCTCGGTGCGCGCCAAGTACTTCCTGCCGTACCGCGCGGCGATCGACGGCATGTACCGCTTCTACAGCGACACCTGGGGCATCATCGGCCACACCGGCGAGCTCGGTTACGTGCATCCGCTCGACAAGCCGTGGGCGGGGGGCAACTGGATCTTCGAAGGCCGCCTGCACTACTACACGCAGAGCGCGGCCGACTTCTACGCCGACATCTTCCCGCGCGCCGACTACAGCAACTTCATGGCGCGCGACAAGGAGCTCGCCACCTACACCGGCATAACCGCCGGCGTGAACGCAACCTACGAGTTCAAGATCGAGCGCTTCCCGTGGCTCACCAAGGGCCAGCTGAACCTGCGCTACGACTACATGCAGGTCGACTACGACGATTTCCGCGATGCGCGCTACAGCCTCGGCAGCTTCGGCACCCTGCCCGACGAGCCGTTCCTGCCCGGCACCGAGCCGCTGTACCAGTTGCGCGCGAACATCTACCAGTTCTACATCAGCGCCTTCTTCTGACGAGTCCGGGGCTTCCGATGGGACTCATGGCCGATGGAGGCCAGGGCCCGGCGCCCGCAGGATAGCCGGACTTCCGCAGTCCGCCGTCGAGGGCACCATGTCGCGCATCAACTCCCTGGCTTTCTGGATCCGGCGGCTCGCGTTGTCGTGCGTGGTGGCCGGCGTGGCGCTCGGCGCCCTCGCGCCGCAGCCGGCGGTCGCCAGGGACAAGGAAGCCAAGAAGGTGTTCGTCGAGACCTGGACGGATCCCGAGGCACAGCCGCTGCAACTCAAGGGCTCGACCGTGGTCGCCGCGGTGATGATCCAGGACCCGAAGGCGCGGCAGAAGGCCGAGGACGCGCTGGCACGCGAGATCACCCGGCTCGGCGGCAAGGGCATCGCGATGTACAAGATCTCGGCCGACACCGCGATCAGCGAGGAAGGCCAGTCGAAGACACGCGCGGCGGTGGAAAAAGTCGGCGCCAAGGGACTCGTGGTGATGCGCCCGGTCGACATCCAGCACAAGGCGCGGCAGACCGACACCATCTCGAACGATTCGGTGTACGGCGGTTACTGGGATGGATACTACGGTTACGGCTGGGCCGACCCGTGGATCATGAAGAACCCCGACGTGCAAACCGACCTGGTGATCACCGTGGAGACCTTCGTGTTCTCGCTGCCGCAGAACAAGCTCGTGTGGACCGGCACCAGCGAAACCACCAACCCCAAGAACGCCGAGAAGCTGGTGCACAAGATCGCCACCGACGGCGTGCGCGAACTGCAGGCCCTGGGGCTTTTGAAGAAATAGACGGTGCCAATAGACGGTGCCGGAGCATGCATTCCGGCATAACTCGCGGAGTCATCAGCAGATCGCAGCGCCCTCTCGAGTTATGCCGGAATGCATGCTCCGGCACCATCTACTCCGGCGGTGACAGGCGCTTGGAGTAGAACATCTGGCCGTCGGGCGCGACGGCGACGGCGTCGACGTCCGGCAGGGTGTCGATGAACTTGATGCCCTCTTCCGGTCCCATGATGAACACGCTCTTGGTGAGCGCATCGGTGCGCGTGGCCGTGCCGCTGATGATGGTCACGCTGCGGCACTTGCGCGCCGAGTCGCCGGTCTTCGGATCGATGATGTGGTGGTACCGCTTGCCGTTCTCGTCGAAGTAGCGCTCGTAGTCCCCCGACGTCGAAAACGCCGCGTCGACGATCGGGATGCGCAGGAACACCTTGCCCTCCTCGTCCGGGTGTTTGACGCCGACGATCCACGGCTTGCCGAACCGGTCGCCGATGATGCGCGTGTCCCCGCCGGCGTTGACCATGGCGCGCGTGATGCCCTGCTTCTGCAGGATCTCGATGCCGCGATCGACCGAGTAGCCCTTGGCGATGCCGCCGAGATCGATGCGCATGCCCGGGCGCGTGAAGAACACGGTGAACTTCTTCGCGTCGAGGACCATGTGGCGGTAATTGATGCCGGGCAACGCCGCGTCGATGGCCTTCTGGTCCGGGTGGATGCCGCGCTTGAAGTCGTAGAGATAGCCGACGCTCGCGTAGGTGATGTCGAACGCGCCGTGGGTGAGCTCCGAGTAGTGCACCGACACCTGCAGCAGTCGGAACAGTTCCTCGCTGATCTTCACCGGGTGCTTGCCGCCCTCGCGGTTCACGAGCGAGATCTCGGTGTCTTCCTTCCAGGTGCTCATGAGCCGATCGATGCGCTTCATGTCGTCGAAAACCGACGTTATCGCCGCCTCGCCCTTGACCGGATCGTCGCTCCACAATTCGACCGCGCAGCGCGTGCCCATGATGGCCTCGGTGCGTGTCATCCACTCGGCCTGCGCAGCCGGCACCAGCGCCGTCAGCAACAGCAGGTGGAACCCGACTTTCCGCAGCCGGTCGAACGTGCGAGAGGAGCTTTTCATGGCGGGCAATTATGCGTCATACGCCGGTCGGCTTGCGTTAAGCTCCGCCCCACGCGAAAACCTTTGCAATCGAGGTCGTCAACGATGAAGACACTATTGCTCGTACTCAGCGCCATCGCGCTGACCCAGGCGACGCCCGCGTTCGCCAGCGCGCGCGAGGAAGCGCGGCTGATCGAGGCCTCGGGCGTGCTCGAGGAACTGTTCGCGCAACGGGACACCGCGATTCCCGAAAGACTCATGGCGCGCGCCTACGGCATCGCCGTCATCCCCAACGTCGTCAAGGTGGCGGCGGTGGTCGGCGGTCGCCGCGGCAGCGGCGCGATGGTGGTGCGCGATGCCAACGGCAAATTCTCCGATCCCATCATGATCTCGCTCACCGGCGGCAACGTCGGCTGGCAGATCGGCGTGCAGTCCGCCGACATCGTGCTGGTGTTCACCACGCCCAAGAGCATCCAGGGCATCACCGACGGCAAGCTCACGCTCGGCGCCGACGCCGCGGTGGCCGCAGGCCCGGTGGGTCGCCAGGCCTCCGCCGCCACCGACCAGAACTTCACCGCCGAGGTGTACTCGTACTCCAGGACCCGCGGACTGTTCGCCGGCGTCGCGCTCGATGGCAGCATCCTTGCCATCGACACCAAGTCGAACAAGGGCCTGTACAACAAGAGCGTCACCGCCGGCGAGATCATCGAGGGCAAGGTGTCGACCGACGCGGACTCGGCCAGGCGTTTCGAGCGCGCCATTCTCGCGAGCACCGCCGGGCACACGCCCGCGCCCAACACGACCGCGCCGTCCGCGACCCAACCGGCACCGGCGCCGGCGCCCGCCGCCGGCATGAAGGACCCCGCGGCCGCGGCGCCCGCCGGCAACTCCAACATGCCGATCGAGGACTCGCAGCCGGGCGCGGAGCCGCCGCGCTGACGCCGGCCTGAAGTTTGTTAGGCCCCGGAGCGGCGGCGTGCAGACGACCGCCGCCTTGGTCTTCCACGGCCGTCGTGGCATCCGCGGATTCCCCGGTCCGCGGCGAATGCATATATTAAGAATCGATTATGTAATGCGGGGCCGGCCCGCCGGGGAGCACACGTGCGCGAGCAATACATCGAGTACCACGACGGCGATGCGCTGCTGGAGGGATTCCTCTGTTACGACGAGTCACTGCCGGGACCGCGCCCGGCGGTGCTCATCAACCATGCCTGGAGCGGACGCGACGAGTTCGTGGAACGCAAGGCGCGGCGCCTCGCATGGCAGGGCTACGCCTGCTTCGCGATGGACAACTTCGGCAAGGGCAAGCGCGGCACCAACCCCGAGGAATGCAGCGCGCTCATGACACCGTTCATGAAGGATCGCGCGAAGCTGCTGCGGCGACTGCAGGCCGGCCTCGCCACGGTGCGCAACCTGCCGATCGTCGATGCGCGCAGGATCGCGGCCATGGGATTCTGCTTCGGCGGGCTGTGCTCGCTCGATCTCGCGCGTGCCGATGCCGATATCCGCGGCGCGGTCAGCTTCCACGGCATGCTGAAGCCGTCCGGGCTCACGGAACCCAGGATCCGCGCCAAGGTACTCATGCTTCATGGGTATGACGATCCCCTGGCGCCTCCCGAGGATGTGCTCGCGATCGCGAAGGAGTTCACCGCCGCCGGCGCCGACTGGCAGTTGCATGCCTATGGCCAGACCGTGCACGCCTTCACCAATCCTTCGGCAAACAACCGCGCGAACGGCATGCAGTACGATGAAGCGGCCGACCGGCGCTCCTGGCATGCGCTCGAGGAATTCCTCGCCGAGGTACTCAAGTGAGGCTTTCGATCGCGCCGCGTGTTAGCGTGCCCGGCAGCTGGAGAAGACCATGAACAAGTTTCCCGTCCTGTCGCTCGTGGTCCTCGGATTGTGTTGCGCCTCGTTGGCGGATGCCGCGCCGAAACGCAAGGCCGGGCAGAATCGCGAAGGGCCGTACGCTTTCGGCGTGGCCGGCATGACGCTGTACGGCGGCAGCCACGCCGGCGAAGAGCAGCTGCTGCGCGACATCCTGACCGACAACGGCGTCGACTACCAGAACCTCACCTCGAGCACCGACGATTCGGATCTCGGTTACGGGATCGGGGTCGGTTACCGCTTCTCGCGATTCTTCGCCGCCGAGATCACGTTTGCCCAGTACGGCGAGATGTCCACCGAGGCCAGCGCCGAGCTGGACTTCGGTGAAGGCGAAGGCTTCCAGCCCGCGGACCTCGAGCTGACCGTCAAGAACAGCGGCCCGGTGTTCTCGGCCGTCGGCATCCTTCCTCTCAACGAACACTTCGAGTTGTTCGCCCGCGCCGGCCTCATGTTCTCCAGTTTCAGCCGTGGGATCGTCTGGCACATCAACGGCCAGAACCTCAGCGGCACCGCGCGCAGCGATGACCAGGTGCCCGTGTACGGCGTCGGGGCATCGTGGAACATCAGCAAGGTGTACTCGCTGCGCGCCGAGTACCAGCTGATGAGCGACGTCGGCGACGATGGCTTCGGCGCGCAGGACGTCAACTTCGCGGGCGTGCAGTTCTCGATGCGCTTCTGACGCGCCGGCGCGGTTGGCGCCCTGACTAGCTGCGTGCCGGCGCCGACAGGCTTGCATCGTGCCCGCGCCGCGGCGTGCATCCCACGCCGCGGCGCCGACTCAGGTCGCGAGCGCGGCTCCAAGACCGCTCCCGAAAACGTAACGCCGCGGGGCGGCCGCCAGCCGTCCGTGCTTGCGCGCGACCAGCTGCTCGAGGCGCGCGCGCGCCGCGATGGCCCAGGGACTGGGATCGTCGCCGAGCAGCGGGCCGGCGCAGTGGTCGAGGACCACCGCCACCGCGTCGGCGTCCGCTGCGCCGCGCAGGGCGCGCTCGAATTCCCAGGCGTCCACCGTGCAGACCTGCGGATTGAGCGACAGCCGCCCGGCGCTCAAGGTGACCGCGTCGACGCCGCCCAGCAGGCGCCGCAGCCGGTGCAGCGTGGTGGTGAAGGCGCGGTAGGCATCGAACCCGTCCGCGTCCGGCCACAACTGGTCGGCCAGGCGCCCGGCATTGGCGCCGCCATCGCCCGCCGCCACCAGCGCGGTGAGCAGCTCCAGGGCGCGCAGCGGGGCACGGCCCTTGAAGCGAAGCGCCGCACCATCGACCAGGACTTCGAAGCGGCCCAGCGCGTACACGACCACGCGCGAACGGTTTGCCAGGGGGAAGAATCCATCGGGGCACATGGGAAAGGCTCCTGTAGTTTGGAGCCTGCTGTGTACCGGCGGGTTGCGGCGCGAGTCCTGAGGCGGGGCTAAAGGAGTTCTATGGGTTTCATGAACTCTGCTGGCTCAATGAGTTACGAGTTCGTAAGTCAGACGTTACCGCCGGCGCGCTCGAATGCGCCGGGACGTCATGTGCGGTTTGCGGGACGGTGCCGGAGCCGCCGCGCCGTCTCTTCGATGCGGGTCCATAACTTTCCCAGCGCCTCATGAGCAGACACAGGAGTACCGCGGGCATCGCCATCGAGCGGGGTGAGCAGCGCGCTCCCCTGGAATCCCCGCGCGGCGTAAAACCTGGACTGCTCCGGAATGGCGACCAGGTAATAGGCCCGCGCCGGGTCCGTGTCGGTATTCGGATGACTGGACTGCACCGTTTCCATGAGGCGGGTGATGTGGGTGTTGGAGTGTTCGGCCTCCTTCCATTCGGCGCCTTCGTGGTACAGCAGGATGGAATCGACGATTTCGCCGGTCGCCGCCCGGGTCACCGTCGCAATCACCGAGGAGGTACGCGGGGTCACCAATACCTCCGGCCGTTCGTGGGCACGTGCCAGGTCCGCCGTCTTCAATACGACGATCGGGTAGATGCGCCCGACACTCAACGGCTCGGTCACCCTCACCTTGTCGGGTGTCACCACCACCCGATTGCGAATCAACTCGGCGACCGCGCGTTGGGCATCGCCCAGCGCATCGAAGGACACCGGGTTCAAGACGACGTTTTCGACGGGCGGCTGCTCCACCAGCCCGTTGCTCCCGGGTTGGGCGACGAGCTGTTTGTTGGAGCCCCTGCGCAGGTTGTAGACGTCGCCATCGTGGATTGCGAACACTTCCTGGCCGAGGTAGACCTTGGGGACGAGGTACGCCGAATAGTCGATCCAGTATTCATTTCCGCCGGAGGTGGAGTCCTCGCCGCTCCACGGGTCGAACACCCTGAACCTGTCGAGCTCGCGGTCGTAGCCGGTGACGATCACGAAGTGTTCGGACTGCGGGAGATCATGGTCTTCCGCGACCTCGACCGGGACGCTGCTGTAGTCCCACTTGAGGATCACGGGACGCTTCCTGACCGTGATCTCGTGGACCAGCCGCTCCTTGCGCAGTACCCATCCCGGCGGAGGCGAAGTGCCATTGATCCTGAACAGCCAGACATCGCCCGGCTCGTTGCATTCCCCGGGCGTAGCCGTGCAGGCGTGATCCTCGATTTCCTGCGCGCGCTGCCTGCGCTCGGTCTCGGTTTCGATCCCGAGGAATTCGAACCGGGCGATATCGAGCTGCGAAAGGTCCTGCCCCTTGACCTTGATCTTGAACGAATGGCCGGCCATGGTCGAAACAGAGGCCCAGCACCAGTAGGTGTGCTGTTGCGGCTCGAGCGGAATCGGCAGCAGGTCGTCGCCTGCCTGCGCCAGCATGGGGCATGCCGCGAGCGCGAGGCCGGCCGCCACCGCACGGGTCCACCTGGCAAGGCGGGTTTTCATTGTTTCGCTCCCGAGTCGGATGTTTGTTAGTAGATTAAGACGCACTAGCTACAAGTTCCACACAAACGAAGGACACGTAAATGACTGGCAAGAAGAAGATGGCGGGTCCAGCCGTCGCCCAAAGCGCATTCCTCAAGGCAGTGAGGCTGAAATTCTTCGACGAGAACGAGAAGTCGATCTGGCCGCCCGACAGGAAGCGGGCCGACCGCATCGCGCGCGCGAAGGCGGAGATACCCGTCGCGCTCGCCTCGCTCATCGTGGCGTCCTCCATCAAGAAGCCGATGGAGGCGGACGATCCCGTGGTCCCCGGTTCCGCGCTCGACCTGGTCATGCAGGCGGCCGCGGCCGAGAACTGGCCCGGGAAGTCCAAGCCCGCTCCCGCGTGGAAGGGGTCCGAGGGGATGTTCACGCGATTCGAGGCGGCCTGGTGCGTGAACATCATGCTGGAAGCGCTGGCGCGTCGTAGCGGCGGCGGCGGCCCGAAGGACTGGCCGGTCAACCCCTAGCGCGCCAGCCTCCCCCTGAGCTTCGCCGCCGTGGCCGCGTTGCGCGCGTCCACGGCGGCGAGCAGCTGTCGAAAATCATCGCGCGCGTGCAGCGGCCGCAGGTACGGCAGGTGCTGCGCGGTCCACGAATCGCGCCAACCGAGCTGCACGGCCTGCTGCAGCGCGGACATCGCCTGGTCACCGCGACCGCGCATGGCTTCGAGCTGTGCGCGCAGGTGGAACACGCCGTAGGTGCGCACCCCCGAATCCGCCATCCGATCGAGCAGCGCCTGCAGTTCCCGCAGGCGCCGCTCTGCACCGGCTTCATCGCCGCGGGCGCGCAAGGCGGCCGCGATCACCACCAGGTCCGAATAGCCGGTGCTCGCCTGCCACGGACTGGCAAGATCCTCCTCGACGAGCTTCGGCGAAGCCAGTGCAGCGTCGATCAACTGGTTCGCCAGCTCGGGGGCACCCGCGGTCATCGCGGCATTCGCGAGCTGGAGCATCTGCGTCGGCTCTTCGGGCGCGTCCAGGCCGTTCTCATGCATGTAGTCGCGCAGTCCCTTGGCGCCGCCGGACACACTGGCTATCAGGCTGCCCACGTACAACAGCGAGGAGTTGTTGCGCGCGCCTTCCGGACTCGCCGCCCGGGCCCGCACGCAGACGGTGCGTGCATCTTCGATCAATCCGAGCGCCAGCAGCCACAACGCGCGCTCACCCTGGATGCTCGCCATGTCGCTGCCGTGCTCCAGGGCCTGGTCGTTCCAGCGGATGGCGGCTTCCAGATCGCCGCGTGCCTCTTCCAGGGTGCTCGAGGTGTTGTACACCCACACGGAATCCGGACCCAGGGCACGCGCCCGCTCGCAGGCCGCCTGCGCCACCGTGAGCTGTGCCATCTGGGTCAGCGCCATGCAGCGCGCGCTCTGCAGGAAGCTCGACTTCGGATCGGCGATCGCCGCCATCGTGTAATAGGTGAGCGCCTCGCGCGGCTCGCCCGCGGTCAGGAAATAGAAACCCAGCTTGGTCGCGGCGGAGGACGAGTTGGGATTGAGCTCGAGCGCGTGGCGCAGATCGCGGATGGCGTCTTCGCGGCGCCGCAGTTCGGTGTAGTAAGAGCCGCGCACCACGTACAGGTCCGACAAGTCCGGCGCGGCCTTCTCGACTTCGGCCAGCAATGCTTCGACTTCCGGCGCGAGGGTCTCGATCGGCTGCGAGTCCAGTCCGCGGCGCTTGACGATGGCATTCGCCAGCCACACCTTGGCGAGCACGAAGTCGGGGTCCACCTTCAGCGCCTGCCGATACAAGTCGATCGATTTTTCGTTCGACTCGCTGTCCAGGTTCTGGCCATGCGCCTTCGCGAGCAGGTAGAGGCGCTGCGCCTCGGCGTTGCGGCTGCGCCGGTCGGCAAACCGGCTGCCGACGTCCGCGGTCACGCGCAGCTCCAGGTTGTCGGCCACCTTGCGCGCGATGTCCTCCTGCATGCGCAGCGCATCGCCCTTCTCGAAGTCATACGACTCCGACCAGACGTGCAGGCCCGTGCGGGTGTCGATCAGCTGCACGGTGATGCGCAGGTGATCTCCGGACTTGCGGATCGAACCCTCGATCATGTGGGTGGTCTGCAGCTCCTGGCCGATGAGTCGCACATCCTTGTTGCGATTGCGATAGGCAAACGCGCTGGTCCGGGCCACCACGTGCAGGGTCGGGATCTGGGCGAGCCAGTTGGAAGTTTCCTCCGCGAGTCCGTCGCAGAAGACGCCCTCGGTCTTGCCCTCCGTGAGGTCGAGGAACGGCAGCACCACGACGGTCGGGGGCACGCCCGGGGCGCCGCTCCGCCACCCGGATTGCCAGAAGCCGACCAGCAGCGCGACCGCGACGGTCAGCGCGACGACAGCCACGCGCTTGCGCGATCCACGCCGCGGTGCATCCACGCTCGCCGCCGTGGGCGGCCGGGAGTCATCGGTGGTTCCCGGGGTGGAAGATCTGGGTGACACCGGCATCACCGGCGCCACCGGCGCCACCAGGCGATAACCCTTGCGCGCCACCGTCGCGATATACCGCGGCGGGTCGTCGGTATCTCCCATCACCTTGCGCAGCTGCGACACCGACTGGTACACGGACGCCGGCCCCACGACCACGCCCGCCCACACGGTTTCCAGTAGTTGGTCCTGGCTGACCACTGCGCCCGGCGCCTGCGCCAGCGTCATCAACAGGCGCATGGTGCGCGGCTCGAGCTTGATGCGCTCGGCGCCACGCGTGAGCGAATCGTCGCGCGGGTCGACGAGCCAATCGCCGATCTGCAATGGATCGTTGGGCGGTGCCATCAGTGATGGTCCAGGGAACGCGGCATGGCCCCGGAGAATACCAGCGCGCCGCACCCGTCAGTCGGTGAGCCGGCGGCCGAAGAACGTGATGCCGAGCAGCACCAGCGCCCAGGCCATGCCGGCGACGCTGGTGACCAGCGCGGCGTACAGCCAGAAATAACTGCCCCCGACATCGAAGCCCTTCAGCGCACTCGTGATGTGGCCCCAGAAGAGTGCCTGCGCCAGCAGGCCGAGCAGCGCCGCCAACACGATCACGGTGCGTTGCCAGCGGACCCGGATGTGATCCGCGACATACAGCAATGCGAAACAAGCCGCGATTCCAACCGCGCCGAGCCCGATGACCTTCAATGTCGTCATGGTTTGCCGAGGCTGCGGCTCGGCGGGTAACCGCCCGGTAACGCGGCTCAAAGAGCCCGGGTGAAATACACCACGCGTTCGGTCTCGCGGAATCCCAGCGCGCGGTGCGCGCGCTGGCTGGTCTCGTTCGCCAGCAGCGCGTCGGACGCAAGCTCGCGGCAGCCGCGCGCCCTGGCCCAGTCCGCGATCGCGGCGAACAACAGGCGCGCGATGCCATGGCGCCTCCACGCGGGCGCGACGTACACGCCTTCCACGAAACCCACGGGCGAGGACTCGGTGCCGTTCACGTAGTCGCTGCGAATGGAACCTTCGATGAAGCCCAGCGGCTGGCGCTGCGCGTCGTAGACCATGAGCTGCAGGTAGCGCTCGGGCTGAGCCAGCAGGATGGCCATGTGACCGCGATGCTCGTCGGCGGTGGCGTCGCTCCACAGCGCGAGGCGCATGTCGAGCCAGCCCGGCTGATCGAGCGAAGTGCAGCGTTCGATGAGGGTGTTCGGCGGCATGGGAGAAAGGGTATCAGGGCCGCCGGAACGGTATACAGCATCGCCGCGTGTCGACGGCTGGATGGACTCGGGCCGAGTGCACGCAAACAATGCGCGCCATGCCCCTGCCCGCCAGCGCCATCGACAAACTCTCCGATCACTCAGGCGCTTACGTGATCTGCGTGACCTGCAAGAAGTGCCGGCACGAGCGCGAGATGGAGCCGCGTGCGCTGGCTAACATCCTGGGCTGGAACGTCACGCTCAAGCAGGCCTGCACGCGGCTGCGCTGCTCGAAATGCCAGGGACGGAACTTCCAGGTGGAAGTGGCCTTCAACCGCAAACCCCGCGGCTGGAAGTCGAACCCGTCATGACGGGGACATTCCTCATCTTGTTTCACTGGGCGTCGAAGCGCAGCCTGGAGAACACCGCGCGCGTCACCGCGGAGCAGTCCACGCCGCCGCGTGCGGCGTCGCGCGCCGCCCGTTCGACGTCCACGGTGCAATGGCCGAGATCGATGGGCGGCACGATGCGGCCATTGAGCACGAGGTACGGCACGACGTTGGCCGGCTCCGCGGCGTCGCCGCCGGTCACGCGCAGCAGCAGGTACTGCGCATCACCCGCGCCGTATTCCAGCAGCGCGGTGCGCACGCCGTTCTCGTATGAATAGAACCCGGGCGCGATCGAGTGGCGCCCGGCGAGATCGAGCGGCAGCGTGTATTCGCGCCCTGCGTAGGTGAAGGTCGCGCTGCCGCCCTGGTACGCGCCTTCCTGCCGGCGCGCGCCCTCGCCCATGCGCGCATTGCGCAGGACACGTCCCTGGGACACGGGGGCCGTGGCCGCGGTCGCCCCGCCACCGGGCCTGGCGAGCGTCAGGACGGCGACCGGCGTGCCGGAGGCGAACCCAACGCGCTGCAAGTAGATAGTCAGGACCTGGCCGGGTGGATAGACGTCGAACCCGAGGCCGCCAGGCAGCCCGGCGAGCACCCAGTAGCGATGCCCGCCCTGCTCGAACTCGAGTTCGGTCAGCTCGCCGCTGAAGTACAGCTCGGTGTTGGACGGATCCTCGCCGCGGCTGCTGATCCAGGCGCCGATGATGGGCCGGTAGCGGCCCGAGATCGGGCGCTTCCGTCCCGTGAACTTCGCCGTGGTCGAGTACCACTCGCCGCCGCCGGCGAGCTCCGCCTCGTCGTTCTGGGAACGCGCGCTGCCACCGAGGATCCTGGCGAGCGTCGCGGGCGCGTACGCCGATTCGTCGGTGTCGGCCGGTGCGGCATGCGCGGGGTTCGCCGCGGCCGCGAGGCACAGCATGCCGGCCAGCACCCGATTGCGAAGCGAGGTCTTGTCCATGACCGCGGACCTTAGCGAACCCGCCCGCCGGCACACCGGGTATCAGCTCGCAAAAATCGCTTCGATTTCCGCGACGCTGCCGGGCCGCACCACGCGGCCGCGCTCGGCGCCGCCTTCGAGGTAGATCAGCGTCGGCCACAGCTTGACCCGGAACGAGCGGCCGAGTGGCTGCCCCCGGCCGTCCTCGATCTTGAGGTGACGCACCGCGGGGCGCTTGCGGGTCACTTCGCCGATCAGCGGCTGCGCTGCCTGGCAATACCCGCACCAGCCGGCGCCGAATTCCAGCAGCGTGGCGCCCTCGAGTGCGTCGATTTCCGCGCGGGTCGGTTCGTTCATGGCGCCGAGACTAGCGCGAAACCCGCCCCGCGGGCTCGCGCAACTTAGGCCTTTCCCCGTCGGCCACGCGGCTTACGTACAACTCCTGCGCGCCGTCGCCGGACACCGACAGTATTCTCCGGCTTGCTGTGGAGGGTTCATGGCATCTAACAACATTGTGCTGATCCACGGGTTATGGATGACCCCGCTCAGCTTCGAATACTGGTCGCACCATTACACCCAGCTTGGCTACCACGTTCACTCCCCCGCGTGGCCAGGCATGGAGGTCGACATCCGCGCATTGCGCCGCTCCCCGGAGCGCTACGCGGACCTCAGTATCAGGCGGATCGTGGATCACTACGAGCGCATCGTGCTCGGCCTCGAAGAACCGCCGATCCTCATGGGTCACGGCTTCGGGGGATTCGTGGTCCAGTCGTTGTTGGACCGTGGCCTTGGAGCCTGCGGCGTGGCCGTCGCATCCACACCCATCAGGGGAATCTGGACGCTTCCCTACACCACGATGCGGATGGTCACGCCGCAGCTCATTGGCGGTACGCGCGGCCCGGTGCGCCTGCCGGCAGGGCTGTTCCACCACGCGTTCATGCACGACTGCCCGCGCGAGGAAGCGCAGGCGGCGTACGAGCGCTACATCGTGCCGGGTTCGCGGCGCGTGCTGCTGCAGGCCGAGCTCGCCAACTTCAATCCCTTCGCGCCGACCTCCATCAACGTGCGGCGGAACAACCGCGCGCCGCTGCTGATGATCGCCGGCTCGCAGGATCGACTCACGCCGCCCGGCATGGTGCGCGCCAATACGCGTGCCTATCGACACTCGCTCGCGACCACCGAGTACCGGGAATTCCCGGGGCGCACGCACTTCATCATCGCGCAACGCGGCTGGCAGGAAGTGGCCAGCCATGCGCTCGACTGGGTGCACGACCAGGAACTGCTCCAGCAACGCGAAGCGCGGCGCGTCGTCCGCGAGATGCAGGCGAGGCAGGTGGCCTGAAGACGGTGCCGGAGCATGCATTCCGGCATAACTCTCCACGGCACCGGTAGTTCAGTGTCCTCTCCGAGTTATGCCGGAATGCATGCTCCGGCACCGTCTGGCTCTAACTGCTGCTGAGGCCGATGATGTCGATGAGCACGTGCGCCAGGATCAGCGGCCACAGCTGGCGCGTGCGCGCGTAGAAGTAGCCGTAGAGCAACCCCATCGGCACCACGGTCATGATGCCGATCGGCCCCTGGTACAGGTGGTACAGCAGCCGCACCACGGTGCTCGCGTTGATCGCCGTCCACACGCCGCGCACTTCGCGCAGCGCGCTGATGATGTACCCGGCCACGAATACTTCCTCGAATATCCCGTTGACGGTCGAGGCGAGGAATACCAGTTCCATGCTGAGGTTCTTGTCGGCCACCGGGAATTTCGCGGCCGCCGCGTGCATCTGCGCCGGCACGGTCCACTCGGCGACGACCTGCACGCCCATCGCGAGCACGTAGGTCACGACCAGCAGCATCCAGCCCCAGCCGGTGCCGCGCCAGCTGATGGCGAGTCCCAGCCTCTCGAGCGTCCAGCCGCGCACCTTCAGGAACCACACCAGGAACACCGACTGCACCAGCTCGAACACCACGATGCCGACCAGCGCGTCGTTGGTGAACACCAGCGTGCCGCCGGAGGCCGCGGACACTTCGCCGCCGGTGCCGAGCGAGAGGATCGACGCGAAGATCGGCAATCCGAACGCCCAGCTCACCACCACGAGGAATTCCACGCCGGTGGGCAGCCGGCGGATCGCCTCGTGCAGCGGGTTCAATTGGACGCCGTGGCCGCGAGGCCGTACAAGCGCACCGCGTTGTCGCGCAACACCATGCGCGCGATCTCCACCGCGCGCTCGCGCGGGATCTCGCCGTTCTGCAGCATCGCGGTCAGCGCGATCGCGAGCGCGCGGCGCGACTTCGAGGCCAGCAGAACCTCCTTCTCCTCCCACGCGGTGAGCGGCGTATCCACGTCCGAGTAGGCGTCGGTGCCGAACAGCACCTTCTCCGGGTGCCAGCCCAGCCAGTCGCGCAGCACCTGCGCCAGCTGGTGCGTGCCGAGATAGAACGTCTGCGCCGAGAAATCCACCCACGTGTTGGGCTTGTCGATCATGGCCTCGGCCACGAGGTAGTAAGGCCAGCCGCCGTGCAGCAGCACGAAATTCGTCTTGCGCAGCGCGCGCGAGTTGAGCTGCTTCTCGAGCAGGGCGGGATTGGCGTCCTGGTTGTTGAACCACGGGCCGCCGCCATTGCCGGTGTGCACGTGAACCACCAGCTGCTGCGCGCCCGCCGCCGCGGCGATCGCGCCGAACAGGTAGTCCTCGAGGAGCTTGTGCTCGGCCTCGGTGAGGCTGGCCGGGTCCTTGAGCGCCTTGGCGTACACGAGGCTCGCCGGCGCTTCCTCCACCAGCGCGAAATCGAGTGGGCGCGCATAGGCGCACAGGAACTTGATGGCCACCGCGCCGCTCTTCTTCCAGCGCGCCAGCGTCGCATTGACGATGTTCACCCGGTACTCGGTGAGCGTCGGTGGCGGGCGCGTGAAACCCACGTCCTTGAGCAGCGCGTTGATGGTCACGGTGCCGCCCGAATAGCCGAGCCAGCTGGCATCGCCCGCGAACGGCCGCAGCAGCGGATCGGCGTATGGCACCCAGCGAAAGCGCCCGTTGAGCTGGCCGGCCCCCGGCGCGACCGTGTTCAGCAGGGCGATGTCCACGCCCGCGGCGTCGAGCACCGCGCTCGGCCAGTTGTTGCCCGCCTTCTCGATGGTCTCGCGCTTGGTGGCGAGCAGCGCGCGCACGTGCGACGGCTCGGCATCCGCAAAGCCGTAGCCGTACAGCGCGTACCACGCCGACCGCCACTCCGGGTTCGTGGGCTGCAGCCCGACCACGTCCGGATAGCGCGGCTTGCCGAGCGGAGCGTCGTCGCTCCAGCGCGCGCGGCGTGCCGCGCTCACCGGGTCGCCGTGCATGTGGTTGTCGACGGCTCGTATGCGATTGATCTCGGCCGCGAGCGCCGGGTCGACGGGATCCTGCGCCCAGGCCGTCGCCGCGGAACACAGCAGCGTCAACGCCGCCATCCAGGCGCGCATGTGATTCGAATGGGCCACGGCGCAGAGCTTACACGCGCCCGCGCCGTCCCAGCAGGCCGGTGGCCCGCGATGCCGCCGGATGACCGGCGCGATTCAAGTCAACGCGACAGCCGGCTCGCGTAGGTTGCGGTGTTGTCCTTGCACTGGTATTCGCGCGTCACGGTCCACAGGTTGCAGTTGCCATCGTCCATGTTGGCGCACTGGCGCAGCTGCCCGGCGATGGGCTCGACCTTCCGGTAACCCCAGGCATTGCAGCGATTCAGCGCCAGCGCATCGGCCTGGCTGTCGCTGAGCGCGGGCTGCTGGTATTCGGAGTATTCATAGGAGAGGCGCACCAGGCCCTGCTCGCGGTTGCCGCCGGCGGGCGACCACTTCTGCGTGCTCGCGCAACCGGTGAAAGCGGCCATGGCCAGCAGGGGGAGCAGCATGCTCAGGGACTTGGACCGATCCGTGACTCGCTTCATGGGCGCAACCTCTCATCCGGTGATGACAGGTTGCGCCCCGCGTTCTTAACCCAGCCTGAACTGCACGTGGATTTTCGTTAAGACTTCGCGCGCCGCCGCTCACGCGCGGCGCAGTGGCAGGTCGCGCAACCGCTGCCCGGTCGCCGCGAACACCGCGTTGGCCAACGCCGGCGCAGCGCCTGGAATTCCCATCTCGCCCGCGCCGCAGGGTGGCGACGCCGAGGGGAGGACGTGCGTTTCGACCACCGGTGCGTCCGCGATCCGCAACAGCGGGTAACCGTCGAAGTTCGACTGCTGGATGCGGCCGTCCTCCACCGTGATTTCCAGGCCCAGCGCGGTGGAGAGGCCGTCGACGGTGCCGCCCATGAGCTGCGCATGCACACCGGCCGGGTTCACCACCTGTCCCACGTCGGAGACACAAACACAGCGCTGGATGCGCCAGCCGCCGGCCGTCGACGCGACTTCGATCGCGTGCGCCGTGTAGCCGCCGAAGGTGAAGTGCGCCGCCAGCCCCACGCCCGTGCCTTTCGGCCGCGCGCGCGCGTACTCGATGCGCCGCGCGGCCTCGCGCAGCACCGCCGCGAGCCTGCCGGTGCTGAACACCGGGCCGCCGTGCTCGGCGTAGGGAAGATCGCGCGGCGCGCCGAGCAGCTCGAGCCGCAACTCCAGCGGATCGCGGCGGGCCGCGGCGGCCACCTCGTCCACGAAGCTCTGCACGGCGAACGCCGTGAAGGTGTGCAACGGCGCGCGCCACCAGCCGCGCGCCAGGCCGAAGGGCACGTCCACGAATTCGGCGCGATAGTTGGGCACGCAGGCCGCGGGGAAACCGTCGACGTCGAGCGTGCCGATCCAGTCGGGATCATCCTCGCGATTGGCGCGCCATTTGCGCGACGTGGCGGCGACGCGGTGGCCCCAGGCGCTCACGCGACCCTGCGCGTCGAGGGCGGCACGCATGCGATGCACGCCGAACGGACGATAGAAATCGTTCTGCAGGTCGTCATCGCGCGTCCACACCAGCTTCACGGGCTTGCGCACGGCCTGCGCCACCAGCACCGCCTCGGCGATGAAGTCGTTCTCGAGCCGGCGCCCGAAGCCGCCACCCGAGCGCGGCAGCTCGATGTCGATCGCGAGCCGCGACAGCCCGGTCATGGCCGCGATCATGCGCGAGGCGCCGCCGGGACTCTGCAGCGAAGCGATCAGCCGCGCGCGGTCCTTGCCGATCTCGATCACGGCGCCGGGCGGCTCCATGGTCGCGTGCGCCAGGAACGGCACCTTGTACTGCGCCTCGATGCGTGTCGCGGCCGCGTCCCACGCCGCGGCGAGGTCGCCATCATCGCGTGCAAGCTGGATGCCTTCCTCGGCCAGCGCCGCGGCGCGGCAGCGCTGTTCCAGCGCGCGCGTCGAGTCGGCCGCCCACGGGCCCGGTTGCCACTCGATGCGCAGCGCCTTGCGTCCGTGGATCGCGGCCCAGGTGTTGTCCGCGATCACGGCCACGCCGGCGGCGAGATTGCGCGTCAGGTGCCCGGAGGACGGCGGCGCGATCGGCACGATGGCCTGCACGCCGCGCACCCTGCGCGCCGCGGAGTCGTCCACCGATTTCACGCGACCATCGAAATACGGGCAACGCGCGATCACGGCAAACGACATCCCCGGCAGGCTCCCGTCACTGCCGTAGCGCGCGCGGCCGCTGACGATGTCGGCGCAGTCGGCGACCTGCGCGGGCTTGCCGATGATGCGGAACTCCTTCGGCGGCTTGAGCGCGAACGGGCCCGCGGGCAACGGCAGCGCCGCGGCGCGCGCCGCCAGCGCGCCATAGCTGAGCCGCCGGCCGTCGGCGTGGCGCACCTCGGCGTCGCGCGCGGTCAAACTACCGGGCTCGGCGCGCCACGCCTGCGCGGCGGCGGCCACCAGCAGCGCGCGGATCTGCGCGCCGGCCTGGCGCAGGTCGTCCCAGCCATCGGAAATGCTGGTGCTGCCGCCGGCGCCCTGCGGACCGAAGCGCGGCGCGAAGGCGCCCGGCGCATCGCCCGCCTTGATGCCGTAAGGCAGCTGTTCGACCTGCACCTGGTCCCAGCGCACCTCGAGCTCCTCGGCCACCAGCATCGGCAGCGAGGTGCGCACGCCCTGCCCGATCTCGCAGCCGCGCGCGCCGATCACGATGCGATTGTCGGGGTGGATGGTGACGAACACGCCGAGCTGCACGGCCGCATCCGCCTTGCCGGCCTGCGGCGCGGCACGTGCCCAGCGCGGCAGTCCGATCGAGGCGTACAGCGCCCCGCCCGACAGCGCCGTGACCTGCAGGAACCGGCGGCGAGTGTGTTGCATCGCGCTATTTGAGCACCGCGGCGCGTTCCCGTGCCATCCGCCCGGCGCGCGCACCGCTCCTCCCGCCCCATCCGGCGCCGCCGCGGCGCGGCGCCGCGCGCTTGCGGGGTGCCGCGCGCGGGCCGATGTGCTCTACTGCGCCGGTCGCCGCCAACATGAATCACGATTCGTGTTGCTGTCCGTATCCGCGGGCGACTGCCGGACGGCCGCCTAACTACGGAACGGGCGCGCCATCCCCGCCCGGGCGCGGTGCCGCGCGTCCGGACGGCTGATCGCAGGAGATGGCGGGGTCGCGCTTCCCCCGGCTCGCCCCGCCCTCCTGCCAGGCAGCGTCGCCCGCCTACCTGGATTTCCTGCGGCGGGCGCGCGCGGCGGCCGGCTTGCCGCCCGCTTGGTCGATGCCGGAGACCAGGCGGAACGCACGCTCGATCTGGCGCCGGAAGGCGCTGTCCTCGAGTTGCAGCGGGCCGGGCTGGTTCATGAGCGTGTTGTTCAACGTGCCGCGCATCATCTGGAACGCGAAGCGCACGCGCTCGACTTCCTCCGCGCCGAGCGCACGGCCCAGCAATGCCGCGTAGCTCTCGATGAAGCGCGCCACCGACTCGCGGCCGAGCTCGCGGAACTCGCGCCAGAACTCCGGGTCCGTGGTGCCCTTGCGCAGCGCCGCGCGCCACAGGTTCGGATGCTCGAGCACGAACTCGAGGTCGCGGCCCACGGCCCGTTCCACGATGTCGTCGAGCGTCGCGTCCTGGTAGCAGCGCTCGAGCTGGCCGCGGCTCTGCGCGCGGCGCATCTCCGCGATGGCGAGGAAGTACTGGTCCTTGTCGGCGAAGCGCAGGTAGAACGATCCGACCGCGCAGCCCGCGGCACGCGCGATGTCGGCTACCGCGAGCTCGTCGAAGTGCTTGCGCCGCAGCAGCTTGAATCCCGCCGCGAGCAGCCGGTCGCGCGTCTTCTGCGCGCGGGTCTGCTTGACGGGCAGGCTGAAGCGCGGGGCCGGAGCGGCGCGGTCGTTCGAGGGCAGCGGCGTGGACTTCATGCGGCGAATGTTAGCGGATCATCCGCCGCCACTCACGGGCCGCGCGCTACCTGGCGACCGTGGCCTTGACCTTGTTGGCGCGACACTCGGTCTCGAGCATCCCGCCGTGGCACGGGATCTCGAAGCTGCCCTCGATATGCAGCCGCCGGTTGCGCGCCAGTGATTCGATGCCATCGATCCGGAAGGTTCCCGCGACGCCCTCCATGTCGAATCGCTCGATGACCAGCGTGCCCCCGGTGGCGTCGTATTCGTGGTCGTCGAACGACAGGACCCCGGCCAGCACCTCGCCCGGCCGCACTTCGCCACCGGTCTTGCCGACGATGCGATACGTGCCGGGACCCAGCGGAAAGTCACGCTCCGTCGAGGACAAGGCCGCGAGCGACACGCCGATCGCCGGCGGACCGGGCGCGTGGCAATTGATGTCGAGGGGCATCGCGGTCTTGTTGGCGCGCAGGGTTGCCTGCTCCTTCGCGCTGGCCCAGTACATCGAGTGCGCGCTGCTGGGACTCTCGCCCGACGGCTCGACACCGCCCGGATCCCAGGTGCTGGTCCAGCGGTGCTCGGACGGCAGCGTCATGTGGATGCGGCAGGCCTCGAAAGCGGCCCGCACCGCACCCGAGGTCACGGCCCCCGCAGGCGCGGCCCGAGACTGCGCGGCAGGTGCCCGCGCGGCCGGTGCCGGCGCAGGCGCTGCGGATTCCTTCGGTTTGCAGGCCACGAGCCCGCAGAGAATCGCCAACAACAGGACGCTTCGCACGATTGTCTCCGTCGTGAAGGCACTCAATGTCCGCGAAGGCCCGCGTCCTGTCTGCCTTGGATCATGGCGCGTTGCGGTCGGATTCCTCCGACCACGCCCGCCCGCGGGCCCGGCGGCCGCGAATCGACTGGCAGCGCAATGGCGGCGCCGTGCATTTCCCCGCGCGTCGATCCGGCACGCGCCGGCCGGCTTGACCATGAAGTGAATGCGTGTTCATATTTTTGTGAACAACAATTCATATACGCCGGCGCCCGGGACTGGCGCGCGGCGGGGGGAAAGCTCGATGCACCGGAACCAGCGCAGGCGCGATGCGGACCAGCCGCGGCGCGGCGCGCTCACGCGCCGCCAGCTGCTCGCCGGCTCGCTCGCGGGCGTCGGCCTCGGCCTGGCGGCGCGCCGCGTGCGCGCGGCCGGGCCCCCGGCGCTGCCGAACATCGTGTTCCTGCTGGCCGACGATCTCGGTTATGCCGACCTCGGCTGCTATGGCCGCAATTTCCAGACGCCGCGCATCGATTCGCTGGCGCGCAACGGCGCGCTGTTCACGCAGGCGTACGCCAGCTCCTGCGTCTGCTCGCCGACGCGCGTCGCGCTGATCACCGGCCGCGAGCCCGGCCGGCTGCGCATCGGCCAGGACGAGCCGCTGGGCGCCGAGCGCGAGGGGACCATCGGCCTGCCCACCGACATCCCGACACTGCCGTCGCTGCTGCGCCAGCGCGGCTACCGCACCTCGCTCTTCGGCAAGTGGCATCTCGGCAAGCCGCCGCACTTCGGCCCGCTCAAGAGCGGCTACGACCGCTTCTTCGGCATGTACGGCGGCTACTCGTTCTACTTCGGCCACGGCAAGGACGATCCCAGCCCGATCGTCGACCAGGAACGCATCCTCACCGACCACGGCTACCTCACCGACCTGCTCGCCGACAAGGCCATCGAAGAGCTGCGCAACTCGGCGCGCGACTCGCAGCCGGTGTTCGTCAGCCTGCACTTCAATGCCGTGCACTGGCCCTGGGAAGGACCGGGCGATCGCGCGCGGGACGCCTCGATCCGGGCGGGCGTCGACAAGGACGGCGGCTCGGTCGAGGTCTACCGCGCGATGCTCGAGAGCCTCGACACCAACGTCGGCCGCGTGCTCGACGCGCTCGATGCGCTCGACGCCGCGCGCAACACGCTGGTGGTGTTCACCAGCGACAACGGCGGCGAGCGCTTCTCGGATGTGTGGCCGCTGACCGGCATGAAAGGCGAGCTGCTCGAAGGCGGCATCCGCGTGCCCCTGCTGGCGCGCTGGCCGGGCCGCATCGCCGCCGGCATGCGCACCGGCCAGGTGTCCGCCACCACCGACTGGCTGCCGACGCTGCTCGCGGTCGCCGGCGGCGCGCCGGATCCCGGCTACCCGAGCGACGGCGAGAACCTGCTGCCGCTGCTCACCGGCGCCGCGCCCGAGCATCCACGCACGCTGTACTGGCGCTACAAGGCCAACGACCAGGCCGCGGTGCGCGACGGGAACCTGAAGTACCTGCGGCTCGGCGGCCAGGAACACCTGTTCGACGTCGCGACCGACCCGCGCGAGCGCGCCGAGCTGCGCGAGAAATATCCGCGGGAATTCGAACGGCTGAAGCGGCTGTACGCGTCGTGGAACGCGCGGATGCCGCCGTACGCCGCCGACGCGCGCAGCTACGACGTGAAGTCCAACACCGCCGACCGTTATTGAGGGGGGAGCCATGAAGACATCGAAGCCGCACACTCTCGCGACCATCGCCGGCACGGCCGCGCTCAGCTGGTGCACGCAGGCCCTGGCGCAGACCGAGGACGCCTCGGCGCTCGAGGAAGTCGTGGTCACCGCGCAGAAGCGCGAACAGAACATCCAGGAAGTGCCCATCGCCATCGACGCGATGTCGCGCGACACCATCCTCGCGCATCGCATCACCGGGCCCGACGACCTGGTCAAGGAGCTGCCGAACCTGAGCCTCAAGACCGCCTCGGCGGTCAACTCGGGCTTCGCCATCCGCGGCGTCGGCACGCAGAACTTCCACCTCACCGCCTCGCAGGCCGTGGGCCTGTACTTCGACGAGGTCTCGCAGGTCACGCCATTCACCAGCCAGCTCGGCCTGTTCGACATGGAGCGCATCGAGGTGCTGCGCGGCCCGCAGAACACGCTGTTCGGCCGCAATACCACCGGCGGCGCGGTCAACTTCATCACGCGCCGGCCCAGCGTCGCGGACGGCACCAACGGGTACGTCAACCTCAACGTGGGCAACTTCGGCAAGCTCGACGGCGAAGGCGCCATCGGCTTCGCGCTCGGCGAGGACTTCTCGATGCGCGCCGCGTTCCAGTCGCAGAACCGCGAAGGCGTGTTCACCGACGTGGACTCCGGCGAGAAGATCGGCAGCACCCGGCGCGTCTCGGCGCGCGTCGGCCTCGCCTGGCAACCCTCGGATGCCACCAGCGCCTGGCTGTCCATCCACTATGGCGACAGCGATCCGAAGCGCGTGCCACGCAAGGCCACCGGGCGCTTCATGGCCGACGACGCCACCACCTGCCCCAACAACGACAGCGGCGCCGACCAGTTCGACGGCGTCAGCGATTGCTACGCGCGCAACAAGACCGGCGTGCCCTACAACCCGTCGCTCGCCGGCTGGCGCGACGTGCACGACGCCGCCGGCAACAAGGCCGAGGTCGAGCTCGGCGGCGCGCTGCTCAACGTGTCGCACGACTTCGGTCCCGTCACCCTGGTGAGCCTCACCGGCTACGACAACGTCGAGCAGCACCTGGCCGACGAATCCGGCGGCCTGCCGTACATCCAGTTCCAGGCCTTGCAGCAGGGCGACTACCAGACCCTGTCGCAGGAGTTCCGCCTCACCTCGAACGGCGATGGCGCCCTGCAGTGGATCGGCGGCGTGTTCTACTCGCACGAGAACGATCACTTCGCGACCACCGCGCGCAACAACGCCGTGGGCCCGCCGGCCAATGCCGTGGTGCCCACCTCCATCCTCAACCAGCGCGGCGACGTGTACTCGGTGTACGGCCAGGTCGACTGGGCGCTCAGCGACAAGCTGAACCTCAACGCCGGCCTGCGCTGGACCGACGATTCGAAGACCGGCGACACCACGGTGGTCGCCATGTTCGATACCGACACCGGGCTCACCACCGGCACGCGGCTGCCCGCGGACTTCGTGTACACGCGCGACTTCGTGCTCGCGCACCAGGACGATTTCGCCACCGCCTGCGCGCCCGGTGTGGTGCCCTGCTCCGGGCCGTGGAAGAAAGTCGAGCAGGACTACAGCAAGACCGCCGGCAAGCTCGGCATGGACTATCACTTCACCGGGGACGTGATGGGCTACGCCAGCATCTCGACCGGCTTCAAGGCCGGCGCCTTCGACACGCGCGCGCAGGCGGTGTTGTTGGGCACCGGCGACCTGCCGGTGAAACCCGAGGAGCTGGTGTCCTATGAGATCGGCCTGAAGAGCGTGCTGCTCGACCACCGCATGAAGCTCAACGTCACCGCCTTCTACTACGACTGGAAGGACCTGCAGACCTTCGCGACCATCCCCGGCATCGGCCCCGCGTTCCTCAACCTGCCGCAGTCCCGGCTGGTCGGCCAGGAGCTGGAGTGGGAATTCGCGCCGTCCAGCGACTGGCTGCTGAAGCTCTACGCGGCGCATCTCAAGACCGAGGTGACCGACGTCGGCACGCTCGGACCCGACGCCGCGGTGGTCGGCGCGCCGCTGGCGCAGGCGCCCGAGTGGACCTTCAACGGCGGCGTCTCCAAGTCCTTCGCGATCGGCGAGCACCGCCTGGGCGTCGGGCTGCGCGGCCGCTATACCGCCGAGCAATGGGGCACGATGAACGAGCGGCCCAACACGCTGATCGGGTCGTCGACCTTCCTCGATGCCTCGGTGAACTACGAGTTCGGCCAGGACAACCGCCATGTCATCAGCCTGTGGGGCGAGAACCTGACCTCCGAGAAGACCTGCTACCTGCTCGGCGACCTGGACGGGTTCACCTGGACCAATGCCTGCCAGCCGAACGAGGGCACGGCGCTGTACGGCATCTCGTTGACCGCGCGGTTTTGAATCGCACACCGCCAGGGACGGCGGTGCCTCCTCGATCAGGCCTTGAGCAGTTTCAGCAGCTCCGCCTCACGCTCGGCCGTGAGGCCGGAGCGCAGCTTCTGCTTCTCCGGCGGCCGGGTCTTCTGCCACTCGAGCGTGTCGCGGATGGTGGTCTCGAGCGGCCGGAACGTCAGGCCCTGCTTTTCGGCGCGCGCCGAGGCGACCAGCCCGTGGCCCAGGCTCTCACCCGACGGCGGCGCCCAGATCGGGATCTCCTGGCTGGCCCACATGCCGGGCTCGGTGGCCTTGTTGCGCGCCAGGAACTCGGCGCTGGCCCACGTGAAGCGCGTGTCCGCGCCGGTCACGCGCCGGCTCGCCTCGAGTAGTTTGCCCATGGTTACCCAGCGCGGCGGCGTGCACAGGTTGTAGCGCCCGGCGATGCGCTTCTCGGCGCAGCGACGCACGAAGTCCGCGAGGTCGCGCACGTCGATGAACTGGACGGGGTCTTCGGGCGTGCCCGGCGCCAGCATCTCGCCGCCCTGCGCCACGCGGTGCGGCCAGTAGGTGAAGCGGTCGCTGAAGTCGCCGGGCCCGCAGATGTAGGTAGGCCGGATGATGCAGGCGCGCTTGCCATAGGCCTGCGCCACCACCTCTTCGCACAGCACCTTCAACGCGCCGTAATTGTCGTCGGTGAGCTTGTCCTGCGGCAGGTCGCCGATCGGCGCGAGCCCGTGCGACTCGTCGATGGGCGGGGACTGGAAGTCGGCGTAGACCGCGATGCTGGAGATGAAGATGTAGTGCGGTGCATGTCTGCCGAGCAGGCCGGTGGACAGCTTCACCTGCGCCGGCGTGTAGCCCGAGTTGTCCACGACCACGTCCCAGTCGCGGCCCTCGAGCGACTCCAGGTCACCATTGCGGTCGCCCAGCAATTGCTCGACGCCCTGCTTCGCGTCCGGGTCGCGCCTGCCGCGATTGAACAGCGTGACCCGGTGACCGGCGCCGTGGAGCGCGGTCACGAAGTGCGGGCCGATGAAGCCCGTGCCGCCGAGGATCAATACGCGCAGCGGCTTCGACCTGGCGAACGCGGGTGCGATGGAACCCGCCAACGCGGCCGAGGCCGCGAGCTTGAGCGCGTCACGTCGTTTCATGGCGATCCTCCCTGGCGAGGGCGGCATTCTGACACCGGCGCGCGCCCGTGCGACCCCGCGGACGCAGCCAGGCCTCGATTCGGCGCAATTTCCGACAGCCGCGCGGTTGCCGGCCGCGCAGACTTCCCGCATGGCCAGTATCCGCAAGGAGATCCACATCGATGCGCCGCCGGCGCAGGTCTGGGAGTCATTGCGTGACGTCGGCGCGCTGCACACGCGCCTCGTGCCCGGCTTCGTCACGGACACGCGCATGGAAGGCGGCACGCGCGTGGTGACCTTCGCCAATGGCGCGGTGGCGCGCGAACACATCGTCGGCGTCGACGAGCAGCGCCGCCGGGTCGCCTGGGCGATCGTCGACGCGCCCTTCAGGCACTACAGCGGCGTCGCCTGGGTGGAGCCCGACATCAACGGCGGCACGCTGTTCGTGTGGACCGCGGACCTGCTGCCGGACGAGCTCGCCGGGAATGTCGAATTCCTCATGACCACGGGCCTGCAGGTGATCAAGAAGACGCAGGAAACCCGCCACGCGCATTGAGGCGCGGTGGTCAGCGGGCGCGCCGCTTCTCCGGCAGCGCGAACACCACGTAGCCGCCCTTCCCCGGCGGCTCGGGCGAGCCGATGCCGCTCTCGCGCGAATTCAGGCCCCAGGTATGCGGCGTGGTGGCGTTCACGACGATGAAGGTCCGGCCCTTCACCTGGTACGCGGCCGGCAGGCCCTCGGTGCCCATGGGTAGTTCGGCCGACCAGAGCACCTTGCCGTCGTCCGCGTCGTAGGCGTAAAGCACGCCATCACGCGCGGTGGAGAACACGATGCCGCTCGAGGTCACGATCATGCCCTGGCGCTGCGAGCCGCGCGGCACGCCGTCGCCCTTGCCGCCGGCCTGCGTGGCGTCGCGGTCCTGGCCGAGCGGCCGGCGCCACTTGATCACGCCGCGATTCAGGTCGTAGGCGATGATCTGCGACCACGGCGGCGCGAGTAGATAGGGATGCCCGAGCCCGTAGTCGGTGAAGTAGCGCTTCCCGGGCGCCGCCACGCCGGGTGGATAGGAGTCCATGGACTTCACGGCCGCGCCGGGCGCGGCCGGCGGACGGGCGACGCCGCCGTTCCCGACCACCGGCCCTTCCGGCAACGTGCCCGGCACCGGGATGTCGGCGGCGAAGCGCGGTCGCGCGGCGCCGCCGAGGAAGGCCAGGATGTCGCCGATCTGCTGGTCGGTGACGTGCGGCAGCGGCGGCATGCGCCCGTTGCCGTAGGTGACGATGCGGCGGAACTGCGGTCCGCCGATCTGCCCGCCGATGCCGAGCAGCGAAGGCCCCGCCGGCGTGCCGGCGCGATCGGCGCCGTGGCACAGGGCGCAGTTCTCGGCGTAGGCCTGCCTGCCGCGCTCGAGGGTCGCGGCATCCGGCGGCCCGAAGCGCAGGCGCGGGCCCGCGGCGTCCGTCAGCTCCTGCAGCCGGTAGAAGGACGGGAAGTCCTGGTTCAGTAGATAGAGCATGCCGGCGCGCGGGTGTGCGGCGGTATTGCCCCAGTTGGTGCCGCCGACGGCGCCCGGCACCACGGCGCTCTCCACCAGGGCCGGCGGGTTGAACAGGCCGGTACGCGCCTGCGCGATGCGCGCGCGCCAGGCGGCGCGCTCGGCGTCGGTGATGAAATACGGCGTGAGATCGTCGGGCTCGACCACCTGCCGGGCGGTCGGGGCCAGCGCCGGGATGGGCTGCGTCGGCCAGGACTGCTCGCCCGGCACGTCGCTCTTCGGCACCGGCCGCTCCTCGATGGGCCACACCGGCTTGCCGGTCACGCGGTCGAACACGTACACGAAGCCCTGCTTGGTGGCCTGCGCCACCGCCTCGATGCGCTTGCCGTCCTTGCGCAGCGTGAGCAGCTGCGGCGCGGCGGTCGGGTCGTAGTCCCAGAGGTCGTGGTGCACCATCTGGAAATGCCACAGGCGCCTGCCGGTGCGCGCGTCCAGCGCCAGCAGGCAGTCGCTGAACAGGTTCTGCCCCAGGCGGTCGGCGCCGTAGTAGTCGTAGGTGGGCGATCCCACGGGTAGATAGGCGATGCCACGCTTCGCATCCAGCGTGATCTCGCCCCAGACGTTCACGCCGCCGGCGTATTGCCACGCGTCCTTCGGCCAGGTGCCGTAACCGAATTCGCCGGGCCGCGGGATGGTGTGGAAGGTCCACGCGAGCGCGCCGCTGCGCACGTCGTAGGCGCGGATGTGGCCCGGCGCCGAGAAATAGCCCTCGCCCGGCGAGCTGCCGAGGATCAGCAGGTTCTCGAACACGCGCCCCGGCGTCGACGAGGCCACGCGGCGGATGCTGGCGGGATCGCGGCCCAGCCCTTCGCGCAGGTCCACGGCGCCGTTCTTGCCGAAGGACAGGATGGACTTGCCGGTACGCGCGTCGATGGCCTGCAACAGGTCGTCCATGACGAACAGCAGGCGCCGGTCCCGGCCGTCGCGGCTTTGCCAGAAGTTGATGCCGCGATTGGTGATGCCGCGCAAGCCGGCGTGGATCCACAGCTCCTTGCGCGTCTCGACGTCGAGGGCCACCAGCGAGCTGTCCTTGGCCAGGACGTACATGACGCCGTCGACGATCACCGGGCTGAACTGGTAGGCGCGCTGATCGCCGCTCGGATAGGTCCACGCGACTTCGAGCTGCGCGACGTTCTTCTTCGTGAGGTCCTTCGTGACCACGAACTTCGACTGGTCCGGCGTGCCGCCGTAGTCGGGCCACGAGCCGGCACGCGCCATCGATGCCATCAATGCCACGACGCCGGCCAGCAACAGGGGACGCATGATGGGTCAGCTCACTTGAGCGGGCGCGCGGTGACGTCCTGGACGTCGGGGGTCGGCGATGCCACGCCCGCGCGCGGCACCTCGAGGCCCGCGGCCCAGGCGATGCCGTTCAGCAGGAACCTGCGAAAGTCGTCGCGCGCGAGGTTGTCGCGGAAATCCAGGCCGCCGAACACGAAGGCGCGGCCGCCGTCGTCGCGTTGATAGGCCCAGGATGCGATCTGCGGGCCGATGCCGGTCTTGTCTTCCTTGCCGGTCGCGAGGATCAGGTTGGTGCGACGCGGGTCGTCGGGCAGGAAGTAGCGACAGAACACCTCGTCACGGTAGGTCCAGGGCTTCACGCCGCGCAGCACCGGATGCTTCCTGTTCTCGAGGCTCATGGTCCATTCGTCGACCGGGTTCCTGGAAACCATCTGCACCCACAGGCCGCCGGTCCAGTCCAGGTACAGGGCGCGCGCGCGCCAGTTCTCCACCCACGAGGCGTAGTGGATGATCACCACGCCGATCCTGTTCTTCTTGATGAGCTGGTCCAGCGCCTTGAGATAGGCGGTCGTCTCGTCATCGTAACCGCGACCGTTGGTGCCGGGGTTCGGCGGAAACAGGGGATGCGTCTCGTCGGCCGCGCGGTCCGAGCTCGAATCGATGACGATGGCGGCCGCGTCGTTCACGGCGGCGAGATCCCGCGGCAGCGAACCCACGATGAGCTGCGTGGTGACGCCCTTCAGGTTGCTGGAGTGCTCGAGCGATTCCGCCAGCGTCTTCAGGTCGCGCGGGTATTCGTGGCGACCGGGAAAGCCGTGGTCCCGCGGCCCGGCGAGGAACAGGATCTTCCTGGTGTCGGCGAGCGCGCCCAGCGACACGCCCATCAACGTCACCGCGATCAACATCACTCGGCCCACGAAGCCCCCTTCACTCGAACCAGGGCGCGCAATCACGCCGCTCGCCGGAGATATGTGACATCGCTCCTACTTTACCGTTCGCCGCCACAATTCATCACGTGAAAGCGAAGCCGGGTTGTTACGATCCGGCGCAGTGCCATTCACCGTTTCACACGCCGCAGCCGTCCTGCCCATCCATCGCCTGCGCCCGCAACTGCCGCTGGCGGCCCTCATGATCGGCAGCATGTCGCCGGACTTCCTGTATTTCCTGCCCTGGCAGCCGAATTGGCTGGAGTCCCACACACTGCGCGGACTCTTCTATTTCTGCTGGCCCGCGGGGCTTCTGGCCTGGCTGCTGTTCACGCGGGTCCTTGCGCGGCCGAGCCAGGCATTGCTGCCGGACGCGTGGCGCGGCGTCTTTCCGCTCGACGACGGCAGGCTCACGCTGCGCCTGTTGGCCATCGTGTCGCTGGCGCTGTTGTTCGGCGCCGCCACCCACATCCTGTGGGACTCGTTCACGCACCGCTCATCGCTGTCCGAATCGCTGCCGGTGCTGGGCACGCCGCTGTTCGAGATCCACGGGCGCACGCGGCGGCTGTGGTGGCTGCTGCAGCAGCTGAGCACGGTCATCGGCCTGCTGATCCTGCTGGCCTGGGCCGTGCGCCGGCGCAATGCGCCGCGCGATGCCCGCGCGCTGGAGATTCCTTCGGTGCCCCATTCGACGCGCGTGGTCGCCGCGGGCGTGATCGTCGTGGGCACCCTGGCGCTCGCGGCGGTCAACAGCTACCTGCATCCGTACGCGCACCTGGAACGCAGGGTATTCCACATCGCCATCGGCGGCATGGCGGGAGCCGCGCTGGCATGGTTCGCGATCGCCCTCTGGATCAACCGGAGACTCGCCCCGCCGCGCGAGTGAGGCGCGCGAGCCGGGCGCGCTGACTACGGCGCGCTCACCGCCGGCGTGTAGTTCACGCCGCAGCCACCCAGCCCGCAGTACCCGTTCGGATTCTTCGCCAGGTACTGCTGGTGATACTCCTCGGCGTAGTAGAACTCCGGCGCCTCGCGGATCTCCGTGGTGATCGCGGCGCGGTGCGCGTTGCTCAGCGCCTCCTGGTAGCGGCGCCGGCCTTGCTCCGCGGCCTGCTTCTGCGCGTCGGTGGTGTAGTAGATAGCCGAGCGGTACTGCGTGCCGATGTCGTTGCCCTGGCGCATGCCCTGCGTCGGGTCGTGCGATTCCCAGAACGCCTTGAGCAGGGTTTCGTAGCTCACCTGCTTCGGGTCGTAGACCACGCGCACCACCTCGGTGTGGCCGGTGCGCCCGCTGCACACCTCTTCATAGGTGGCGTTCGGCGTGTATCCGCCGGCATATCCCACCGCGGTGCTCACCACTCCCGGGATCTGCCAGAACTTGCGCTCCGCGCCCCAGAAGCAGCCGAGGCCGAAGATCGCCTCTTCGAGCCCGCCGCCCGCGGGTTGTTTGATGTTGCTGCCATTGACGAAATGCCTGCCGGAAATCGGCAGCGGCGTGTTGCGGCCGGGCAGCGCTTCCTCCTGCGCCGGAATCGAGGTCTTCTTGGCAAGGCCCATGGCAGGCTCCTTCGAATGCGTTTGAGTGAACGGAAGTGTGGCGGCTGGATCGTGGCTTCTCAACACCAGACCGGACCAGGCCACCTATAATTGCGCGCGTGACCGAATCGATGAGCACGCCGCGCCTGCGCGCGACTTTTGCCATAAATCTCGCGCTGGTCGCGGCCGCGCCCTTCGTGGGGCCGGCCTCCGTGTCGGAGGGCGCGTACTACGCCACCGGCGTGCTCGGCTTCCTGCTGGTGGCTTTCGCCTGCCTGGGCCGCATCTGGGCGTCGGTATTCATCGCCGGCCACAAGGATGCGCAACTGGTGACCACGGGCCCATACGCGGCCTGCCGCCATCCGCTGTACGCCTGCTCCATGGTGGGCGCACTCGGGCTCGGGGTCGTCACGCGCTCGGCGTTGTTGTGCGCGATCCTGGTGATCCTCATCGCGGCGCTGCTGGTGTACGCCGCCTCGGGCGAGGAGCAATTCCTGGCCGACGCCTTCCCGGACGAATTCAAGGCCTACGTCGCGGCGACGCCGAACCGGTGGTGGCCGCGACTGCGGCGCGCCTCGTTACCGGAAAGCATCGACGTCCGGCCGTCGGTGTTGTGGAAGTCGTTCCTCGACGCCGGAACATTCTTCCTGCTCTATCTGCTCGTGGCCTTTGCCGCGGAGTTCCGGCTGCACCCGGCGACCTGAGGTCAATACTTCTTGCGCGGTCCGAGGCACTGGTATTCGCGCAGCACCTGCCAGCGTGCACAGTCGCTCTCCACGCCCTTCACGCACTTGCGATCCTCGGCCTTGCGCTGCGAATCGGGAAAGCCCCACTCCTTGCAGCGCTCGCGCGCCATGTTGACGCCGGCGCGCTCGTCCACCTGCGGGTTCTCGAATTTCCCGTACTCATAGGAAAGCTGGACGATGCCGAGGTCCGAATCGGCGGCGGACTCGGTCCACAGCTTGTAGGTGGTGCAGCCGATGGCGAGCGCCATCACGACCAGTACGGGGAATATGCGAGGCATTTCAGCACCTTCTGTTGTCGTGGCGAAATGTACCGTGTTTGGACGCCAAAGTCGGGATGGCGTTCTGGCAAGTTCGCGGGGGCCGCGCTATATACGGGCTCATGCAACGGCCTACCCCATGGTTCGCGTTGTTTGCCACCGCCCTGCTCCTCGGCCATGCGGCCCGGGCGGAGGACATCCTCCACTCCGCGCAATCGGCGTCTGTATTCGGACCGGCCAATCCGCTGCTCGCGCGCGGCACCGAGGCGCTGCAGGCGGGACACTACGAAGAAGGCGTGCGCCTCACGCTCGAAGGCCTGGACCAGCCCAACAGCGACCGCGACAAGGCGGCCGCGCACTCGAACGTCTGCGCGGGCTACGTGGCGCTCAAGCGTTTCCAGGAGGCACTCGAACACTGCAACCTCGCGCTCGAGCTCGACCGCAACAACTGGCGCACCTTCAACAACCGCGCGGCGGCGTTCGTCGGCCTGAAGAAGTACGATCTCGCCATGACGGACGTGAACTCGGGCCTGGCACTCGCTCCGGACTCCGAGACACTCCTCAAGAGCAAGGAAGTCGTGATCCAGCACCGCAACTCCGCGCTGCGCTGGCGCAGGCCCGACAAGGCCTGATGCCCAGGAACTGATGGAACTACCCGAACAGGTGCCGGGCGCCGAGCGCTCGCAGTTCGCCCTGCTCAGGCTGCGGCGCTTCCTGCCGTTCTTCCTGACCCAGTTCTTCGGCGCGTTCAACGACAACCTGTTCCGCAACGCGCTCATCGTGTCGATCACCTACGGCGCGTCGGCCGCCGCCACCCGGGCCGGGCTGCTCGCCAACGTGGCGCAGGGACTTTTCATCCTGCCGTTCTTCCTGTTCTCGGCGCTCGCCGGCCAGCTGGCCGACAAGTACGAGAAGAGCCGGCTGATCCGCCAGACGCGCTTCGCGGAAGTGCTGCTGATGTCCGGGGCGGCGGTGGCGCTGTATTTCGAGAACATCCCGGCGCTGCTCGCGCTGACCTTCCTCACGGGCGTGCTCGCCACCCTCTTCGGCCCGCTCAAGTATTCGCTGATGCCGCAGCACCTGCGGCAGAGCGAGCTGGTCGGCGGCAATGCGCTGGTGGATGCCGGCACGTTTGTCGCGATCCTGATCGGAACCATAGCCGGCGGCCTGCTGGTGCCGGCCGCCGACGGCGCCGCGGCGGGAGGCGCCGCGCCGCCCGCGAGCGCGCACGGCGGCAACCTGGTCGCGGCCGAGGCGATCGTCGTCGTCGCCATCGGCACCTATCTATGCGCGCGGCTCATTCCGCGCGCCGAGGCCACCGACCCGGGCCTGAAGATCAACTTCAATCCCATCACCAGCACCTGGCAGGTGATCCGCTTCGCGGCGCAGAGCCGCGCGATCCTGAACTCGCTGCTGGGCATCTCGTGGTTCTGGCTGGTGGGTGCGCTGCTGCTCGCCCAGCTGCCGGCCTATGCGAAGGACGTGCTCGGCGGCGACAAGACGGTGTTCACGCTGTTGCTCGCGGCCTTCTCGGTGGGCACCGCGCTCGGCTCGCTCGCCTGCGAGCGGCTGTCGGGCCACAAAGTAGAGATCGGCCTGGTGCCGCTGGGCTCGATCGGCATGACGGTTTGCCTTCTCAACCTGTACTTCGCGCACCCGGCGGCGGTGGCGGGTCGTGGGGCGGTGTCGTGGACGGCGTTCCTCGCCGCGGGCGGCTGGAGCGTGGCCGTCAACTGCGCGCTGGTCGGGGTGTTCGGGGGACTCTTCATCGTGCCGCTGTACGCGCTGATCCTGTCGCGCAGCGCCGAGAGCCACCGCGCGCGCATCATCGCCTGCAACAACATCCTCAATGCGGGCTTCATGGTGGTGGCCGCGGTGCTCGCCATCGTGTGGCTCGGGATGCTGCATTTCACGATTCCGCAGCTGTTCGTCGTGGCGGCGGTGCTGAACGCCATCGTGGCCATCTATATCTACACGCTGGTGCCGGAATTCCTGATGCGGTTCCTGACCTGGGTGTTCGTGAACATCATGTACCGCGTCAAGGTGCGCGGGCTCGAGAACATCCCCGAGCACGGTCCCGCGCTCCTCGTGTGCAACCACGTGAGCTTCATGGACCCGCTGGTGATCGGCGGCAGCGTGCGGCGGCCCGTGCGCTTCGTCATGGATCACAACATCTTCAAGACGCCGGTGCTGAGCTTCATCTTCCGCACGGCGCACGCGATTCCGATCGCGCCGGCGCACGAGGATCGCGATGCCTTGCGCAAGGCCTTCGACCAGATCGACGCCGAGCTCGCCGCCGGCGAGGTGGTGTGCATCTTTCCCGAAGGCAAGCTCACCCGCTCCGGCGAGATGAATGAATTCAAGACCGGCGTGGAGCGCATCCTCGACCGGCGTGCCGTGCCGGTCGTGCCCATGGCGCTGCGCGGCCTGTGGGGCAGCTTCTTCAGCCGCCGCGACGGCAAGGCCGCGATGAGCCAGTTGCCGCGCCGCTTCTGGTCACGCATCGAGCTGATCGCCACCGCGCCCGTGCACGGCGCCGCCGCCACCGCCGCCCAACTGCAGCGCATCGTCGCCGGCCTGCGCGGCGAGTGGCAGTGATGGAAGACGGTGCCCGGCCGGCAAACCGGCAAGACCGGCGCGCCGAAGTAGTTTTGCCGGTTAGCCGGCCCGGCACCGTCCTGAAGGCCGATGTGTTCGGAACGATTACGCGCATCGGCGATACGGTGGTGCGTGATACGGCGGGTGCGCGCTGGTGGGCGTGGCCGATCGCCCGCCACCTGCTGAATCGCGAGCGCCGCGCGTTGCTGCGGATGGCGGAGCACCCCGGCATCCCGCCGCTGCTGGCATCCTCCCGCGGCCAGCTGGCTCGCGGCTGGATCGAAGCCACGCCGATGCACCTGGCCAAACCTCGTGATGCCGCCTATTTCCGCGCCGCCGCGCGATTGCTGCGCCAGCTGCACACCGCCCGGATCGTCCACAACGATCTGGCCAAGGAGACCAACTGGCTGGTGACGCCCGACGGCCGCCCCGCGCTGGTCGACTTCCAGCTCGCGATGACCCTCGACCGACGCCGCGGCGCGCTCGCCCGCGCGCTGGGCCACGACGACCTGCGCCACCTCCTCAAGCACAAGCGCTCCTATCTACCCCAGCTGCTGACGGCGCGCGAGAAGCGCATCCTCGCGAGGCCTTCCTGGTTCGCGCGCGGCTGGATGGCGACCGGCAAGCGCGCCTACCGGTTCATCACGCGGCGGATCCTGCACTGGCAGGACCGCGAAGGCGCGGGCGATCGCAGCGCCCGCCCGCCGCGCTGAGCGCGGCTACAACACCTGCCGCGGCCGGATCGTGATCCGGAATTTGTTGCCCTTGGGGCTGGTGACGTTCACTTCCGCGGTGGTGTCGTTCGCGGCCAGCAAGCGCGGTTCGGCCACCTCCACCCACTTGCTGCCGGAAGGCTCCTCCACGCGGATGGACAGCAGGATCTGTCCCTGCTGCGTCACCGCCGGATTCACGAACACGCGCACCTGCCCTTCGAGCCGGATCTCGGCGGACCGGCCCTCGGTGGCGACGACCTGGCTCTGGCTGAGCTTGGCGTCGTTCATGGTCACGCCGACATCCAGCTGCACGTCGCCCGCCCGTGCATCGCGCGTGAACAGCGCACCGAGCGCCACCACCGCGGACGCGGCGACGGCCGCGTAACGCCAGCCGCGCACCCGGCGCGCCGGAACCTGGATCGCAGGTCCGGGCTGCGCGCGCAGCGCCGCGACCTCGAGCTCGAACACGGACGCCAGAGCACGCAGGGTTTCCAGCGACGCCGAGCCCGAAGTTTCCACGCGCTGCACTGTTCGCAGGGAAAGGCCTGCCGCCGCCGCGAGATGCTCCTGGCTCCAGGCCCGCCGCTCGCGCTCCGCTTTCACCCGATTCGAATCGATCTGCATGTCCATCGACGCGTCCTCCGTGTGTGACGTCGGAGAGATTCAAGCCCGAGGCGCGTCGCGGCTACGACATTACTACGCCAGCCGGGTGCCAGTCTTGCGTCATGCCACGCGCTGGGACGGCGCTCGCGCGCGCCGGCACTCCGCCCAGTCGATGGCCGCCCAGCGATTTCGGGCGACGAATCGCAGCACCAGGACCACGACGGCCAGCAGCGCCTCCAGGGTGACGACGGCGGTGATGTCCGGACCGCCTCTCTCGAGCATCAACGGCAACGTCATGAGGGTCAGCATGAGCACGATACCGAGCAGCGCCTCCTGCCAGCGCAGGCCGCGCGTGGTCATGAGCCCCAGGTAGGTGCTCGAAGCTGTGCCGAGGATCAGCAGCGGCAAGCCCGCGGCGAGGAACTCCACCGGGAGTCGTTCATAGGCGCCAATCCCGAGCATCAGCACCAGCAGCGCGCCCAGCACGAAGTTGTTGTGGCGTGCGAAGGCCGCTTCGACCCGCCGGAACAGTTCGGCGCGCGACCAGCCTCCGCGTAGCCAGAGCACGCGGCTGCGCTCGGCTGCCTGGCCTGCGACTGCGCCCGTTACCGTGCTGAAAATCGTCAGGATGTAGAGCCAGACCGCGGGCGACATCTTCTCGATACGGGCCGCGAGAAAAACCGGGACCAGCAATGCGCCGACATATACCCAGGGGTTGTGGGTCCCCAGCATCAGGTCGATCTCCTTGCCGGCGCTGCGCAACTCCTTCGCCCGCGGTTCCAGGCCCGGGATCCAGGATCCCGGCCCTCGAACCTGCAACTTCGACCTGGCGAGAAAAATCGCACTGAAGACCAGCCATGCCACCAGCAGCTTCACCAGGTTGTCTCGCAGGCTGGCGTCGAGCTCGGTCATTTCGCGCGGGGGGATCAGCACCATGATGACGATGACTACCAGGGCCTTGGAGAATCCGGCGGAGTTGCGCTGACTGGTCAGGAACCACATGGCGAGGTACAGCCAGCCGGCGAGAATGCAGAACGCGGTGTAGAACACCAATGAGATGTGGATGAGGAAGGAGCGCAGTGCGGCATCGGTCGCCAGCCTCGACACCTGCCCGATCACGCCGTTGATGCCGAACGCGCCCAGCAATCCCGTGGGCAGCGACACAACCGCCACCGTCAACACGATGCTCGACAACAGCTTCACGCGCCCCACGGGCAGCAGGCGCGCCGCCTGGCCCTGCGAGAGCCTCCCCGCGAGGAGCGGCATGTTCGAACTACCCAGGAAGAGCGCCAGCTGGCCAACCATCGCGAACGCCAGCATGTGTTCGGCTGGCCCGCGTCGGGCGATCACCCAGGCCGCGACCAGGCACGACGCGAGGCCTCCAGCGGAGAACACGCACGCCAGGCGCGTACTGGTGAAGTAAGTGAACACGAGTCGTGCGACGGCGCTCATCGGTGCAATTCCAGGAAGATCTCCTCGAGGGCGAGCGATTCCACTTCCACTTTCACGGCGTGCGCGGCTTCGAGCGACTGCTGCAGTTCCGTCCTCCAGTCGCGTACCACCGCGGTCGCGAAGCCCGCGTCGCGGCGCACGGAAATCGCGCCCGGCACCTCGATGTGCGCGATGGCTTCGGCGGCTCCGCGGATGTGCAGCCTGGCCACGGATTCCTTGAGTGAATCGAGATCTCCCTGCCAGTCGAGCTTGCCGTTCTTGAGGATCCAGATGCGGTTCGCGAGGCGCTCGATGTCGGACACGATGTGCGAGGAGAAGATGATGGAGCGCTCGCCGTCGGCCGACGCCTCCACGAGTTGCTCGAGGAATTGCCGGCGCGCCAGGGGATCGAGGCTCGCCACGGGCTCGTCCAGCACCAGCAGGTGAGGCCGATGGCCGAATGCCAGCAGGATCGAAAGCTTCTGCCGCTCACCCACGGACAGGCTCTTGATCCTCGCACCCGTGTTGACGCTCCATTCACGGCACAGACGCTCGATGAATTCGCCGTCCCAGTGCGCATAGAACGATTCGATGACCCGCAGCTGGTCTGCGACCGTCAGCTGGTCGAGTAGTTCGTCCTGCTGGGGCACGAAGCCAACGCGCGACTTCACCTCGCCCGGAAGCTGCAGGCTCGGGTGGCCGAAGAGCGTCACGCCGCCCGCGCTGGGTGGCGTGAAGCCCAGCATCAGTTCCAGCAGCGTGGTCTTGCCGGCGCCGTTCTTGCCCAGCACCCCGATCACGTCGCCCGGCGCGATCTCGAAGGACAGGTCGTCGATCACGCGCCGTGCGCCGAAGGACTTGCTGAGATGTGACCCCTGTACGGTTGCCTCAGGCATCGTCGTTCTCCCAATT
>DASSRK010000161.1:0-32499 GCA_035701825.1 Steroidobacteraceae bacterium
TCCAGCGCGCGCCGCATCAGCGGGTCGAGCGACTCGGCTTCGAGCACCAGCGTGAGAAAGGGCTTGCCACGCGCCTGGTTGACGCTCACCGCCAGCAGGTCCTGCGCCGCGACGTTGGCGTACACCACGCACAGGTCCGAATCGAGCACCAGGATGCCCGTGGCCAGCGCGCCGATCAGGTCGGCGGGCTCGAAGTGCGCGATCGCGGACGCGAGGAAACGCTCAACCGCCATGCGGCCTCCCGGCCCGGCATGGCGCGCGCCTGGCGCGCGGACGCGCCGGGGTAGTTAGTGCGGCGTGGGCTTCGGCGGGTTCGGCCGCGGCGGGCGCTGGCGCGCCGGCGATTCCAGCGTCGGCCGCTGCACGTGGAACGTGCTGGTGGCGGTGCACAGCACCTGGCCGGCGGGGTCCGTGATGTTCGCGTTCACCGTGTGGGCGCCGCGATCCGGATTGGATATCGAGACGCTCGGGCCCGTGCCCACTTCCGCGCCGTCGACCAGGATGTGGACCCGGTCGCCCGGGCGCAGCGACGGCGACGAGATCAACGACAGCGTCACCGATTCGGGGCTGTGGAAGGTCTCGTCGTTGCGCGGCGAAAGCGCGCAGCCGTCGTAGCGAAACGGGGAGGGATCGGCGCCCTCGGTGACCGGGCCGCCCGAACCGATGGACGACGGCGGCGCCGAGTAGGTCTGCGCCGGCTTCAGGTCTATGGGTTGGCCGCCCGGCAGCGGGCGATCCGAATAAGTCTTGGTGCCATCCTTCTCGACGCGCACGTAGGTCGTGGCGAACGCCGCGGAGCTCGCCAGCAGGGTCCCGAGGAATATGGCAAATGCCGTTTTCATGGCACCCGAGGATAGCCGCTCCGGCTGAATCCAGCCAAAACGTGGGCCACACAAATGACGGGCGGCGGCAGTTGTGCACTGCCACCGCCCGCATTTGGCTCAAACAGACGGAAGGAAGACTCGCGGGCGTGTTCGTCGGGTCAATGCCCGCTTTGCCAGACCAGGAGGCTTCCCACCGTCGCACGTCGCCTCAGCAGCTGTAGTACATGTCGAGCTCGACCGGGTGCGTGCTCATGCGGAAGCGCGTGACTTCCTGCATCTTCAGCCCGATGTACGCGTCGATCACGTCGTTGGTGAACACACCGCCGCGGGTCAGGAACTCGCGGTCCTTGTCGAGCGCTTCCAGTGCCATGTCCAGCGAATGGCACACCTGCGGAATGTGCTTTTCCTCTTCCGGCTCGAGGTCGTAGAGGTCCTTGTCCGCCGGTTCGCCCGGATGGATCTTGTTCTGGATGCCGTCGAGGCCGGCCATCATCATGGCCGCGAACGCGAAGTACGGGTTCGCCGAGGAGTCCGGGAAGCGCACTTCGATGCGACGCGCCTTCGGGTTCGACACCCACGGAATGCGGATCGACGCCGAACGATTGCGCGCGGAGTACGCCAGCATCACCGGCGCTTCGAAGCCAGGGACGAGTCGCTTGTACGAGTTGGTGCCCGGGTTCGTGAACGCGTTGATCGCCTTGGCGTGCTTGATGATGCCGCCGATGTAGTACAGCGCGGTGTCGGAAAGGCCGCCGTACTTGTCACCCGCGAACAGCGCCTGGCCGGCCTTCTGCAGCGACTGGTGCACGTGCATGCCCGAACCGTTGTCGCCGACCAGCGGCTTCGGCATGAACGTCGCGGTTTTGCCGTAGCTGTGCGCGACGTTGTGGACCGCGTACTTGAGGATCTGCACTTCGTCGGCCTTCTTCACGAGTCCACCCGCGCCCACGCCGATTTCGCACTGGCCGCCCGTCGCCACTTCGTGGTGATGGACTTCGACCTTCATGCCCATCTCGACGAGCGCGTCGCACATCGCCGAGCGGATGTCCTGGTAGGCGTCGACCGGCGGAACCGGGAAGTAGCCACCCTTGACGCCGGGGCGATGGCCCTTGTTGCCGTCCGGGTAGGCCGTGTTGCTGTTCCACGCACCTTGCCCCGAGTCGATGTCGTAGGAGGTGCCGTTCATGTTGCTCGACCAGCGCACGCTGTCGAAGATGAAGAATTCGTTTTCAGGTCCGAACAGCGCGCCGTCGGCGATGCCGGTGGACTTGAGATAGGCCTCGGCGCGTTTGCCGAGCGAGCGCGGGTCGCGCTCGTAGCCCTGCATGGTCGCGGGCTCGATGATGTCGCAGCGGATGTTGACCGTGGTCTGTTCGAAGAACGGGTCGATCACCGCGGTGGTCGGATCGAGCGCCAGGATCATGTCCGACTCGTTGATGCCCTTCCAACCTGCGATGGACGAGCCGTCGAACATCTTGCCGTCGCGGAACAAGTCTTCATCGACCAGGTTCGCGGGAATGGTTACGTGTTGTTCTTTGCCGCGCGTGTCGGTGAAGCGAAGGTCGGCGTACTTGACCTCTTTGTCTTTGATCAACTTGATTACATCTGCCGGTTTCATTGTTAGCGATCCTTTGGAAGGGGTTTGAGCCTGGGTCTCAATGCATTCGCTGTGCCAGACGCCTAATCGTTTGGAATCAAAGAGTTAAGAGAGTCCATGGCCACAGTCCGCACATTTTTGGTGCGGTCGCGCGGAATTTTGCTCTATTTCGAGTCAGATTTGTGCCCGACGCGTGGGCGGCGCACCCCATTGAAGCAGCAAAAAGTATCTTTATGGATGATGTGGCGTTATAGTTCATTTATGGACTATTGGAGCGAAACATGATCGTCAGTGTTGCCGGCACCGTCCGGCCCGTACGAACGAACACTTCGGATTTCGCCGCTGCCGGCGGCGCGGGCCTGCGGGCCTTCGCCAATATCGCCGAACGTTGGGGACTGACGGTGGCCGAGCAGCTCAAGTTGTTAGGCATCGCCTCGCGCTCCACCTTCTTCAAGTGGCGCCGCGAACGCGAGCCGCGCCTCCCGCAGGACACGCTCGAGCGGCTCTCGTACCTGCTCGGCATCTATAAGGCCCTGCAGATCCTGCTGCCGGATCCCCGCGCCGCGGACGAATGGGTTCGCAAGCCGAACGCCGCGGCGCCCTTCGGCGGCGGTTCGGCCCTCGACCGCATGTTGTCGGGCCAGGTCGCCGACCTGTACGTGGTGCGCCAGTACCTCGACGCCGAGCGCGGTTAAAGCTCGGCCGGTTGCCACGGATGGCCTCTTCCGCCGTTTCACAGCGCGCGGTGCGCGTCGCGCCCTGCCACCGCATCGTCGCCAGTCGTTTGCCGACCATCCACCTGTTCGAACGGGTCGCGGATCCGGCCGACTGGGAGGCGCTGTACAAACTGGAATCCATGACCAATCCGCGCCTGCGCGACCAGGCCGGGGACATATCGCTGGTGCCGGTCGCCGATCGTGTCAGCGGCCCGAACGCCTCGGTGGTCATGGCGCCGTTCACCCACCTGTCGCCCCAGGGCACACGGTTCACCGACGGGCATTTCGGTGCGTACTACGCGGCGGAGTCCATCGACACCGCCATCGCCGAGACGCGCTTCCATCGCGAGAATTTCCTGCGCGCCACCAGCCAGCCGCCGATGGAGCTGGAAATGCGCTGTTATCTCGCCGACGTCGCCTGCGAGCTGCACGACCTGCGCGGGCACCGCGCGCAGATGGCCGACGTCTACGATCCGGCGAGCTACGCCGCCTCGCAGAAGCTTGGCCGGCAACTGCGCGATGCCGGCTCCAACGGCGTGGCGTTCGAAAGCGTGCGCCGCGCGGGTGGCGAATGCGTGGCGCTGTTCCGGCCGCGGCTGGTGCAGAACGTGCGCCAGGGCGTGCACCTGCGCTACGCCTGGGACGGCAACGTCATCGGCCACGTCTACGAGATGCGCGCCCTGAACCTGTGACGAAGACGGCGCCGGGCCTGCAAAGCGGCAAAGTCTTCGCTTCGCCTCCCCAACCGATTCGAGTTTTGCCGGTTTGCCGGCCCGGCACCCTATACTGCGCGCCGGTCGAAAAAGCCCCGTAGAAAAGCCGCCGATAAATGCCCCAACCCGCCGTCGATATCCCGCTGGGCGCGCCGCCCCGCACTTTCCAGGACCTGATCCTCGCGCTGCAGAAATACTGGGCCGATCGGGGCTGCGTGATCCTGCAGCCGTACGACATGGAAATGGGCGCCGGTACTTTCCACACGGCGACCTTCCTGCGTGCGGTGGGGCCCGAGCCATGGTCGGCCGCGTATGTGCAGCCCTCGCGCCGTCCCACCGACGGCCGCTACGGCGACAACCCGTTCCGGCTGCAGCACTACTACCAGTTCCAGGTGGTGATCAAACCCTCGCCGCTCGAGATCCTGGAGCTGTACATCGGTTCACTGCGCGCGCTGGGCTTCGACATGCAGGTGCACGACCTGCGCTTCGTCGAAGACAACTGGGAGTCGCCGACGCTCGGCGCCTGGGGACTCGGCTGGGAGGTGTGGCTCAACGGCATGGAGGTCACCCAGTTCACCTATTTCCAGCAGGTGGGCGGCCTCGACTGCCGGCCCGTGACCGGCGAGATCACCTACGGCCTCGAGCGCCTGGCGATGTACCTGCAGGGCGTCGAGAGCATCTTCGACATCGTGTGGGCCGACGGCCCGCTGGGTCGCATCACCTATCGCGACGTGTACCACCAGAACGAAGTCGAGCAGTCGAAGTACAACTTCGAAGTCGCGGACACCGCGGTGCTGCTGCGGCGTTTCGATGAACACGAAGCCGAGTTCGGGCGGCTGATCGAGGCCCGGCTCGCATTGCCCGCCTACGAGCAGGTCATGAAGGCATCGCACACGTTCAACCTGCTCGACGCCCGCAAGGCGATCTCGGTGACCGAGCGCCAACGCTACATCCTGCGCGTGCGCACCATGGCGCGCGCGGTGGCGCAGGCGTACTACGAGAGCCGCGAGGCACTCGGCTTCCCGATGCTGGCAAACAAGGGCGGGTCGATCCCGAAAGGGAGCCAGCCATGAGCGGCGCGCGCGATTTCCTGGTGGAGCTCGGGACCGAGGAGCTTCCGCCGCTGGCGCTGCCGGAGCTGGAACGGGCTTTCGCCGCAGGCTTGCGCGCCGGGCTCGCGGAAGCCGCGCTTTCGCACGGCGACATCCGCTCGTTCGCGACGCCGCGCCGCCTCGCGGTGCTGGTACGCGGACTCGCCGCGGCGCAATCGGCGCAGGCCATCCGGCTCAAGGGGCCGCCGGCCAGCGCGGCGTTCGGCAAGGACGGCGCGCCGACCACCGCCGCGCTCAAGTTCGCGGAGAAGTGCGGCGTCGGCGTCGATGCGCTCACGCGCGTCACCGAGGGCAAGGGCGAGTTCCTGTATTTCGAGGGAAAGAAAGCCGGCCAAACTACCGTGAGCCTGCTGCCCGCGATGGTGCAGCGCTCGCTCGACGCGCTGCCCATACCCAAGCGCATGCGCTGGGGCTCGTCGGATGCGGAGTTCGTGCGCCCGGTGCACTGGCTGGTGATGCTGTATGGCTCCGAGCTGATCCCCTCGACGCTGCTCGACACCCAGGCCGGCAGCACCACGCGCGGCCATCGCTTCATGGGGACGCGCGACCTGCCGTTGGCGCAACCCGGCGACTACGAGGCCACGCTGCGCGAGCAGGGCAAGGTGGTCGCGGATTTCGCCGTGCGCCGCGCGATGATCCGCGAACAGGTCGAAGCCGTGGGCAAGTCGCTCGGCGGCCAGGCGCTGGTCGACGAGGCGTTGCTCGATGAAGTCACCGCACTGGTGGAATGGCCGTGCGCGCTCGCCGGCGCGTTCGAGGCGCGCTTCCTCGAACTGCCGCGCGAGGTGCTGATCTCCACGCTGCAGCATCACCAGAGGTATTTCCCGGTCGAGAGCCTCACGACCGGCAAGGATGCGGGCAAACTACTGGCGCACTTCATCACCGTCAGCAACATCGAGAGCCGGGATCCGGCGCGCGTACGCGGCGGCAACGAGCGCGTGGTGCGGCCACGGCTGTCGGACGCGGCCTTCTTCTGGAGCCAGGACCGCAAGCAACCCCTGGCCGCGCGCGTCGCCGCGCTCGACGCCGTCACGTTCCAGGCGAAGCTCGGCTCGATCGGCGACAAGGTGCGCCGCATCGCGACGCTGGCCGGCGAGATCGCCCGGCTGCTCGACACCAACGCGGCGCAGGCGACGCGCGCCGCCGAGCTCGCCAAGTGCGACCTGCTCACCCACATGGTCGGCGAATTCCCCGAGTTGCAGGGAATCATGGGCCGCTACTATGCAAGCGCGGATGGCGAGCCCGCCGAGGTCGCGACCGCGATCGACGAGCACTACATGCCGCGCGGCGCCGGCGGCGCGCTGCCGGCGACCGGCGCCGGGACCGCGGTGGCGCTGGCCGACAAGCTGGACACGCTCGCGGGAATCTTCGCCATCGGGCAGAAGCCGAGCGGCACCAAGGATCCGTTCGGATTGCGGCGCGCGGCCATCGGCGCGCTGCGCATCCTGGTCGAGAAGCAGCTCGATCTCGACCTGCGCGCCCTGGTGGTGCGCGCCGTCGCGCTGCAGCCGGTGCAAAACGCCGCGGCTGCGGGCGAGGTATGGGACTACCTGGTCGAGCGGCTGCGCGCGTATTTCATCGACGCCAGCAAGGGCGCGGGCAGCGCGGCCATCAGCACCGAGATGTTCGACGCGGTGCGCGCCAGCGATCCGGTGTCACCGCTGGACTTCGGCGCGCGGCTCACGGCGCTCAGCCGTTTCCTCGCGCTGCCCGAAGCGGCCAGCCTCACCGCCGCCAACAAGCGCATTTCCAACATCCTCAAGAAGGCCGAACCCGGGGTCACGGGCGCGGTGGACGTGGGCGCGCTGCGCGAACCGGCTGAAAAGGCGCTGCACGAAGCGCTCGCCAGCGTGCTCGGCGACGTGGAGCGTGCGCTCGGCAAGCGCGACTATGCGGCGGCGCTCGGCCGGCTCGCGACCCTGCGTCCCGTGGTCGACGCATTCTTCGACGGCGTGATGGTCAACGCGGAGGACGCCGTCCTGCGACGCAACCGGCTCGCGTTGCTCGCGCAGTTGCGCCAGCAGTTCACGCGCATCGCGGACCTGTCCTGCCTGCCGGGCTGACCCGACGCAATGCAGTTCCTCGGCTCGCTGGTATTCAACGTGCTCATGTGGCTGTGGATGCTGGTATTCGCGTTCACCTACTGCGTGGTCACGCCGTTCATGCCGTTCCGCGCCCGTTTCTGGCTGGCGGGCGTGATGACACGCGTGATCTTCTTCAAGCTGAAGTGGCTGTGCGGGCTCACGTACACGGTCGAGGGCCGCGAGAACCTGCCGGCGGGCGCCAACGTGATCTTCATGAAGCACTCGTCCACCTGGGAAACCTTCGCGATCATGATCCTGTTCCCGCCGCTGGTCTGGGTCATGAAACGCGAGATCCTGTTCATTCCCTTCGTCGGCTGGGGTTGCGTGCTGGCGCGCTGCATCGCCATCGATCGCAAGGCCGGCGCCAGCGCCGTGAACCAGGTGCTGAAGCAGGGCAAGGACCGCATGGAACGGCTCGGCGCCTCGGTGATGGTGTTTCCCGAGGGCACGCGCATGGCGCCGGGCGAGACGCGGCGTTACGGTTCGAGCGGGACGTTGTTGGCCGCGCAACAAGGCTGCAAGATCGTGCCGGTGGCGCACAACGCCGGTTACTTCTGGCCGCGGCGCGGCGTGCTCAAGAAGCGCGGCGTCATTCGCGTGGTCATTGGTCCGCCGATCGAGGCCGCCGGGCGCGACGCACGCCAGGTGAATGACGAAGTACAGGCGTGGATCGAGCGCCACGTCGAGGATCCCCGGGCGCGGCCCGCCGCGACCCGCTAGAGGAACGGTTTGCTGGGGGGCCCGTTCGGTTGAAATTCACGGCGGTCATTCCCGTCTACAACCATGAGCACGCCGTGCCGGCGGTGGTGGCGGCGCTGCGCGCGCAGCGGCTGCCGGTGGTGCTGGTGGACGACGGCTCCGACGCGAGCTGCCGCCGCGTGCTCGAGCAGCTGGCGCAGGACGACGGCGTGCATCTCGTCCAGCTGGCGCGCAACGGCGGCAAGGGCGCAGCGGTGATCGCCGGGCTGCGCGCGGCGCAACGCCTGGGCTTCTCGCACGCGCTGCAGGTCGACGCGGATGGCCAGCACGATCTCGGCGACGCGCCGAAATTCCTGGAGGCCGCGCGGCGCGAGCCGAGCGCGGTCATCTGCGGACGGCCGCTGTTCGACGCGTCCATGCCGCGCGTGCGCTTCGTGTCGCGCCACATCACGCATGCGCTGGTGTGGCTGGAGACGCTGTCGTTCACGCGCGTGCCGGATTCGATGTGCGGCTTCCGGCTGTATCCCGTGGCCACGGTGCTCGAAGTCGTCGAGCAGGATGGCATCGGGAAACGCATGGACTTCGACGTCGAGCTGCTGGTGAAGCTGGTGTGGCGCGAGTGCGCGCTGCGCTGGATCCCCACGCGCGTGTCCTATCCCACCGATGGCGTCTCGCACTACCGGCTGTTCCGCGACAACCTGTGGGTGGCCGGCATGCACGTGCGCTTGCTGCTGGGCGCGGCCTGGCGCGCGCCGCGCATCGTCGGGCGCCGGTTGCGGCGGCAGGACGGCATTGCGCCGTAGAATCCCGGCATGAGTCACACGGTACTGGTCACCGGCGCGAGCCGTGGCATCGGCCGCGCGGTGGCGCTGCGGCTGGCGCGGGACGGCTTCGACGTGGTGGTGCACTACCACTCGCGGCACGACGCCGCTGCGCAGGTGGTGGCCGGGATCCAGGCACTGGGGCGCGCGGCGCGCAGCCTCGTCTTCGACGTCGCCGATCGCGGCGGCGCGGCGGCGGCGCTCGAGGCCGACATCGCGGCGCACGGCGCTTACTACGGCGTGGTGTGCAACGCCGGCATCGCGCGCGATGCCGCGTTCCCGGCGATGAGCGGCGAGCAGTGGGACGCGGTCATCCGCACCAACCTCGACTCCTTCTATAACGTGCTGCAGCCGCTGATCATGCCGATGGTGCGGCGGCACGCTCCCGGCCGCGTGGTCACGCTGGCGTCGGTGGCCGGCATCATGGGCAACCGCGGGCAGACTAACTACAGCGCCGCCAAGGGCGGGGTCATCGCGGCGACCCGGGCGCTGGCCGTCGAACTCGGCAAGCGCCAGATCACCGTCAACTGCGTCGCTCCCGGCCTCATCGCCACCGACATGCTCGACGCCCACACGCCGGTGGATCGCATCCTCGAAGCCGTGCCCATGCAACGCGTCGGCACGCCGGAGGAGGTGGCCGGCGTGGTCAGCTTCCTCATGTCCGCCGACGCCGCCTACGTGACGCGCCAGGTGATCGCGGTGAACGGCGGACTGTGCTGATGCGCGGCCTCGCGGCCAGCGGCCCGGACGGCACGCGCGCCGGCGACGCGCTGCTGTGGCGCGCGAGCACACCGGTCGCGCGTACGGCGCTCCTGGAGGAGGCGGCTTCGATCGGGCGGCTGCTCGCCGGGCTGCAACCGCGCGACGCACACCTCGTGAACCTGTGCGAGCAGCGCGAGAATTTCCTGCTGGCGAGCGCGGCGGCGCTGTTCGCCGGCCGCGCGCAACTGCTGCCGGTGGCGCGCGGGGCGGCGGCGCTCGCCGAGCTGCAACGCGTGTATCCCGACAGCCTGCGGCTCGACGACGAGGAGCTGCGGCGCCTGCGCTCGGCGCGCACCAGTCCGGGCCCGGCCCGCGACCTCGCGCCGACGGATCCTGGCCGGCTGGTCATGGTGCCCTTCACCTCCGGCAGCACCGGATCCTCGCAGCCGCACCCCAAGCACTGGCGCGCGCTGGCAGCCGGCGCGCAGTTCAATGCCGCGGCGCTGCGTGGCGCGCTCGGGGTGGCGCCGGACACGCCGCTGTCACTGGTCGGCACCGTGCCCGCGCATCACATGTACGGCCTGGAATTCACCGTGCTGCTGCCGCTGTTCGCCCACATGAGCGTGCACGGCGAGCGGCCGTTGTTTCCCGCGGATGTCGCCGCCGCGCTGGCACAGCCGGCTCGGCCGCGCGTGTTGGTGAGCACGCCGCTGCACCTGCGGGCGCTGGCGGACTCCGGCCTCGAGTTTCCGCAGATCGATCTGATCGTCAGTGCCACCGCGCCGCTCGACGAGGAGTTGGCCCGGCGCGTCGAGACACGATTGCGGGCGCCGCTGCTGGAGATCTTCGGCTCGACGGAGACGGGTGTGATCGCCACGCGCCGCACGGCGCGGGAAGAGGCCTTCCGCCTGTATGCGGGCGTCACACTGGAGCCCGGCGCCGATTCGACCTGCGTATCCGCGCCCTGGTTCGAGCGACCGCAGCGGCTGCAGGACGTGCTCGAGCTGCGCGGCGCCGACCGCTTCGTGCTGCGCGGACGCAATTCCGACCTGGTGGAAGTCGCCGGCAAGCGTGCGTCGCTGGCCGACATCACGCGGCGGCTGTGTGCCGTCCCCGGTGTCGAAGATGCCGTGGCTTTCCAGCCCGATACCGCCGCCACGGGCACGGCGAGCCGCGTCGCCGCGGTGGTCGTGGCCCGGGGAGTCAGCGCGCGGCAAATCGCGGCGCGGCTCGCGGCCGACCTCGACGCCGCGTTCGTGCCGCGGCCGCTGTTGCTGGTACCGCGCATTCCGCGCGATTCGCTCGGCAAGGTCTCGCGCGCCGCGCTGCTGGCGCTGATGCGCCCGGCGACGTAAGAGCCGCGGCCGGGTTCAGCGCGCCGGTGCGGCGTGCAGGCAATCGAACTCGAGCAGCAGGTCTGAGCGACACACGTCCGCGGCCAGCACCAGGAAGGGCGTGCCGGCTGGCAAGCGGCGCGCGAGCTCCCGTTCGACCACCGCGAGATCCTCGCGATGCCGCAGGTACGCCTTGATCGAGGTACCGCTGCCGGTCTGTGCGGACAGCGCGGGTGCGTGCGCATGCGCGCGGGCCATCAGCAGTTCGAGGTTCTCGAAGATCTCGTCCATCTGGCGCTGCACGCTGCCGGGATGCCGCGAGGCGTGGCCGACGATGCTGGCGGTGCCGGACACCATCAGCAGGTCGGGCGCCACCAGCATGGCGCGCGAGAACGACGGTGGGGTGGGCCCGTACTGGCGTGGATAGTGGTGCGGCGCCGTCTGTCGCGGATTCTCGATGGCGATGCCCGGCGCGCGGCCCGCGAGCCAGTACAACTGCAGCAGGCCCGTGGTCGCGTGGTGGCCGATGACCGTCGCCGCCGGCGCGCGCTCCACGCGCAGCGATTGAAGGCCCGTCGCGCGCCCCGTGCAGAACACGCGATAGCGCTCGGCATCGTCTGCGCCGCAGTTGATCGCATCCAGGTAGTTCCAGGTACGAAGCAGGTGCGGATAGCCGGACTGTGACTGGAAGCGCGCGAGCTGCGCATATGCATGCGCGGTGGCGGCCTGCAGTCCACCGTGCTCGTGCTCGGGCACCTCGAGCACCGCGGCCAGGTGATGGTCGTCCGCGGCGAAGCGGATCGCGCCCGCCGTGCCGGCGCGCACCGCGCCATTCGCATACCAGAACTCGGCGAGCCCGGCACCGGACAAGGGCTCGAGTCGTACGCGGACGCCGCGCGCGACGCCGCGAGCCGGCCCAGGCGCATCGTCGCGGCCGAACTGCACCGCGAACAGCACGTCGTCCGGCAACTCGCGCCCGGATTCCACGGCGCGGTACTCCATCCGCGGCGCCACCACGCCGAGGCGCGTGGTGACACCGCCCGTCTGCTGCGTCATCCGGCTCCGATGCCGCGCAGCGCGCGGCGGAACTTCAGCGTGTCGCGCCACAGGCGCAGCGACACCAGGTAATAGAGGCATCTGAACAGGCGCAGCCGCGCACGTGGCGCGCGCGCGCCGAACACGTGGCCTCCCAGCAGCGACACCGTGGCTTCCTGCAGGCGCAATACGTTGCGCGGATGGGCAAACAACCACGCCAGCGCCGGCGTGGTGAAATGCACGATGAACCAGGAGAACTCGCGCAGCCCGGCGCGCATTTCCCGCACGTAGGCCCGCTGCAACGGCCGCTCGCGCGCGCCACGCAGCACGCCGTCGACCACCTCCGCCGCGCGCTCGGCGCCGTGCATCGCGAGGTACACGCCGCTGGAGAACACCGGGTCGACGAAGGCCGAGGCGTCGCCAGCCATGATCCAGCGGTGGCCGCAGAGCTCGCGGCATTCATATGAGTAGTTGCCCGTGGCTTCGAGATTGCCGAGCAGGCGTGCATTCGCCATGCGGGACTTGAGTGCCGGCACCGAGTGCAGGATGTCCATCAGGAAGGGCTCGAGCGCGCCGGCGCGCCGGCGCAATGCCTCGGGCTGCAGCACCGCGCCGACGCTGGTGACATCGTCGTTCAGCGGGATCAGCCAGATCCAGCCCTGCTCGAAACGATAGATGCTGATGTTCCCGGTCCACGGCGCTGCGCGCCGTTCGACGCCGGCGAAATGTGCGAACACGGCGGCGCTGCGGTGGCGCGCGTGACGTTGCTTGAGCCCGAGCGCGCTGCCGAGGAAGGTGTCCCGGCCGGAGGCATCGACCAGGTAGCGCGCGCGAACCGTGCGGGTCGCGCCCGTCTCGTCCCGCACCGTGATCTCGACCGATTCGCGCGCGAAGTTCGCCTGCAGCACTTCGGTGTCCTCGTGGGTCAGCACGCCCGCACGCTGGGCGTTGCCGAACAGCAGGGCATCGAACTGCTCGCGCTTCACCTGGTAGGAATGGTCCGGCAGGGATTCGAGCCCGTGCGCGAAATCGAACACGTTGAAGCCGCGCTCGTTCTCGGCCGGAAAATCCGCGGCCGGCTTGCGCACGCCGATGCGCTCGACCTCGCCGAGCACACCCAGGCGCTCGAGGATGGGCAGGTTCATCGGCAGGAGGGATTCCCCGATATGGAAGCGCGGATGGCGGCTCTTCTCGAACAGCTGGACGGCGTGGCCGCGTCGAGCCAGGAGCGTGGCCGCCGTGGTGCCGGCCGGCCCGCCACCGATGACGATGACGTCGCAATCCTGGCCGCGATCCGCGTGGTTGTGATGTGACGCCATTGGAAAGTAGCTGCTGTCGCCGTGGCTATAATAATCGCCATGCAGTCGACCCTGGAACGCGACGTCGCCTCGATGATCGTCACCACCCTCAACCTCGAAGCCATCACCCCCGAACAGATCGACCGCGAGGCGCCGCTGTTCGGCGAGGGCCTGGGCCTGGATTCCATCGACGCCCTCGAGCTGTCGCTGGAAATTTCGCGACGCTACGGCTTCCAGTTGCGCTCCGACGACGAGAACAACCAGCGCATCTTCGGCTCGCTGGCCAGCCTTTCGGCGCACATCGAGAAGAACCGGGCGAAGTGAGGCAGTCCCGGTTTCGCGGCGGGTAGCGCTCCTTACATGCAGCCGCTCCGCATCACCGCGTTCACGGCCACCTGCGCCGCCGGTTCGGGCCGCGGCTCCTTGCTGGACGCGTTGCGCAACGGCCGCAGCGGGCTTCGACCCAACGACTTCGGCCGCGAGCCGCTCGCCACCTGGGTGGGGCGAGTGCCGGGCGTGGAGGAATTCCCGCTGCCCTCCGGGTTCGAGGCCTGGGATTCCCGCAACAACCGCCTCGCCTGGCTCGGACTGTCGAGCGACGGCTTCCTCGACGCCGTGGGCGAAGCCCGCGAGCGATACGGGCACGAACGCGTGGCGCTGGTGCTCGGCACCTCCACCGCCTGCATCGGCACAACGGAAGAGGCCTATGCACGCCTGACACCCGCCGGCGAATTCCCCGACGACCTGCGCGCGCGCGACGTGCATGCGCCGCACGCCACCGCCGAATTCCTGCGCCGCGCCCTCGATCTCGGCAATGTCGCGGTCACCGTCGCCACGGCCTGTTCGTCGAGCGCCAAGGCCTTTGCGCATGGCGCGCGCCTGCTCGAGCTCGGCATCGCCGACGCGGTGCTGGTCGGCGGGGTCGATTCGCTGTGCGGCAGCGTGCTGTTCGGTTTCAATTCGCTGGCGCTGGTGTCGCCCGATCCCTGCCGGCCGTTCGACGCCGGGCGCAAGGGCATCAACATCGGCGAGGCCGCGGCCTTCGCGCTGCTGGAACGCCACGGCTCGGGACCGCGCTTCTGCGGCTACGGGGAATCGAGCGATGCGCACCACATGTCGACGCCGCATCCCTCGGGTCGCGGCGCACGCGCGGCCATCGCGGATGCGCTGGCGCGCGGCGGCCTCGGCGCCGAGGCCATCGACTACATCAACCTGCACGGCACCGCGAGTCTCAAGAACGACGAGATCGAAGCGCAGGCCGTCGCGCAGCTCTTTCCCTCGAGCACGCACGCCAGCTCCACCAAGGGCTGGACCGGCCACACGCTCGGCGCGGCCGGCGCGCTGGAAGCCGTGTTGACGTTGCTGACGGTGGAATCGGGATTCATGCCCGGCAACCTGAATTCCCGCACGCTGGACGCCGCCTGCGGCCCTCAGGTGCGGCTCGCGGCTCGCGAAGGCCGCGTGCGTCACGCGCTGAGCCATTCGTTCGGCTTCGGCGGCAGCAACTGCGTACTGCTGTTCGCGGGCGCGGCATGAAGCTGTTCGAGCGAACGCAGCTGCACGTCAACGGTGTCGCGCTGTGGTCGGGCCGGCTGCCGGGCTGGGAGCGCGCGCGGCGCATTCTCGCAGGCGAGGAGCCCGCGCCCGCCGAGTCGGCGCCGCGGCCCGCGCCGCAGCTGCTGCCGCCGAATGAGCGCCGCCGCGCGCCGGACACCGTCGCGGTCGCGCTCGAGGCGGCACTATCGGCGTGCCGGGTTGCCGGGCTGTCGCCGGCCTCACTACCCTCGGTGTTCAGTTCGCGGTACGGCGATCTCGCCATCACCGACTACATGTGCGCCACCCTCGCATCGACGCCGAGCCAGGTGTCACCGACGCGCTTCCACAACTCGGTGCACAACGCGGCTGCCGGTTACTGGACCATCGCGGCCGAATGCACGCGGCCGTGCACCGCCCTCTCCGCCGGCGAGCATTCCTTCGGCGCCGGCCTGCTCGAGGCCTGCGTGCAGGCGCTGAGCGGCGCGGAGGACGTGCTGCTGGTGGCCTACGACATCGATGCGCGCGGACCGCTGTCGGCGGTGGCGCCCAGCCGGCACTTGCTGGCCGCGGCGCTGATCGTGTCGCCACGGCGTGGCGCCCAGGCCGTGGCGCAATTCGATCTCGAGGTGTGGGCGGACGCCGGCCTCGCGGCCAGCACGGCGCGCGCCGACAACGCGGCGCTGGTGGCCGGCAACGCCAGCGACGGTTGCCTGCCTTTCATGGAAGCGCTGGCGCTGGGAGGCGCACGACACATCCGCTGTCCCGCGGCTCCAGCGCTGGTCCTCGACATCGGCTTGCGGGCGCACTGAGCCCGGTCAGTCCCCGGCCTGCGCCATCGCCGCGATGCGGCCGCTGGCGATCTCACTACCCGAATGCAGGACGGTGAAGCCGTATTGCCAGCTCTGCGGGTCGATCATCAGCGCGTGCGCCACGATCTCGAGCTCGCCCTCCAGCTTCTCGAGGTATTCCCGGCGCAGCACCAGGTCGCGCACCGACACCAGCAGCGCCGCGCGCGGTGGCCGGCCCACCTCGCCGCGCAGTCCGCCGTGCAGCGCCATGGCCTGCGCCGCGAACTCCACCACGTTCACGGCCGCAAGGTGACCGTGGCGTCGCAACGGATTGTCGGCCGAGCGGTGCAGCGTCGTGGCCACGCGGATGTGCTCCGCATCCCAGCCCACCACCCGCTCGATGAGGATCGAGTCGCCGGCGTGCGGCAGCAGCCTGGCGATGTCGTTCATCAAGCGCTCCGCCCGCGCGCCAGCAGCAGAGCCAGCACGAAGTTGGACACCACGCCGAGCGACACGGTGACGCCGATCGCCGCCAGCACCGGCACGGTCGAGAACGCCAGCAGTGCGAACACCAGCAGCGTCGACAGTGCACACACCAGCAGCGCGTGCAGCGTGCGCTGCTGCTCGGCGTCATCATCGGCCGCGTGCTCGAAGAACAATGCGTAATCGAGGCCGAGACCCGCGGCCAGCACCAGTGAAATGAGATGGAACAGGTTGAGCGATACGCCGCAGGCACGCAGCACCGCGACACTGATGAGCGTGGTCAGCACCATGGGCGCCAGCACCCGCAGCACGCGCGACACGCGCCGCAACGCGATCCAGATGACCGCCACCAACAGGATCGCGGAGATGTCGAGGCACAACAGGACGTGGCTGCGGTGCGCCGCCACCAGTTGTTCCGACGCGTCCTTGAGGTCCAGGAAGGTGACGAACGGCGCGGTGGCCTGTCCGAGCGCGGCCATGGCGGCCGGATCGTGCACCTCGAACAGGCTCACGAGGCCGTACCAGCGGCCCTCGCGAGCGAACAGACTGCTGTCGATGCGCAATGACAGCGGGGTCGCGGGCAGGTCGGCGCGCGTCAGCGGTGGCAGTTCGCGGGCGCGCGCGATGTCCGCCACGAACGGCTCGAACAACCGCTCGTCGAACGGCGACTGCGCGGCGGCCTCGTGCAGCAGCCGCCGGAGTTCCGTGGGATCCGGCAGCTTTGCCTGGCGCGCACGCTGCCGCGCGGCGCTCGGCAGGTAGCGCGCGGCGTGATCGTAGGAGCCGATGGCGCCGCGATGCACGGCCTGCGACAGCGCGTCGTCGAGCGATTCGAGGCGCGCCAGCACTTCCTGGCCATCGGCGCCGCTCGCGACCAGCAGGTAGCGCAGGTCGGGGGTGGCGAGTTCGCGGCGCAGGGCCAGGTCCTTGCGCAGCAGCTCGGGCGGCACCGGCGTGAGCCGGGAAAGATCGTTTTGCCAGAAGCCCGCGGGCCGCAGCCAGAACACCAGCGCGGCGGATACCGGCACCAGCAGCAGCAGGATGTAGGGCCGCGGCAGGCGGCCGAGCCGCTGGTTGACGCGCGCGAGCAGGGCCGAGTCAGCCGGGTCGTGCGCCGCGGCCGGCGTGAGGCGCGGCAGCACGAAGCGGGTAGTCAGGCCGGCGACGACCAGGCCGCTCACGGTCAGGCAGGCGAGTTGCGCGAGGCCGGTGACGCCCGAGATCAGGAACGCCAGGTAGGCCACGCAGGTGCTGGCCACGCCCGTGGCCAGTGGCGGCCAGACACGGCGCGCCGTTTCGATCGCGGTCTCACCGCGCCGCAGGTGGCTGAAGAGATGCATGGGGTAGTCCTGCGCCACGCCGATCAGCGTGAAGCCGAAGGCCAGCGTGATGCCGTGCACGCTGTCGAACAGCACGCTGACCGCCGCGAGCCCGGCGAGCGCGCCGCTCGCAAGCGGCAGCGCGCCCAGCAAGGTGAAGGAGAAGTTCCGGTAGGCGTACCACAGCAGCAGGATCATGCCGGCGGTCGCGATGCCGCCGAACCAGCCGGCCTCGGCCTGCGTGCGTTGCTTGATGATCGAGGAGAAGTACCCCGAACCGCTCGCTTCGAGCCGCGCCGAAGACGCGCCGCGTGCCCGCGCGAATTCCGCGCGCAGCGCGTCCAGCGCAGTAGTTTGCCCATCGGGGTCGAAGGCGGCGGCGCGGGTCTCGACCAGCAGCAGCGCACGCCGTCCGTCGGCGGTGAACCAGGCGTCGTCGATGCGGCGCGGTTCGGTGCGCGGCTGCCAGCGATCGACGAGGTGCAGCACCTCGAGCGTCGGGTCGCGCGGCAGCCATTCCTCGAGCACCGCCGCGGCCGGCGACGCCATGTCGGCGGCACGATCCGCCAATGCCGCCTCGAGTGTGCTCGCGTCGAGCGAGTGCCGGTCGAAGGAGTCGGTGAGCAGGTAGCGATACGGCAGCAGGTTCTCGGGGATGGCGAGCGGCGCCTGCGCGCCATTGGCCACGAAGCCGAATTCGGAGCGCGCCGCGAGCGCGCTCGCGAGTCTATTGGAGATGCCGGCGAGCACCGGCGGAGCGTCGCCTTCCAGGGTCACCAGCAGCAGTCGCGAGGCCGGACTCTCGCCGATGTTCTGCACCAGCAGGCGCTGCTGTTCGCCACGCGGCCGCGGCATGAACAGCCGCAGGTCGGCGGAAACATGCAGCCGAGCCTGGACCCAGGCGACGCCGACACCGAGCAGCGCGCACCAGGCGGCGAGCAGCAGCCAGCCGCGGCGGGTCATGATTCCGGCGTGGCCGCGCGCGTCGCCGTTGCGTCGAGACGGCAGCGTTGTTCGAGCGCGGCGCGCGTGGGGATCGTGGTGCCGGGCGCGGGTGTTTCGAGCAGCGTGAAGGCGGCGTCACCATCCGGCTCCAGCGCGACGATGCACTCGGGCCGATCGGCGGTTCCGCTGACCTGGATGCGGGCCAGCGCGCGCGCCATGTGCGGATCGCGCGGGATCAATGTCAGCGTCCAGTGCGCGGCGCCCTCGGCGAGCGACACATCGAAATCCCGGGACAGAGGCGCGAACCGGCCTTCGAGCAATGCGCGGAAGCTTCCGAGCAGCACGCGCAATTGCGGCGCGCGTTGCAAGGACATGGTGCGCGCAGGTTTGCCTTCGCGCTGGATGCGAACTTCGTCGCCCAGCACTTCGGTGAGTTCGTGATAGGGCGCTGCCACGTTGCGGGCGAGCACGCCGTCCGCGCGGTACTCCAGCGTGCCGCTGGCCTGCAGCGGCTTCCGGAGCAGGTGGGAGAAGCGATAGTCGACGAAGCCGGTGGTCACCGGCGGCGTGCGCCGCAGGTCGCGCTCGAACTCATCCAGCGTGCGGCTCGACGCCGTCGCGCCGGCCAGCAGCACTGCGCTCAGCAGGTATGGGATAGGCGGCCGCATTCCAGAAGTCGTACAGGTTGAACCAATTGTACGGGTCCAGGCGCGTGAAATGTTCCAGGCGCTGCGCGAAGCGCTGGACCACCTCGGTGAGCGCCGCGCCGCGCAGCCGCCGGTCGCGCGGCAGCTGGTAGTCGAAGCGTTCGAAATGCAGCTCGTAGCGATTGCCGCCGCGGTACAGGCCGAAGGCCAGCACCACCGGCACGTGCAGGGCCCCCGCGAACATCCACGGCGATGCCGGGAACGGCGCATCCTCGCCGAGGAACTTCGCGACGATGACCGGATTGCCGGGCCGCAACCGGTCCGCCAGCGTCGACACGATGGCGTTCTGCTCCAGCGCCGCCTGCATCTCGAGCACCAGTTCCACGCCCGGCCGGCGCGCATCGACGATGGTCGCGGCCAGCTTCGGGTTGAGCTCGTTCAGCATTCCCGACAGCCGCGAGTTCTGGCCGATGTCGAGCAGGATGCGCAGCCGGACATCGGGACGGCTGAGGCTGAGCACACGCAGCGCGTCGAAGCTGCCGAGATGCGCCGACAGCAGCAATGCGCCGCGGCCGAGCTTCAGGATCCCGTCGAGTTGCTCGACGCCGAAGGTGCGTACCTCGAAGCGCGCGAAGTGATCGGTCATCAGGTACAGGCGGTCGAGCGTGACGGTCGAGAAGCGCAGGAAATGCCGGTAGACGTCGATCCACGATGCGCGCCGCCCGAGGACGCGCCGCAGGTAGGCGCGCGAAGCGGCGCGCTCCGAGCCGCGGCGAAGCATGAAATAGAACGCCACGAAAAACGTGATGAAGCGCGCCACCGGCCGCCCGACGCGAAACGCCAGCAAGCGCATGGCGCCCTGTCCCAATCGGCCGCCGGCCTCCGGGCGATCCCGCCACTCGCCGGCGGCGCGGGTGCCCTCAGCCATCGGCGTCCCATTCGAGCAGGCCGCGCGCGATCAGGACGTCGCCGTGCATCACCCGGAATCCGCAGCGTCGTTCGCCGGGTTCCAGCATTAGCTCGGCGCGCTGCGCAGGCGCGAGCGGCGTGAAGAACTTCGCTTCGCGCACGCGCAACGAGGCAGGCGCGCGCGCCTGGTCGCGCGCCGCGGCCTCCAGTACCCACTCGAGCAACATCACGCCCGGCACGATGGGCCGGCCGGGAAAATGCCCGCGCAGCACCGGGTGGTCGGCCGGCACCGCGAACAGCAGGCGCGGTGCCTCAGCCATGGCGCAGCGCCGCCCTGATCTGCGGCATGCGGGCGCGCGCTTCGCGAATGAAGCGCAGCGGGTTGCGGTAGCGATAGTCGGGGAAGCGCCAGATCCGCACCGCGAACTCCGCCGCGAACATGCCACCGATGAGTAGATAGGTGCCCGTGTTGGTGAACCAGGCGAACGAGGATGGCGGCACCGGCCAGCGCGGCACGAAGCCCGCCAGCTGCAGCAAGCCGCCCGGCTGCAGGCAGGCGAGCAGGATTGCATTCACCAGCGCGAGCGCCGCGAGCAGCAGTGTCCAGGCCCAGGTCACGCTGCGCGCGTAGGCCGGAATGCCGGGGGACGGCTCGTCGGGTGCGTAGAAGGCACGCGCCAGCCGCTCGACCAGCGGCATGGAGCCGGGCAACAGCGAGCGTCCGAACAGCAGCGCGACGCCCGCGGGCACCAGTATCGGCGGCAACATCAAGGGCACCGGCGGTGCGCCGCGCGCCACCCACACGACGATGGCCGCACCCACGGCGGCCACCAGCGCGCGCAGCGCATGGCGATGGCGGCCACGCACCATCGCCACCGCCAGCGCCACCAGCAGGCCGCTGGCCATTGCCGCGCCAGCCGCGGACTGCCGCGACAACGCGTAGTGCGCGGTGAGCAGGTATCCCAGGGAGAGCAGGAGGAATGCCCACGTGCGAACGGCGGCAGTCATGTGTTCAGGAAAAGACTTCTTGCGGTGGGCTCCCGGGCGGGATCATACGCCTGCGGCGCGCGACCCTGCGGCCGGACTCCTCGCGGTGTGTCGCCAACAGGCAAAAGGTTGCCGCGGTGCGCGGCGACGGGGAACATGCGCGGCGGGTGGCGTCACCCATGAGCCTGTTGGAGAGCCGGCCGCAATAATTTCCGTGCGACCCGGGTCTTTGTACCCGACAACGTTCAATAACCAACCCGGAGGAGTCTCATGAACCTGAAGTCCATCGCCATTGCCTCGGCCGTCGGCAGCCTGCTCGCGCTCGGAAGCGTGTCCGCTTCCGCGGCTGACGAAGCCGCCAAGGAAAAGTGCGCGGGTATCGCGCAGGCCGGTGAAAACGACTGCGCCAGCCCCGCCCATTCCTGCGCCGGACAGGCGAAGACCGACAAGGATCCCAAGGAGTGGAAGTACGTGCCGAAGGGCGAGTGCGAGAAGATGGGCGGCAAGGTCGTGGCCGCCGAGAAGAAGTAACTGCACACCGATGACGCACCTCGAATCGCGGGGTGTCGTACCCGGATCGATCCCGGCGCGCGCCGGGATTGGTCTGCGGTCGGTGCATCACGAAGCCCTGCTGGCCGAGCGGCCGGCGGTGGCCTTCATCGAGGCCCACACCGAGAACTACTTCCACGCGGGCGGCGCCGCGGCGCGCGCGCTGGAGCGCGCCCGGGCTAACTACCCGCTCAGCCTGCACGGCGTGGGGCTCGGGCTGGGCTCGGTCGACGGCGTCGACCGCGAGCACCTGGCGCGCGTGCGCGGCGCGATCGCGCGCTTCGAGCCCGCGCTGGTGTCCGAGCATGCCTGCTGGGGACACGCCGGCGGCGAGTGGTTCAACGACCTGCTGCCCCTGCCCTACACCGAGGAGGCCGCGCAGCACCTGGCGCGCCAGGTCGCCGAGGCGCAGGACTTCCTCGGGCGGCAGTTGCTGATCGAGAACGTGTCGGCCTACGTGGCATTCGAACATTCGCGGCTCGCGGAGTGGGAATTCCTCGCCGAAGTCGTGGCCCGCTCGGGCTGCGCGCTGCTGCTCGACGTGAACAATGTGTACGTGAATTCGCAGAACCTCGGCGTCGACGCCGACGCCTATCTCGCCGGGCTGCCTCCCGGCAGCGTGCGCGAGATCCATCTCGCCGGCCATGCGCGCAATGGCGGCGTGCTCATCGACGACCACGGCTCGGCCGTCTGCGAGGAGGTCTGGCAGCTGTATGGCCGTGCGCTGGCGTGCGTCGGGCCCGTGCCCACGCTGATCGAGTGGGACAACGACATTCCCGCGCTCGCGACGCTGGTGGCCGAGAGCCAGCGCGCCGACCGGATCCTCGGGGAGCGCCATGGCCTCGCTGCGTGAGTTGCAACAGTCCTTCGCCGCCGCGCTGCGTGACCCGGACGTGGCGTGCGCGGTGTTTCCGCCGGCGAACCTCGGCGTGTATCGCAACAATGGCCGTATCGCGTTTCGCGAGGCGCTGGAGCGCAAGTACCCGGTAGTCCGGCGGCGCGTGGGCGACGACTACTTCCGGCAGCTCGGGCTTCTCTATCGCGAGCGTTTCCCGTCACGCAGCGGCGACCTGCATTTCTACGGGCGCGACTTCCCGGCGTTCCTCGACGAGTACCTGGCGGGAGGTGACTACGCCTGGCTCGCCGACCTCGCGCGCCTCGAGTGGCTGCGCGTGGAGTCCGCGGTCGCGCCGGACCTGCCGCCGCTCGGTGCCGATGCGCTCGCGCTGCATCCGGGCGCGACGCTCGAGCATCTGGTCTTCGGCCTGCAGCCGTCGCTCAGGCTGCTGTCTTCACCCTTTCCGGTGTTCAGCGTCTGGCTGGCGAATCAGGTCGATGATGGTCCGCCCACGGAACAATCACTTGGGGATGAATGCGGGCTGGTCCATTCGAGACACGATACGGTCGTGGTGCTGCCGGTATCTCGCCCCGTTTTTTCCTTCGTGTCGGCGCTGAACGGCGGCCGGACTCTCGGCGACGCGATGACACGTGCGGCACTCGATGAGACTGCGCTCACCCAGGCGCTGCGATTGGTTTTTTCCGCCGGGCTGGTCAGCTCGCTGACGAGGGCAGAGGGTGGGGACATCGTCCTGATGTGACCCCACCCCCCGCTTTTCTGCCCCGGTCCATGGGGCATATCCATCTCTCTCACTCACCAAACCGATAGGCCGCGCGCACTCCGTAGGTTCGCGGGGGATCGAGGAACGCGCGCGCCACGCCGGGAAATCCCGCGACGCCTCCGCTGCCTGGCTGGTTGCCGCGCAGGTCGACGTTGTTCTTCACCGCCTCGTCTTCGAGGTTCTGTACGTAGGCCTCGAGCATCCACGCGGCGCCGGATTCGTAGCGCAGGCTCAAGTCTGTGCGGGTGTACGCGTCCTGGCTGTCGGACGGACGGTTGAAATCGGTGAGGAACATCTCGCTCTGGTACTTCGTCTGTAGACGCGGCACCAATCGGGTTCCGTTAGCAAGCGGAAAGGAATGCTCGTACACCAGCGCGACGGTGAATTCGGGCGCGAAGGGCAATGTATTGCCACTCAGGTTGATCACCGGCGTCAGCGGATCGTTGGCCACGTAGTACTGCGAATCGACGGTGGGATAGTCGAGATACTCGGCGCTCAGGAAAGTGACCACGCCCTGCAGCACGTCGCGCGGCGCCGGCTTCCACAGCAGCTCCGATTCGATGCCGTAGATGCGTGCGCGCGTCGCGTTGCGCGTCACCAGCTGGTGGACGCCGTTGGAATCCCATTCGATCGAGGTGCGCAGGATGTCCGAGTAGTTCGAATAGAAGCCCACGGTGTTGAGCGCCATGTCGCCGTCGAGCAGCGTGGCCTTGAGCCCGATCTCGTAGTTCACGACCTCCTCCGGATCGGCGAAGGTGCCGCCGTCCTGGATGACGCCGGACTTGAAGCCGCTGTTGGTCAGCGCGTAACCGAGCACGCGCGCGCCGAAGTCGTACTCGAAGCGCGCCATGTAGGTGAGTTTCGACCACCGCTTGTCGGCATCGTTGTGCGCGGTGATGCGGCAGGTCCCCGGCACCGGCGTGGGTGAATCCGGGTCCGGTGACATCGGCAGGTCGTCGGTGGCGATGCCGTCGACGTTGAAACCACCGCTCCCGATGGTGGCATTCGGCGCCGGGCACACCAGGTTGACGCCGCCGCGATCCTGCTTGCTGTCCTCGGTGTAGCGCGCGCCGGCGCTGAGGCGCGAATGCCCGGCCAGGTTCCACGTGACCTGGCCGAATCCGGCCCAGGACGCCAGCGAGCGGTCGGGCTGCAGGAACACCTGCGAATAGCGCACGTCGCCGGCGTCGGGCGCGCCGGGCACGCTGCCGCGATCGTCGCGCACGTCGACGTCGAAGCGGATGGAATTGTTCTCCTGGTAGAAGAACGCGCCCGCGATCCAGTCGAACCGGCCGGTCTCGAGCGGCTTGATCTGCAGCTCGTGCTGCGTGGAGATGAACTCCGAGGCGTCGGTGCGGCGTTCCTCGTCGTAGGTGGGCTGCAACGGAGGTTCCGGCAGGGCGCGCAGCACGGGGTCCTGCGCGACACCGACATCCTGGTCGCTGACGTTCTCGCGCGTCATGCTCGCGTAGCCGAATAGATAGCTGGCCTCGACGCCGCCGGCGCGCAGGTCGGTGCGGAAGTGGAACGTGTCGTTGGTGAGATCGAGCTTGCCGGGGGAGGTGATCAGCGCGGAACGCAGCGCGTGGCCGTCGGCGGGCGCCAGGCTCACGGGAATCGTGCCCGCGCCGTGGTCCGCGTAGTGCTCGGCGGAGGCGAACATCGTCCAGGCCTCGGACGGCTCCCAGAGTCCCGAGAGGCGGAAACCCGACTTGTCGCTGTCGTCGTAACGCGGCGTCGAACTTGTGACGTTCGAGCCCGGCAGGAAGCTGATGTACCCGTCGCGTTTTTCGACGAAGGCCGCGGCGCGCAGCGCCAGCGCATCGCCCACGGGCAGGTTGAAGTAGCCCTTGAGGCGCTGCAGGTCGTAGTTGCCCAGCGTGAGGTCGAGCGCGCCGAAGGTTTCGCCGGGCACCGGTTTGGCGCTCACCACGTTGATGACGCCGGCATTCGCGTTGCGGCCGAACAGCGTGCCCTGCGGCCCGCGCAGCGCTTCCAGCCGGTCGGTGTCGTAGAGCTGGATGGTGGCGCCCTGCGGGCGCGGTGAGTAGAAGCCGTCGACGTGGAAGGCCACCGCGGCGTCACCCACCTCGGTGCGATTGGTGGACACGATGCCGCGCAGTGCCAGGTCGAACGCCGCCTGCGTCGAGCTCAGGCCGATCTGCAGGTTGGGAATCAGCGTGGTGACACTCTTGAGATCACTGACCTGCTGACGCTCGAGCACCCGCGAGGGCAGCGCCGTCACCGCGAGCGCGCTGTGCTGCAGCGCCTGGTCGCGCTTCTCGGCGCTGACCACGATTTCATCGAGCGCAGTGGCGACACTGACGCCGACCAGCGTGGCCGATGATGTGCTGCGGCCGATGTCGGTTCGCTTCGCGAGCGGCGCTGTGGCGCGTGGGCCGTTGCGTCCGGCCGCGGTGCTGGGTGGCTCGGCGCGCACGATGCTCACGGTACGCTCGTTGATGAGGGTGAAGCTGAGGCCGGTGTCGGCCAGCAGTTTCCCGAGCGCTTCGGGCACCTCCCATTGCCCGCGCAGCGCGTGCGTGCGGACGCCTTGCACCGCTTCGTAATCGAACAGCAGCTGCATCTGCGACTGCGCGCCGAATTCCGCCAGCGCGCTGGCCGCATCCTGCGCGGCGATGTGGAAATCACGCGCCGCAGCCTGGCCTCGGGCGCCGGCACAGGCCGCGAGCGACAGCAGGAGAGTCGGCAGGAAACGGCTGCGACGCAGGCCCGCCGCAAAGCCGCGGTTCACGGCGGCTGGAGGACGATGGCGTCCGGCTGCGACGGGTCGATGCGCAGGTTGAAGGCGCTGGCGAGCGCCGCGGCGAAGCTGTCAGGGTCGGTGGCGTTGAAAGTGCCGCCGACACGCAGCTGCGCGAGCGAAGGGTCGGCGATGCGCAATTGGCGGCGGTTGTAGCGATTGAATTCGCCCACCGCGTCACCCAGCGATTCGCCACGGAACTGCAGGCGGCCGGAAGTCCATGCGAGGCGGCGTTCGATCTGCTGCGCTTCCATGTGGCTCACCGACACCTGGTGGTCGGCCAGCACCGCGGCTTCGCCGGCCTTGAGCGGCGGCGCGTGCGGCACGCTGTCGGAGGCAATGGCCACGGAACCTTCGGCCACCAGCACGTCGATGCGCTCGGATTCCCGCAGCCTCACCGCGAACGCGGTGCCGATGGCCCGCACCTGGGTGTCGACCGCGGTCACGGTGAACGGGCGCGAGGAATTGTGGACCACCTGGAAGCGGCCTTCGCCACGCAGCAGTCGCACCTCGCGCTGGCGTGAGCCCTGGCGCACGCGGATCTCGCTGTTGGTGTTCAGGTGAATCACGCTGCCATCCTCGAGCACGATGCGCGCGATGCCGCCGACGGGCGTCTCGTAGTGCTTCCACCCGAGCTGCGCCTGGATCACGAAGAATCCGGCGATCAACGCCACCACCAGCGTGGCCGCCAGCGCCCAGGTGAACGGGCGCCGCTCGCGCACGGCGGGTCCGCGCAGCAAGTCCACGTCGACACGGCCATCGAGCGGACGCAGTTCCTGCAACCGGTCGCAGCGCTCCCACGCGGCCTGGAGCCGCAGGAATGCCACGCGATGACGGATGTCGGCTTCCAACCATTGGCTGAACGCGGCCTCGTCCTCGGGCGAGGGCTGGCCCGCGTCGCGCGCCGCGAGCCAACGCGCGGCCTGCTGCTCGAGCAGTTCCTGGCTGGTCACGAAGACTGCTCCGCGCGCCGTCGCGAGCGATCGAACCACGGCGAACGCCGTTCCGCGACCGGCGAGCCCGCGAGCGCGGCGCTGCACAGGCGCATGCCCTTGGCGAGATGCTGTTCGACGGTGTTCTCGGAGATATTGAGCTCGGCGGCGATCTCCTTTTGCGACAGGCCGTAGACCTTGCGCAGCGTGAACACGTGTCGGCAGCGCGTCGGCAGCCGTGCCATGGCCTGCGTCAGCAACGCCAGCTCCTGGTGTGTGTTGACGATTTCGTCCACCTGGCTGCGCTCGTCGAGCAGTTCGAGCTGCTCGAGGTCCGAGACGAGCTCGATCGGCACCACCTGGCGATGCCGCAGCCACGACAGGGCGACGTTGCGGGCGACGGTCAGCGCGAAGGCGCGGATCGAGCGGATCTCTTCGCGGTTCTGCGCGCTACCGGCGGCCAGCAGGTGTGCCCAGGTTTCCTGCAGCAGTTCGTCGACGTCCGCGCTGTTGCGCGTGTATCGATGCAGGCAGGCACGCAACACTCCCTCGAACTCGAGGGAGGCCACCAGGTACCGGTCTTCGGCGCGTTTCATGGGCGGTCGATGGTACACATCCTTAGGGGGGCCGCGAACGTCTCGTGACAGATGGCGCGGAAAATCCGCGTGCCGCCGATCTCTGCCATTCGCGGATTGGGCGGCGACGTGCGGAAACGGGCCGCCCGCCGCCCAAGCCGTGACCCGCCAGCCTTCAGTAGTTAGCGACGGCCACCGATGCGCCGCCTGTAAAGCATGCTTGACAAGGCGTGATTCGCTATGTAAAGCTTCCTTTCCATACAGGAGGCACCCGTGAACAACAAGACCCGTCGGTACCAGGTCGAACTCGCGATCTCGCTGGTCATCTATTTCCTGCTGGTGTTCGGCAGCAACTGGCTGCTGCGCCTCATGAACCCCCAGGGAGCGGTGAAGTACGCAATCGCGGTGCTTCCGATGTTCGGGGTGATCGCCATGGCGGCGGCCATCCTGCGCCACGTGCGCCGCCTGGACGAATTGCAGCAGCGCGCCTCACTCGAGGCACTGGCGTTCGCGTTCAGTGCTTCCGCGTTCGGCTTCTTCGCCTGGGGCTTCGCCGAGACCGCCGGCGCACCGAAGCTCCCGACCTTCGCCATCTGGCCGATCATGGCGGCACTGTGGATGCTCGGCGGGTTGCTCGCCCGCCGGCGCTATAGCTGAGCGACGGCCATGAAGAACCAGGTCAAACAGCTGCGCGAGGCGCGCGGCATGTCGCAGGGACAGCTGGCCGAGGCGCTCGACGTCTCCCGCCAGACGGTCAATGCCATCGAGAACGGCCGTTACGACCCCAGCCTGCCGCTCGCCTTCGCCATCGCCGCGCTGTTCAAACTGCGCATCGAGGACATCTTCACGCCCTGAGCTTCCCGTCAGTCCTTCGGGCCCAACAACACTTCCGCGACGTCCTCTGGAAAGTGGAATACGCGGTCGTCGACCAGCAGCCGGCGAGTCGGCTCGCCGGGGTCCGTGCCCGGCACCGGTGTCGCGACCGGCAAGCCATGCGCCAGCAGCGCCGCCGCACAACCCGGCCAGTCGCCATCGCGGCGCGGCTGGTTGACCGAAGCCCACGACAGCGTGCCGATCACGTCGCTGTGGTAGCCATGCTGCTCGCGGAAACTCGCGCCGTGCCGCAGGAGGAATTCGGCGAGCTCGGGCCGGCCGCGAAACACGGCCCAGTTGAGCGCCGAACCGTCGATGTCACCGCCGCGCTCCGCGATCGGCCAGCCCAGCGTGACCATGAGGCGTACCGCGTCGTCGCGGCCGCTCATGGCGAGATTCGGCAGTAGTTTGAGCTGGCCTTCGGTGAGCGATGCGATGAGGCCGGGGTTGGCGTCGAGCAGGGCGCGGGCTTCGCGCTCGTCCGCGCGCGCGCAGGCCGCGGTGAATTTCTCGGCGGCGTTCAGCGGCTCGCCGCTGCCGCCCTGGAGCATGCGCATGACTTCGGGCAGCCCGGCCGTCGCGGCATGCTGGGACGCCGTCTGCCGGTGCTGGTCGAGCGCGCGCGGGTCGGCGCCCGCATCCAGCAGCGCCCGCACGTGCGCGGCCGAACGGCGGCGATAGATGGCCCAGTGCAGGATGCGGCCCAGATCCGGATCGCCATGGCGCGTGTGCGCCAGCAGCATCTTCAGGCCAGCGAGATTGTCGAAGTCCAGGACCTTGGCGAGCGCGTTGGTGCCTTCCACGCGGGTTCCGGCCTCGAGCAGCAGCCGGGTGCAAGGCAGATCGGGGCGCGGATCGTCGATGGAGTGATACAGCGACTCGTTGTCGTTCGCGTCGGCGCCCGCCGCCAGCAGCAGGCGGGTCATGTCCTCGTCGTGGATCTTGCCGGCCGCGCCGTAGATCGCGGTGAGTTCTTCGTCGCCGGGCTGTTCGAGCGAATGCGGCGCCCAGCGGTTGCGGAACGTCTGGTTGGGATCGGCGCCGTGCTCCAGCAGCAGGCGCAGGCAGCGCTGCAGGCCGTCGCGATACCGATCGAGCCGCGCCAGGCTCGAATGCGCCACCGCGATCACCGGCGGGATGTTGAGCGGCCCGCCGGCGCGGTTCACCCAGGTCGCGTCCCGGTCGATCGCCTTCCTAACTACTTCGACGTCGCCCACGGCGCAGGCCACCAGCGGTTCGGTGACCAGGCCCGGCTGCTCCTCGTAAAGTCTTGCCGCCAGCTCGGGCCTGGGCTGCCCGGGCCCGCCGGCGACGTCGCCGCCATACACCAGGCGCAGCCATTGGAGCTGCGAGGCGCGCGCGCCGAGCGTTCGCACGCGGTTGAGCTCCACCTGGTCCCGCAGCGCATTCCAGCTCGCGGCGCCATATTCGCGCGCCACGCACGACTGCGCGTCGTGCAGCCGCAATTGCAGCGCCGCGAGCGCGGCGTTGCTCTTGCCGCGCAACGCCGGCAGGGCGGAGCGGAAGCGTTCGAATGCCGCCTCGTCACCGCGGCGGTAGGCGCGCAGCAGATCCTTGGCCTGCTTGCGCAGGTGGTCGAGATTCGACCTCTCGGGAAGGGTATCCACGATCAAAACCTCCATGCATGAACGCCGGATGGTCCGCAGCACCGGCTGCATAAAGGTTTGCTGTTCGACAGATGCACAAGTGGGTTCGACCCTGCCCGCGGACCCGGGTGCGGCTTGTTCCGCGGCGGGACTATAGCCGACGAGCTCCGCTGGGTTGCTTAATTTTTGAGTGCCGCGATGACCTCGGTGGCCGCCCTCGTCCCGCTATCGTGCGCGCCGTGGGCCGTGGAGAAGTCACTGCCATGCGTCGCTTCGCCCGCGAAGAACACGCGCTTCTCGAACGGCAGGGCGAGACGGTTGCGTGCGGCCTTCTGTCCGGGGAGCGCGTAGCTGTACGCGCCGCCCACGCGCTTTGAGCGGGACCAGTGCGAAGCCGTCAGAGGCCTCAGTGACTTGCGCACCCCGGCACCGAACAGGCCGGCGATCTGGTCCATGGCGAAGCTGAAACCCGCTTCGAGTCCGTGCTCGCACAAGAGGTGCGCGCGCTCCCCACCGAAGAAACACTCGATCACCGGCCAACCGAAGGGACGGATGTAGTACGACGCCGTGCTCGCGTCGCGCGGATTGCCGGTGACGTGGGTCTCCGGTTCGAACGGAGCGTCGGCGATGATCTCCAGGAACAGTTTTTCGTTGAGGCCCAGTGGCAGCTGCCGCGCCGCCTCGCGCCATGGCTCGAGCTCGGCCGGTAGTTCGATGCTGTCGCCGGCGAGCACGCCGCTCGACACAGTGAGCACCGCCGCGCGTGCGCGGATTGCCCCGGTGGCAGTGGTGAGCCGCACGCCGTCGTGGATCAGCGCGATGGACTCCACCGGCGTGGCGAGACGCAGCGCGACTTCGCGCGGGAAGCTGCGTGCCACCAGCGCGCCGAGCCCCGAGCGCAGGCGCCAGTTGGCCTCCGTCGAGGCCTCGTCGTAGGCCACGTAGTCTGCGGCGGAGAGTTGCTCGAGCCGCGCGCCGCTGATGAATCCCACGATGGCGCGGATGTGCGCATTCCACCGGCCTTGCGGCTCCAGAGCATCGGCGGCGCGATCGCTGGCCGGGGGCGAGTCGCGCAATCGCGTGGTCCACGCATCGAAGGCCCGCCAAGCCTCCGCCTGTTCGGCCGCCGGAAAACCCAGGTCCTTGTACTGGACACCCCAGGCCGCGCGCGATTCGTCGACCGGCACGCCCGACGCCTGCGCGATCGCCGCCCAGGAATTGCGTTCGGCGGAATGCAGCCAGCCGCAGCCGAGATCGAGCTCCAGCCCGCGGATTTCCTGTGTCCAGGCGCGCCCGCCGAGCCGCGAGCCGGCCTCCAGCAGCAAGGTAGTTAGTCCGCTGCCCGCCAGGCGCCGCGCGGCGCCGACGCCTGCCGCGCCGCCGCCCACGATGACGATGTCGAAGTCGGCGCTCAAAACAGCTTGACGCCGGTGAGGTCCGCGAGGCGCTTGATGAGCTCGTCCTGGAACCGGGTGTCGAGCGACTGCGGTGCGGGGTGCTGGCGCTCGCGGTGGAACCACAAGCCGCCGCTGGTCCTGGCCTCGGGTTCATCACTGGTGGCGAGCCACGTCTGGGTCAGGTGCCCTTGCTCGAGGTCGTCGGGCGCGCCACGGCCACCCATTCGGGTGGGCACCCAGCCCGGATCGACGGCGTTGCTCGCGACCTCGCGCCAGTGCCGCGCGACTGCGAAAGCCAGCGCCGTGACGTACAGCTTGCTTTCGGAATAGGCGCGGTTGGTGTCCCAGCGGCGCTTCGTCCAGTCGATGTCGTCGATCGGGCCTTCACCACCCCGGTGCATGCCACTGCTCAGGTAGACCAGCCGGTCCGGACGATCGATGAGTGCCGTCAGCATGTAGGGCGCCAGGACATTCACCGCCAGCACCTTGGCGTGTCCTTCGGGCGTGGCGCCGCGGCCCGGCTCGCGGTAGATCCCGGCGTTGTGGATTACCGCGTCCATCCGACCGATCGCGTTGACCTGTTCGGCGACGCCGCGGGTCTGCGCGGCGCTTGCCAGGTCGCCGATCACTACGCCCGCGGCGCGCGGCGCAAGGTCATTCAGCACGCTGGCCCGATCCCTGGAGCGGGCATGCAGTACCACCTGGTGGCCATCGGCGATCAGGGTTTCCGCGGCTCCGCGGCCCAACCCCTCGGTGGACCCGGTAATGAAGACGTGGCGCATGCGGGCATCCTTGGCACGGGTGGCGAACGGCGCAGCGGCCCAGGCCAGCGCGAGTCCCTGGAGAAGCCGCCGGCGCGTCGACGAGGTCGTTCGGTACACGATGCGTCCAAGCCTCGACGCGGGACGACACCGCGTCAACTCTCCAACGGGAGAGATGGAGTCAGACTTCGCGAGTGGTCCGGCGCATGACACGGGCCGCGTCCGTTTGCCTTCGGGCACGAGAATGCACCCTTCGCCCGGCTTCGCGCCGGTGCCGCTTTTGCCGGCCGCGCCGGCGTCCCGCTGGCTTTGGCCGCGAGTTCACCTGCCGGACGAGCCCCGGGGCACGACGGGTCAAGTAGTTAGGCCGATTTTCGAAGCCAGGGTTGCACGAACAGGTACAACCCGGTGAGCAGCAGCGTCGCCAGTGGCACGAGGGCGAGTGCGGTGACCCAGGCCGGCGGTGTGCCCTGTCGCCAGGCGGCGAAGTTGACCACCACGCCGACCGTGAACGCCAGCGATACCCAGCGATGCGTGCTGCGCAGCGCTTTCCCGGCGTTCATTTGCGGCGCGCCTCGATCATCTTCCAGCCGTTGCCGGAAGGATCGCGAAAGCCGGCGTCCACCGAGCCGTAGCGACTCACGGGTTCCTGCGTGAATTCGACGCCCTGCGCCTTCATCTGCTCGTAGGAGGCGCGGCAGTCATCGACCACCAGCACCAGCGGCGGCATCGCACCCTTGGCGACAATGGCCTGCACTGCCTGCGCGGTCGCCTCGTCGAGCACCGGCGGGCCGGGGAGGAACAAGCCGAGCTGGAACGATGGCTGGTCGGGATGCTGCACGGTCAACCAGCGATAGCCGCCGTTGCGGACAT
>DASSRK010000162.1:0-17717 GCA_035701825.1 Steroidobacteraceae bacterium
TGGATCCCGCGCGACAGCCGCTTCACGCAGCTCAGTCCTCACAACCAGCGCGTGCATCTCGACGCCGCCTCACGACGCGTCGACGGTGCCTGCGAATCGCCGGCCCGCATGCAGCACGTCGACTGGTTCGTGCTGCCCGCGGCCGAGGAGTACTACTACCGCCGCGCGCACGCCGAGTATCGTCCGTTGCCGCCGCTGCGCGCGGATTGCCAGGCCGTGAACGCCGGCCGCGGCTCCCTCGCGGTGTTGTACCCGGACGCCGATGCGCGCGTGCTCATCCCGCGCGAGCTCGACGGCACCCGCGGCCGCACCGTTTTCGAAGCCGTTTCCCGCCGGCGCGACGCGACGATTTATTGGCATCTCGACGGCCGATACCTTGGCGAAACGCACACTTTTCACAGCCAGGCGTTGGACATGGCCCCCGGCGAGCACATACTGACCCTGGTCGATGACACCGGTGAACGCGTCGCCCGGCGCTTCCAGGTCCTGTCGACGAACCAGGGGTCGTGAAGTGTTCGACGGATTCAAGCTGGACCACATAGAAACGGACGAAGTCTCCATCCGCCTGCGCCACGGCGGCTCCGGCCCACCCCTGCTGCTGCTGCACGGATTCCCGCAGACGCACGCGATGTGGTCGAAGGTCGCGCCGCGCCTCGCCGAGCACTACACGGTTGTTTGCCCGGACCTGCGCGGCTACGGCGGCAGCAGCAAGCCCGACTCCAGCGCCAACCACGAGACCTACTCCAAGCGCGCCATGGCGCGTGACCAGGTCGAGGTGATGAAGAAGCTCGGCCACGAAAAATTCATGGTGGCCGGCCACGATCGCGGCGGGCGCGTCGCGTATCGCCTGGCGCTCGACTCCCCCGACACGGTCACCAGGCTCGCGGTGCTCGACATCGTACCCACCGGCGACACACTGCGCCGCGCCGACTGGAAGTTCGGCATGGGCTACTGGCATTGGTTCTTCCTCGCGCAGGCGCATCCGCTGCCCGAGAAGATGATCAGCGCCGATCCCATCGCCTTCCTGTTCCGCCACGGCCAGGGCTCGTCGGACTTCGAGGCTTACGAGGATTTCCTGCAGAACGCGCGTGATCCGAAAGCCATCCACGCCATGTGCGAGGACTATCGCGCGGCGGTCAGCGTCGACTTCCAGCAGGACCAGGCCGACCGCGGCACGCGCAAGATTGCCTGCCCGACGCTGGTCATGTGGGGCAACCGCGGCGTCATCCCCAAGTGGTACGACCCGGTGGGCATCTGGAAGGAATGGGCCAGCGAGGTGCGCGGCGAGGAGATCGAGAGCGGCCACATGCTGGCCGAGGAAGCTCCCGACGCCACCTACACCGCGCTGCGCCAGTTCTTCGGGTAGCTAGCTCACCTGAAGCGCGCGGCATTCTTCATCGAGAGTTACCAGCTTTCACTCGATTGCGATCACCAGTGGGCTTCCGCGTCGCTGGTCGAGGTGAAGGCGCCGCGACTACGCACCGCGGCCGACGGTTCATTCGATTCGGGTTGCCAGGGTTTCAGTGTCGCGAGCTCTTGCCGCGCGCCGACACCCCACCGCGCGGCGCCGAGCGCCGACGGATCGCTGGATCCTCGCCCTTGGCGCGCTTGCGGCCCGCGGCTTCGGCCGCCGTGAGCTGCTCCGCCTCGCTGCGCGAGCGGGGCCTGGCACGTACCGCTGCCTTCTCCACGTCGTTGTTCTCCAGGTATTCCGCGGTCCGCTTGCGATAGCGTCGCGCGGCCTGGTAGTCACCCTCGCCCTGCACCTTCGATTTCGTCGCCTTTTCCTGCCTCGGCATGCTGCACCTCCGTGTGAGGGGATTAGAGCCGATTCGGCCCGCGGTGAAACTCCGCGCGCGGCGCACGCGCGGAGCGGCGCCGTCCTACGCGACAATCAGCCCGCGCGCAACACTCGTGCCGGTGACACTGGGGCACACTGCACGCGACCCGGACGGGACTTCCGGGCCGACCGAGGTGCAAGGGAAATGTCGATGCCTCACGATGCCACCCGATTCGCGCGTCACCCGTCAGCCGCTTCCGGCCTCATGGCGGAGGAGCACGCCCAGGCGAGGCTCGATCGCCTGCTGGAGTTGCGCGCCGTCATCGACTCGCTGCGCACCGAGCGCGTCAACCAGCTACTCGATCGGCTCGGCGTCCACCCGGATCAAACCCGCCTGCCCTGAACAATGCGGCGGGAGCGGTGGCTCCGACGAAGGATTTGAATGCTGCGTCGTGCCGGGGCCACAATACGCGCCCGTCGCGCGACCGCAAGGTAGTTGCAAACAGGCCATGAGCGCACATCCCCTCCGCGTCCTGATCGCCGAAGACAATGCCGACCTTCGCGAGCTGCTGGTCACGCTGGTCTCGGCCGAGCCCGACCTGCGCTGCGTGGGAACTGCCGACGACGTGGACGGCGTCATCGTCGCCTGCACCGCCGAGCACAAGGCGGACGTGCTGGTGCTGGACCTGGAGCTGCAAGGCCGCTCGAGCATCGACGTGCTGCGCACCGTGCGCAGCGCGGGCAGCAAGATCACCATCGTCGTTTTCTCCGGGCACTCGCATCCCGAGATGATCCGCCACACCCTGGCCGCGGGCGCCGACGCCTACGTACCCAAGACCGGCGACTTCGAGCTCCTCCTCGACGCCATCCGCGACAAGCGCGCCACCCGCCACGCCACCGCCTGAGACGGTGCCGCAGACGGTGCCGGAGCATGCATTCCGGCATATCTCACCGCGGACTCTCTTCCAACCAAAGGACGCCGCCCCATCGCTGGGGCGGCGTTTTTTCGCCTGGGGCGCGAGCCCCTGGAAGTAATGCCGGAATGCATGCTCCGGCACCGTCTAGAAGCGCCAGAGGGCGTTCAGCCACAGGGCGTCGGCGTCGTCGAGGCCCTCGAGGTCGAGGCGCTCGTACTCGGCGCGCAGGTTGAACTTGTCGCCGATGTTCGCGCCGATGCCCGCGCCGTACACGAAGTCCTCCGAGTCCTCCTTGAACGTCACGCGGTTGTCGAGCGTGTCGGTCACGCCCATGTCGGCGTCGTAGAAGTAATAGCCGGCGCGGCCGTAAAGCTCCAGCCACCGGTTCAGCGGCAGCGTGCCGACGACGTACGGCGCCCAGCCATCGACCGAACTATCGACGTTGAAACCCGGCACGACGGCGCCCGAAGGCTTGCCGAGGTTCATGTAGTCGAGCTCGAACGACAGGAAGCGATTCAGCCGGTAGCCGCCGAAGATCTTGTACGCGGTGTCGCTCTCATCCCAGCCGTTGACCGCATCGTCGAGATCGTTCACGTCGTCGATGCCGGCGTTGAACTGGCCGATGCCCGCGCCGAGATAGAAGCCCCGGGAATCCTGGGGTTCCTGCGCGTATGCGGCGGTCGCCATCGCGGCGCAGGCCAGCGCGCCGAGCATCACGGTCTGTTTGAGTTTCATGCGTCACGTCCTCGTGTGTCCAAAGTACGTGCGCAAGCTACGCGGCGCGGCGCGCCCGCTCACTCGGCCGCGACCCCCCATGCCGGTAGGCTGGCTCCGTCGGCAAGCGTGCAATTCGTGGCTTTTCACCCACGATTTTCGCGCGCCCGGCCGCGCGGCGCGGGATTCCTCTTACCCGAGGCGTCCGGTCCGACGGCTGGGTAAACCTGCACGCCGGGTTCATCATCGCGGTCCTCATCCGCCTATCTACTTGCCAGGAGGAAACATGGCACTCCCCGAGCGCAATCTCGCCTCGCCGCCGCCCGCCGCCCACCAGGTCTATCCATTCGTGCTCGCCGACCTGCCGTACGGCTACGACGCGCTCGAACCGCACATCGACCAGAAGACCCTGCAGGTGCATCACCGCGGGCACCACGCGACCTACGTCAAGAAACTCAACGAGGCGATCGCCAGGCATCCCGAGCTGCAGAAGCTGACGCTCGCGCAACTGCTCGAAGATCCCGCGCGCGTGCCCGCCGAGAGCCGCACTGCCGTGAAGAACAACGGCGGCGGGCATCTCAACCACGACATCTTCTGGAACTCGCTCGCGCCGACGCCGCCGCAGGCGCCGCCCGCGGAACTCGCGGCCGCGCTCACGCAGCACTTCGGCTCGCCCGGCGAATTCCGCAAGCAGTTCCAGGAGGCGGCCGCGAAGCACTTCGCGAGCGGCTGGGTGGCGCTCGCCTGCGATCCCGCCACGCGCAAGCTCGAGATCGTCGACCTCAAGGACCATGAGACCGTCGCGCCGGGAAAAACCACGCTGTTGATCATCGACGTCTGGGAACACGCGTACTACCTCAAGTACCAGAACCGCCGCCCCGAATTCATCGAGGCGTTCTGGAACGTCGCCAACTGGGCGTACGCCGCGGAACAGTTCACGCAGCGCGGCGCGCGTTAAATCCGAACCAGGCCCGCCGTTTCGTGGGTGTAGGATAGTTCTGACTGAGGGACTACCGGCGCCACGGACAGGCGGGGTGCCTCACGAATGTAGACTTCGGCAATGCACGAGAATACTCAACAACTTGTGGAGCAGGCCCGGCCCATGAATCGCACCAGAGTGATGATCGTGGACGATCACCAGGTCGTCCGAGCCGGCTTACGAACCATGATCAACGGGCAGCCCGATCTCGCGGTGATCGCCGAGGCGGGTTCGGGCCGTGAGGCGATGGACCAGCTCAGGCAGCACACGGTCGACGTGCTGCTGCTCGACCTGTCGCTGCCGGACGTGTCCGGGCTCGACGTGCTCAAGCACGCCAAGGCGCATTACGAATCGGTGGGCGTGCTGATCCTCAGCGCCTTCCCCGAAGCGCAATACGGCCTCAACGTGCTGCGCGGCGGTGCCAGTGGATTCGTCGGCAAGGGAACGGACGAGTCGGAATTGTTCCGCGCCATACGCACCGTGGCGCGCGGCGGGCGCTATGTCGGCCCGGATCTCGCGGACCTGCTGGTCGCGGGAGTGCGCGGCGACCCGAACGCGCCGTTGCACAGCATCCTCTCGGAGCGCGAGTTCCAGATCTTCTGCAAGCTCGCGCAGGGTGAGTCGGTCTCGGAGATCGCAAATCGTCTTTTCCTAAGCGTGAAGACGGTGAGCACCTACCGCAGCCGCATCCTCGAGAAGATGTCCATGAAGAGCAATGCCGACATCACCACCTATGCACTGCGGAATAACCTCGTCCAGTAGTTAGTTCAGGACTTCATGGACGAAGCCATGCACCCGCAGTCGACACCCGCCGGTAACGCTGGCGCGCGCTCCCAGTCTGCCGCGCCGCGCAAGAATGGCGCCCCCGGAAAGCCGCTGCGAATTCTCCTGGTCGAGGATTCGCCGCTGCTGCGCGGGCGGCTGGAAAACATGCTCTCCCAGCACGCGGCCTTCAAGGTCACCGGGCTCGCGGCCGCCGAGGCCGAGGCCATCGAGAAGCTCGACACCGTCCCCTACGACGCCATCGTGGTCGACGTGGAATTGCGCCCCGGCAGCGGCATCGGCGTGATCCGCCAGGCCCGGGCCCGCAACAAGGACCGCGACCCGAAGGACGGCGCGCACGTCTGGATCATCGTGCTGACGAACTACGACCTGCCGACGGTGCGCGAGCGCTGCATGCAGGCCGGCGCCGATCACTTCCTCGACAAGATGCGCGAGATCGACCAGCTCATCCCGATCCTGCTCGGGATCGCGGGACGAAAGCCCTGATCCGGTTGCCGCGACCCGGCACCGAGTCGCTGTCGAGCCGCCCGCCTGCTCCCATGAGGCGGTGACGCATCGCCACCATGCCGCGCTGCGCGGCCGCATCCATCGCCGCGCCATCGTCTCCCACGGTCATCGCGTAACCGTCGCCGTCCGGTTCGAATACCAGCTCCACGTGCCTGGCCTCGCCGCGCGCCAGCAGGTTCGCCAGGGCTTCCTGCGCCACACGGAACAGCGTCAGCTGCACCGCGGGCTCGAGCTCCGGCGCTTCGTCGGGCAGCGTGCCCACGTACTCGACCCCCGCCCGGGCGCAGTTCTCCTCGAAATGGCTGCGCAGCGCGACCGCGAGGCCAAAGTGATCGAGCAGCGACGGACGCAATGACTCGACCACGCGCCGCTTGAGCATCATGGCCTGGTTCAGCATCTGCATGACCGAGCGCATCTTCTCGGCGCCGGCCGCATCGAGCGAACCGCCGAGGTGCGACTGCAGCCACTGCATGTCCATCTTCGCCGCGGTGATCAGCCCGCCGAGCTCGTCGTGCAGCTCGCGCGCCAGCTGCGAGCGCTCGGTCTCCATCATGCGCAACAAATGAGTGGACAGGGACGACAGCTCCTCGGTGCGCGCGGCGACGCGCGCCTCCAGCTCGGCAGCATCCGCGCCGCGCTCGGCGGCGGTCAGGTTCATCGCCTCGGTCATGGTCGTTCGCGGGCCCCTCTCGGCGGAGCGATCAGTCCTTCGGCACGTCTTCGAGCAGATCCACCAGGTCCTCGGCGTGTTCCTCTTCCTGCGCCAGGATGGATTCCATCAGGCGCCGCGAGGTCGGGTCGCGCTGGCCGATGAAGTTGATCATCTCCCGATAACTCTCGATGGCGATGCGCTCCGCGACCAGGTCCGCCTCGAGCATGGAGCGCAGGCTGGTGGACTCGTCGTATTCGGAGTGGCTGCGCGACAGCAGCGTCGCCGGGTTGAGGTCCGGATCCTCGCCGAGCTGCACGATGCGCTCGGCGAGCTGGTCGGCGTGCGCCTGCTCCTCGTTGGCGTGCTCGAGGAACTCCTGCGACACGAACTTGGCGCGGATGCCATGGGTCGCGAAGTAGTGCCGCTTGTAACGCAACACGCACACCAGCTCGGTGGCGAGCGCCGTGTTCAGCAGTTCGACGATGGCGAGGCGATCCGCCTCGGGGAAGCTGGGCGTGACCGCGCCTTTCATGATCTGCTCGCGCGCCCGCGCGCGCAGCGCCGTCAGGTCCGACAGGAAGGCCTTGTCCTGCGGGTGTTGGATGTTCGCGCTCACGTTCTCTCCTTGTTGGCATGGCGCCGGTAGAGGTTGATCAGCATGGTCACGGCCGCGATCCACAGCGAGCGATGCTTGAGCAGCGACAGGCCGAGGGTCCCGAGCTTGAGTCCATGCAGTTTCGCCCACGGCGACTCGCGCACCGCGCTGCCCAGCATGCGCAGGTTCAGCTCGAGCCACGCCCGTTGCAGCTGCATCTCGGCGTCGAGCAGGCGCGCGCGTTCAAGCGGCGATGTCACTGGGCGGGCTCCGGTGTTGATCGGGGGGCGGTTGCTCCGCGGGTGGCGGACTGGCATTGCGCGCCAGGCTGCGGGCGAAGATCTCGAGGTCCTGTTTCAGGCCTTCGAGGAACCAGTCGAGCGAGCCGACTTCGCGGCCCGCGATCATGCGGTTGGCCTTCACCACGGCCCAGACGGCCACCAGCACGAAGGCCGCGACAATGGCGCCCAGCACGGGCACGCGAAGGTCCGGCGGCAGCGCGATGGCCAGCAGCACGATGCCGCCCCACAAGGCGATGAAGACCGCGGCGGCGGCCAGCGCCTTGAGCTGCAGCCGCGACAGCAGCCGCTGGCTCTCCGCCTGGAACACGATGCCGGCGGCTTCCATGCGCGTCTCGAGCATGCGCAGCAGGTGCAGCGACAGCTCGCGCGCCGGGTTCGCGTGGTGGTCCTCGCCGCCGGCGGGCTCGTGGGTCTCCGCGCCGGCTTCCTTTTCCGAGGTCATTTGCGCCGGACGGCCTTGGCTATCAGGAACGTGACCACGCCCCCTAACAAGGCCGCGACGGCCACCGCCTGCCAGGGATTGCGGCGGACGTATTCGTCGGCGCGATCGGCGAGCGAGTTGGCCACCTGTTCGGCATCGGAAGCCGAGGCGACCAGGCGCGCGCGGGCCTGGGTCAGCGTCTCGGAAACCCGCTCGCGGACGGCTTCGGCGGCGTCGCCGGTCTGCTCCCCGAGCGAGCGCAGCAGGGTCTCGGCCTGCTCGACGATGCGGTTCAGCTCCTCGACGGTGGGATCGGCGGCCGCCTTGAATTCAGGCTGGTTGGCGGGGGCGTGCATGGACGGCTCCTTGAATGTCTGCGCTGCAGGATGGGCCCGGGAACAATGCCTAACATTCGGATTTGCTGCGAACGGCAGGTAGGACGGGACCGACACGATTTCGGCGCGCCAACTGCGGGCGCAGAACGCGTGAGTTGCGGATACTGGCCCAGTCTGGTGGAGAGTGGAAGAGTGACGCGACGAGCCCCTCCCCTCGAAATATTTCGCGTTACTCGACCACACGGCGGTCCGTCCATCGGCCCTTCGGCCGGTGGACGGTCCCGCCGGAATCAGCAGGGATCCTCGATCCGCGCTCAATCACCCAGACGGGCCCACGCAGAGCGGATCGCCTGCTTGGCATCCGCCCACGCCAGTTTCGACCGCCCCTTGGCGATGTCCCAGCCGGCCTCCAGGCGTTCCTCGATGTCCTCGAAGCGCGCGTGCGGGTTTTCCTCGTACGACTTGTACGCATAGCGATACGCCGGGTCGAAGTCTTCCCAGGTGTAGCGCGGATGGTAGTAAGGCTCGTCCTTGAAATTCCGTTGCCAGTGGGTGGTGAACCGCTCGATCCGATTGTCAGTCTTCATGCGACGCTCCTTCCTTAGAACTGGATAAACAAAGGGGCCGCGACGCCCGTGCGTGCGCGGCCCCGTGGTCAGCTTCGAACGAACCGCTTACTTCTTCACGTCGATTTCGTTGTCGACGCTCTTGACGTCGTCGACGGCGCGAGCGAGTTCCTCGGCGGTCGACTTGGCCTCGGAGTTGTCCACGAAGCCCGACAGCTGCACCACGCCTTCACGCGTTTCCACGTTGACCTGGTGCGCCTTGGTGCGTGGATCTCCCGCGAGCGCGGACTTCACCTTGGCGGTGATCTCAGCGTCACCCATGCGCTCGGAGCCCGACGGGCCACTGTCCGTGCGAACCGTGAGGTTGTTATGCACCGCGGTCACGCCCTTGGTGCTGCGGGCAACCTCGGACGCGCGCTCCTTGCTGGCCGCACTGTCGACGAAGCCGTTGAGCTGTACCGTGCCCTTGAACGTTTCGACATCGATCTGGTGAGCCTTGGTCACCGGATCGGCGATCAACGCCGCTTTGACGCGGCCCGTGGTCACCGAATCGTCGACCTGCTCGCCGGCCGACTTCTGCGTGCGCGTCGATGCGCACGCAACCATGGCCAGCGTCACGACGAACATGACCGCACTCACAAAGCCTTTGGACTTCTGCATAAGGGACCTCTTATCTCCTGGCCGTATTGGCGATGAAACTGACGACCGCGAGGATCAGGAAGACGAAGAACAGGATCTTCGCGATTCCGGCTGCGCCCGCGGCAATGCCGGCAAAACCGAACACGGCTGCGATGAGCGCGATGACAAAAAAGATGACTGCGTAATGAAGCATCGATTTCTCCGCGTTTAGGGATGACACCGTTACCGGTGCCGGCGGAGTGAATCATCGCCGTTGCGCTGCCGCCGGAATGCCGGCTTGCGGGCGCATGAAAGGTAGGCGCGTGCCGACACCGGTGTCGGCTTCGGGGACTACAGGCGTCGGAACCGCCGTTCAGTCGTCAGAGAGCTCGACGCGCTCGCAGTGGGGCGCGCAAGGCGCGTCGATGTGCGCACCCAGGTTGGTAGTGAGGGCGACGATGCCGGAGTAGCTCTCGAGCCGTTGCATGAGGTGATCGACGTCCAGGTTGGCGTAGCGATCGTGCGCATCGCGCACCTCGCCGCGCCTGGCGAACAACGCGTCCGCCTCGTCGATCAGCAGCACTGCGCCGGCCGCTTCCGCGGCCGTGAAGAACGCGTCCAGGTGCTTCTCGGTTTCGCCGACGTACCTGCTGGCCACGTCGGCGAGATCGAGCTCGAACAGGTCGATGGCAAGCTCGCTGGCAAACAGCTGCACGGCGAGCCGGCGGTTGCGGCGCGAGTTGCTGGCGAAATGCAGCCGTTCACGGCCGACGTCGGGCTGGGTGTGCTCCATGCGGGCGCGGCGGGCCACCAGCAATTTCTCCAGCACGGGCTGCAACTGCTCGGGGCGCATCATGCCTCCACCGCGTGGACGCCGGCGGTTTTCGGCCCTCCGGCGCGCGCCCGTTGCACCCGTTTCCACATGTCATTTCACTCCCTGTCAATCCGCATCCACCGGCCGCGACTATACTCCGCGCGCATCCCGACTCGCACCGCCGGAGCAGCCGCTTGATAGACCTCTATTTCTGGCCCACGGGCAATGGCAAGAAGATCTCCATCATGCTGGAGGAGACCGGGCTCGCGTATCGCGTCATCCCGATCAACATCAACAAGGGTGACCAGTTCACGCCCCGGTTCCTGGAGATCAGTCCTAACAACAAGATGCCGGCCATCGTGGACACCGACAATGGCCTCGCCATCTTCGAGTCGGGCGCCATCCTGCAGTACCTCGCCGAGAAGAGCGGCAAACTGCTGCCCACCGACACCGCGGGCCGGTACCGCGTGCTGCAGTGGGTGTTCTGGCAGGTGGGCGGCCTCGGCCCGATGGCCGGCCAGGCGCACCATTTCCTGAAGTACTCGCCGGTGAAAGTCGAGTACGCCATGCACCGCTTCCAGGCCGAGGTGGCCCGGCTCTACCAGGTGCTCGACACGCAGCTCGGCAAGACCGAATACATCGCCGGCGAGTATTCGATCGCCGACATCGCCGCGTGGCCGTGGGTGGTGCGCCATGCCTGGCAAGGCCAGAAGCTGGAGGATTTCCCGAACGTCCGGCGCTGGTTCGAAGCCGTGGGCGCGCGCCCGGCGGTGCAGCGCGGCGCGGCCGTCGGCGCGGACCTGCTGGCCGCGGCGCCCCCGCCCACCGACGAAGACAAGAAGCGCCTGTTCGGATTTCGCGACAAGGACCTGAAAACCGGCGCCTGAGACAGGGTCTCCCCAGACGGTGCCGGAGCATGCATTCCGGCATAACTAGCTACAAGCCGGCGTTAAGGGGTCAGACCGCAATTGCTAGGAAATGGGGTCTGACCCCAATTGCCAGGAAATGGGGTCTGACCCCATTTCCGTCATTGCGTCACGAGCATGTCGCACAGGGTGGCGGGATCGACGGGCTTCACCAGGTGCATGTCGAACCCGGCCTCGCGCGAGCGGCGGCGGTCGACCTCCTGGCCCCAGCCGGTGAGCGCGACCAGCACCGCGTCGCGGCCCCAGCTTTCGGCGCGGATGCGGCGCGCGACTTCGCAGCCATCGAGCTTGGGCATGCCGACGTCGAGCACCACGATCTCGGGCCGGCGCTGCACGGCCAGGGTCAGCGCCTCTTCGCCGTCCGACGCGCAATGCACCTCGTGTCCTTCCATGCGCAGCATCAGTGCCAGGCTCTCGAGCGCGTCCTGGTTGTCGTCGGCGATCAGGATGTTCCGGCGCACGGTCATGGCCTGCGCAGTGCGTTCGCTCCCCGCCTGCGCGGCGGCCGCATCCTCGTTCGGCGCCGCCAGCGGCAGCCGCACGGTGAACTGCGTGCCGAGGTCGACCCCCTCGCTCGCCGCCCGCACTTCGCCGCCATGCAGTTCCACCAGCGCGCGTACCAGCGCCAGGCCGATGCCGAGTCCGCCGGTGGTCGCGGTTCGTTCACTGGGGATCTGGGTGAAGAGCTCGAAGATGCGCGGCATGGCCTCGGGCGCGATGCCGATGCCGGTGTCGCGCACCACGATTTCCGCGCGGCCCTCGTTGGCGCGCGCGCTGAGCGTGATGCGCCCGCCCTCGCCGGTGTACTTGGCGGCGTTGTGCAGCAGGTTGCCGATCACCTGTGCCAGCCGCACCGGGTCGCCGCGCACCACCAGGTCCGACTCCGACCCCTCGATCTCGAGATGCTGGCGCTTCTGCTCGAGCAGCGGCTGCACGGTCTCGACGGCGGCCGCGATCACGTCGGCCATCTTCACCGCCTCGTTGACCAGCACGATCTTGCCGCGCGCGATGCGCGACACGTCGAGCAGGTCGTCGACCAGGCGGATCATGTGCTTGAGCTGCCGCTCGATGACGCCGCGCGACCAGAGTATGCGCGGGTCCTGGGTTTCACCCTGCATCAGCATGTGCGAGGCATTGCGCAGCGGGGACAGTGGATTGCGCAGCTCGTGCGACAGCATCGCCAGGAACTCGTCGCGCTTCACCACCGCTTCCTTGAGCGAGTTCTCGGCGCGGATGCGCTCGCGGATCTCGTTCTCGAGCGACTGGTTGGAGCGCGACAGGTCGTCGTTGGCGCGGCTCAGGCGTGCATTGATCTCCTCGAGCTCGCGTGTCTTTTCCGACTGCAGCGCGCTGTTCGCCTCCTCGAGGCGCCGGATGGAATCCGCGAGCTGCCGGTTGACGTTTTGCAGGGCACGGCGCTGGCGATCGAGCTCGATGAGTACAGCCACCTTACTGCGCAGGATTTCCGGGACAACGGGTATGTACACATAGTCGATGGCCCCCGCCTTGTAGCCCTTGAGACGGTCGAACTCGGTGACGTGCACGCCGGTCACGAAGATGATCGGCGTGGTTTCGAAACGCGGATGATCGTGGATCAACTGCGCCGTTTCGAAGCCGTCCATGCCCGGCATCTTCACGTCGAGCAGCACCACGGCGAACTCCTGCTTCATCAGGGCCTCGAGCGCTTCGAGGCCGGAGTTCACCGCCACCAGGTTGTGGCCGAGCGGTTCGAGGATGGCGCGGTAGGTGAGCAGGCGCGCCGGTTGGTCGTCGACCAGCAGGATGTTGGCGGCCTCGTGGCCGTGCGGAATCGGCACGGGATCGCTGCTCATGTTTTCGCCCATGGGTTCAGGGTTGCAGCCACATCCGCACGAGCGACAGCAACTGCTCGGTGTTGACGGGTTTGGCCACGTAATCGGATGCGCCGGCCTGCAGGCACTTCTCGCGGTCGCCCTTCATCGCCTTGGCGGTCAGCGAAATGATCGGCAACAAGCGGAAGGCCGGGATCTCGCGGATGCGCCGCATGGTCTCGTAGCCGTCCATCTCCGGCATCATCACGTCCATCAGGATCAGCGACAGGTCGGGATTGCTGTCGAGCAGCTTGATGGCGTCGTGGCCGTTGGTGGCGGTGATCACGTTCATGCCGTGGCGCTCGAGCAGCGAGTTCAGCGCGAAGATGTTGCGCACGTCGTCGTCGACCACCAGCACCTTGCGGTCGCGCAGCGGCTCGTCGCTGTCGTGCAGCTTCTCGATCATGCGCTGCTTCGCCTCGGGCAGCTTCGCGACGTCGCGATGCAGGAACAACGCGGTCTCGTCGAGCAGCCGCTCCGGACTCTGCACGCCCTTGAGCACGATGCTCTTGGCGCGCCGGCGCAGCTCCGCCTCCTCGTCCACCGACAGCTCGCGGCCCGTGAACACCACGATCGGGATCTCGCGCAGCTTCTCGTCGTGCTGGATCTCGGTCAGCAGCTCGAAGCCCGAGATGTCGGGCAGCCGCAGGTCGAGGATCACGCAGTCGAAGCGCTGGCCACGCAAGCGCTCGAGGCCCTCGGCGCCGCTGGCCGCGCGCGTGATGCGAATGTCCTCGCCGGCGATCAGCGCGTCGATGCTCATCTGCTCGGCCTCGTCGTCCTCGATCACCAGCAGCTCGCGCACGCGCGGCTCGATGAACTCCTGCACGCGGCGGAACACTTCCGAGAGGCCCTCGGTGGACGACGGCTTGGTCATGAACGAGAACGCGCCGCGTTCGAGGCCGTACTGGCGCTCCTCCTCGACCGTGAGCACCTGCACGGGAATGTGGCGGGTGGCGCGGTCGTGCTTGAGCTGGTTCAGCACCGTCCAGCCGAGCATGTCGGGCAGGAACACGTCGAGGGTCACCGCGGCGAGATCGTACTTGTGCGCCAGCGACAGCGCCTCGGCGCCGTTGTGCGCCACCAGCGCCTTGAAGCCGCGCTGGTGCGCGGCCTCGAGCAGCATGCGTGCGTAGGGAGGATCGTCCTCGACGATCATCACCGGGCGGTCGTCCTCGCCGAGCGACTCGCGATCGTCGGCCACGCGCTCGGCGTGCTGCACCGGCAGCACCGGCGTGCTCACCGCCGGCGCGGGCTTCACCAGCGCCTGCCCGGTGGCGCGCCCGTAGGCCGCGCCCTGGTAGGCGAGCGGTAGATAGAGCGTGAAGGTGCTGCCCTGCCCCGGCACGCTCTTGAGGCGGATCTCGCCGCCGAGCAGGTGCGCGAGCTCGCGGCTGATGGCGAGCCCGAGGCCGGTGCCGCCGTACTTGCGCGCGGTGCCGGCATCCGCCTGCTGGAAGGCCTCGAAGATGATCTTCTGCTTCTCGGGCGAGATGCCGATGCCGGTGTCGGTGACGGCGAATTCCACCACCTGCTTGGCCTGCGACAGCACCGGGTGATCGGCGCTCCAGCCGAGCATCGCCGGGCCCACGTGCAGGCGCACGCTGCCCTGCGCGGTGAACTTCATGGCGTTCGACAGCAGGTTCTTGACGATCTGCATGAGGCGCTTCGCGTCCGTGACCATGGTGCGGCCGAGGCGCGGGTCGAACTCGGTGGTGAACGTGAGGTGGCGCGATTCCGCCTCGTGGCGGAAGTTGCGCTCGATGGTCTCCCGCAGCTGCGCGAATGCCAGCTCCTCGCTCTCCACGGTCACGGTGCCCGACTCGATCTTCGACAGGTCGAGGATGTCGCTGATCAGGTTGAGCAGGTCGGTGCCGGCCGCGTGGATGGTCTTGGCGAATTCCACCTGGCGGGCCGAGAGGTTGTTCTCCGGGTTGTCCGACAGCTGCTGGCCGAGGATCAGGATGCTGTTGAGCGGCGTGCGCAGCTCGTGCGACATGTTGGCCAGGAACTCGGTCTTGTAGCGCGAGGTGAGCGCGAGCTCTGCCGCCTTCTCTTCGAGCGCCTTGCGGGCCTGCTCGATTTCCACGTTCTTGCGTTCCACCTCGGCGTTCTGCTCGGCGAGCAGGCGCGCCTTGGTGGCCATCTCCTCGTTGGTCTGCTGAAGCTCGACCTGCTGTGCCTGCAGTTCGCCGGCGAGCTCCTGCGACTGCTTGAGCAGGCCTTCGGTACGCATCGTGGCTTCGATGGTGTTGAGCACGACACCGATGGAGCCGGTGAGCTGCTCGAGGAAGGCCAGGTGCGGCGCGGTGAACTCGTACAGCGACGCCAGCTCGATGACCGCCTTGATCTCGCCCTCGTACAGCACCGGCAGCACGATGACGTTGCGCGGCTTGGCCTCGACCAGTCCCGAGGTCATGCGGATGCTGTCGGGCGGCACGCGCGCCAACAGCAGGCGCGAGCGCTGCACGGCGCACTCGCCGACGAATCCCTCGCCGAAACGATAGCGGCGCGGCTCGCTCGACTCGCCGACGTCGGCGTAGCTCGCGAGCTGCTTGAGATAGCGCTCGCCGGCGTCGTAGTCGACGATGTAGATCACGCCCTGGTGCGCGTTGACCAGCGGCGCAAACTCGGCCAGCAGCGTGTTGCCGAGCGTCACCAGGTCACGCTGGCCCTGCATCATGCGCGAGAACTTGGCGAGGTTGGTCTTGAGCCAGTCCTGCTCGGTATTGCGCTCCGTCGTGTGACGGAGGTTGTTGATCATCGCGTTGATGTTGTCCTTGAGGTCGGCGACTTCGCCGCGCGCCTCGACCTGGATCGAACGCGTCAGGTCGCCCTTGGTGACCGCGGTGGCCACCTCGGCGATCGCGCGCACCTGGGTGGTGAGATTCGCCGCGAGCATGTTCACGTTCGCGACCAGGTCCTTCCACGTGCCGGCGGCGCCGGCCACGCGCGCCTGGCCACCGAGCCGGCCTTCCACGCCGACCTCGCGTGCCACCGAGGTCACCTGGTCGGCGAAGATCGCGAGCGTGCCGGTCATGGAGTTGATGGTTTCGCCGAGCGCGGCGACCTCGCCCTTCGACTCCACGGTGAGACGCTGGCGCAGGTCGCCATTGGCGACCGCGGTCACCACTTTCACGATGCCGCGGACCTGTTCCGTCAGGTTGTTCGCCATCACGTTGACGTTTTCGGTGAGGTCCTTCCACACGCCGGACACGTCGCGCACGTTCGCCTGGCCGCCGAGCTTGCCCTCGGTGCCGACGTCGCGCGCCACGCGCGTCACTTCCGCGGCGAAGGAATTGAGCTGGTCGACCATGGTGTTGATGGTCTGCTTGAGCTCGAGGATTTCGCCGCGCACGTCGACCGTGATCTTGCGCGACAGGTCGCCCTTCGCCACCGCGGTGGTCACCTCCGCGATGTTGCGCACCTGGCCGGTGAGATTCGTGGCCATGGCGTTCACGGAGTCGGTGAGATCCTTCCAGGTGCCCGCGACGCCGGTCACCACGGCCTGGCCGCCGAGCTTGCCTTCGGTGCCGACCTCGCGCGCCACGCGCGTCACTTCGGCCGCGAAGCCGTTGAGCTGGTCCACCATCGTGTTGATGGTTTCCTTGAGCAGCAGGATTTCGCCGCGCACGTCCACCGTGATCTTGCGCGAGAGGTCTCCGCGGGCCACGGCCGTGGTCACTTCGGCGATGTTGCGCACCTGGCCGGTGAGGTTCGAGGCCATCGAATTCACGTTGTCGGTGAGGTCTTTCCACACGCCCGACACGCCCTGCACTTCGGCCTGGCCGCCGAGCTTGCCCTCGGTGCCGACCTCGCGCGCCACGCGCGTCACTTCGGAGGCGAACGAGCGCAGCTGGTCCACCATGGTGTTCATGGCTTCCTTGAGCTGCAGGATTTCGCCGCGCACGTCGACCGTGATCTTTCTCGACAGGTCGCCGTTCGCGACCGCGGTGGTCACCTCGGCGATGTTGCGCACCTGGCCGGTGAGGTTCGCGGCCATCGAGTTCACGTTGTCGGTGAGGTCCTTCCAGGTGCCGGCGACGCCGGGCACCAGCGCCTGGCCGCCGAGTTTGCCCTCGGTGCCGACCTCGCGCGCCACGCGCGTTACCTCGGAGGCGAACGAGCGCAGCTGGTCCACCATGGTGTTGATGGTTTCCTTCAGCTGCAGGATTTCGCCGCGCACGTCCACCGTGATCTTGCGCGACAGGTCGCCGCTCGCGACCGCGATGGTCACCTCGGCGATGTTGCGCACCTGGCCGGTGAGGTTCGCGGCCATGGAGTTCACGTTGTCGGTGAGGTCTTTCCAGGTACCGGCGACGCCGGGCACCAGCGCCTGACCACCGAGCTTGCCCTCGGTACCGACTTCGCGCGCCACGCGCGTCACTTCGGAAGCGAAGGAGCGCAGCTGGTCCACCATGGTGTTGATGGTCTCTTTCAGCTGCAGGATTTCGCCGCGCACGTCCACCGTGATCTTGCGTGACAGGTCACCACTCGCCACCGCGATGGTCACTTCGGCGATGTTGCGCACCTGGCCGGTCAGGTTCGCGGCCATGGAGTTCACGCTGTCCGTGAGGTCTTTCCAGGTGCCGGCGACGCCGGGCACGGCCGCCTGGCCGCCGAGCTTGCCTTCGGTACCGACCTCGCGCGCCACGCGCGTCACTTCGGAGGCGAAGGATCGCAGCTGGTCCACCATGGTGTTGATGGTTTCTTTCAGCTGCAGGATCTCGCCGCGCACGTCCACCGTGATCTTGCGCGACAGGTCGCCGCTGGCCACGGCGATGGTCACTTCGGAGATGTTGCGCACCTGGCCGGTGAGGTTCGAGGCCATCGAGTTCACGTTGTCGGTGAGGTCTTTCCACACGCCGCTCGAGCCGAGCACCGCGGCCTGGCCGCCTAACTTTCCTTCGGTGCCGACTTCGCGCGCCACGCGTGTCACTTCGGAGGTGAACACGCCC
>DASSRK010000163.1:0-14712 GCA_035701825.1 Steroidobacteraceae bacterium
CGGACCTGCAGTCGCCGAAATGGAATGGCATCACCTACGGCACCCGGGCGGCTAACTACCTGCAGAAGATGCGCGCGGTGGACCCATCGATCAAGATTGGAGTCGTCGTACAGATTGGCAGCCAGTTCCCCACTTGGACCGCCGACGTGCTCGGTACGTTGGCCGGGCTTGGCGCGCGTCCCGACTTCGTGATCTACCACCGTTACGACGGCGCGCCCGGCCAGGAGAACGACGCCGCGCTGCTGCAGAAGGCATCCACCTGGCCGGACGACGCGGCGGACCTGCGCGCGCAGATCACCGCGGCCTTCGGCGCGACCATCGGTGACACCATCGAAATCGTGGTCACCGAGAACAACTCGGTGTACTCGAACCCCGGCAAGCAGTCGATCAGCCTGGTGAATGGCCTGTATCTCGCCGACAGTCTTGCGAGCGTGATGCAGACCGAGATCCGCGGCACCTTCTGGTGGGACATCCGCAATGGTCCGCCCGAGGCGAACACGCAGAACAACTCGGCATCACTCTACGGCTGGCGCAACTACGGCGACTACGGAATCCTGTCCACGCAGGCGAGCGGTGGGTCTTCCAGCAATTACGAAACCTATCCCACCTACTACGCATTGAAGCTGCTGTCCTTCTTCGCGCGCGGCGGCGACACGATGGTCTCCGCCACCAGCAACAACACGCTGCTGAAGGTTTTCGCGGTGCACCGCGCCGACGACTCGTACGCACTGCTCGTCATCAACAAGGATCCGGTCAACGCCATCAACGGCAGCTTCACGCTGAACGGCGTGACGGTCACCAGCGCGAAGCTCTACGCCTACGGCAAGGACAACGACAACGCGGCCAGGCCGAACGGCGCGGGCTGCGCCGACATCACCGCGTCCACCGCGAGTTACAACGGCAGCAGCTTCACCCAGAGTTTCCCGTCGTACTCGATGACCGTGGTGTCGCTGAACGGGCCCGACTACCCGGTGACCACGACGGCGCCTGCCATCGTCACCCAGCCGGTGGCCGTGTCCCGCAGCGCCGGCAGCAGCGCCACGTTCACCGCCGATGCTTCCGGGTGCCAGCCGCCGACGCTGAAATGGCAGCGTGCGCCGGCCGGCTCCAGCACCTTCGCGGACCTCACCGACGGCGGCGCCTATGCGGGTAGTTCGACACGCACACTGACTGTGTCGGGCACCACCACCGCCATGTCGGGCGATCAATACCGGCTGGTCGCGACCACCGGCGCGGGCAGTGCCAGCAGCAACGCGGCAACGCTCACCGTGACGGCCGCGCCGAGCGGCGGCAGTTCCAGCGGTGGCGGGGGTGGCGGCGGCGGAGGCGGAACCCTCGAGTACGCGACTCTGCTCATGCTGATCGGGTTGCTTGGCCTACGGCGTGCCCGGCCGTTCGCGCAGCACTGACGCCCCGCTCTCGTTAGACTCCGGTCCTGGTCGAGGACCGGAGTTCTCATGCCCCTTCGTATCGGACTGGTCGGCATCGGCAAGATCGCCCGGGACCAGCACATCCCCGCGCTGAAGCACAACCCGCAGTTCGAACTGGTCGCGTGCGCCAGCCGCAGCGCGAAGGTGAACGGCGTTGCCAACTACCCTGACCTGGAATCCATGTTGGCGGATGTGCAGGAGCTCGACTGCATTTCCATTTGCACGCCGCCGCAGGCGCACTTCGATGCGGCGTTGCTGGCGCTGCGGGCGGGCAGGCACGTAATGCTGGAGAAGCCGCCGGCCGCGACGGTGCGGCAGATCCAGCTGTTGGCGGAAGAAGCGGTGCGACGCCATCGCACCTTGTTCCAGGCGTGGCATTCGCGCCATGCTGCATCGGTCGACCGCGCGAAGGAGTGGCTGCAGGATCGCATCCTGGTACGCGGTCGCATCACGTGGAAGGAGGACGTGCGCGCCTGGCATCCCGGTCAGCAATGGATCTGGGAGCCCGGCGGCTTCGGCGTGTTCGATCCAGGGATCAACGCGTTGTCGGTCCTGACGCGCATCCTGACCTCCGAGGTTTGCGTGAGCGCGGCCCAGCTGGAATTTCCGCAGAACCAGCAAGCGCCGATCGCGGCGCAGCTGCGGTTGCGTACCACCAAGGGTGTGGAGATAGACGCGGAATTCGATTTCCGCCAGGAAGGCGAGCAGTGCTGGGACATCGAGCTCACCACCACCACCGGAACGCTGAAGCTGTCGAACGGTGGCGCCAGCCTGGAAGTCGATGGGCGCGCGCTGTCGGTGGAAGCCGGGCTCGCGGGCGAATATCCGCGGCTCTACCAGCGGTTCGCCGAGCTCTGCGCGCGCGGCGAGTCGGACGTCGACGTGCGGCCATTTCAGCTGGTGGCCGATGCCTTCCTGGTGGGCGAACGGCTGATCGTCGGGCCCCACCACATCTGAGTAACATCGGGCGCATGACGAAGATCGACGAGCTGCGCGGCAAGCCGGCCTTCATCGCCGCGGACTGGGGCACGAGCAACCTGCGCCTCGCGCTGTGCGACGCGCAGGGCGCGGTGCTCGACACGCGCGCCGGCCCCGGCGCGGCGGACTCGCGTGGTCGCTTCGCGGAAGTGTTCGACACGAATACCGCCGAGTGGCGCGCCCGGGAGGCCGAGTTGCCGGCCGTCATCAGCGGCATGGCGGGCTCGAGCTTCGGCTGGCGCGAAGCCCCCTATCTACTCTGCCCCGCGGAGCTCGCCGAGCTCGCCGACCAGGCGGTCACGCCGCGCAACGGCGTGTTCATCGTGCCGGGCATGCGTTGCAGCAACCCGCTTGGCGCGCCCGACGTGATGCGCGGCGAGGAGACGCAGCTGATCGGGGCGCTGGAGGTCGAGCCCGCGCTCGCCGAGGGCCGGCACCTGGTCTGCATGCCGGGCACGCACACCAAGTGGGTCTCGATGCGCGACGGCATCGTGCAGGAATTCCTCACGGTTCCGACGGGCGAAATCTTCGCGTTGCTGTGCAATCACAGCGTGCTGGTGCGCGATGCCGCGACGCCGGTCAGCCATCGTGCCGCCGAGTTCGAGCGCGGGCTCGCCGAGAGCGCGCGACATCCGGAGGTGCCGCTGCTGCATCGGCTGTTCCAGGCCCGCAGCCTGCGCCTCGACCAGCAGCTCCCGGCCGAGGGTGCGGCCTCGTGGGTTTCAGGCCTGTTGCTCGGCACGGATGTCGGCGGCGCGTTGCCGCTGTTCGACCAGCACGATGCCGCCTCGCCCGTGTACCTGGTCGGCACGCCGCAGTTGTGCGAGCGCTATGGCCAGGCGCTCAGCCGTCGCAATCGCAAGGCAATCGGCGTCGACGGCGGCGCCGCTTCGCTGCGTGGCCAGGCGTTCCTGTATCGCGCCCTCGAGACGACACGCGCATGAACACCGCACATTCCAGGCCCATGGTCGCCATCCTGCGCGGGCTCACGCCGCAGCGCGCGCCGGAGACCGGCGCCGCGCTGGTCGCCGCCGGCTTCCGCTTGATCGAGGTACCGCTGAATTCCCCGCAGCCGCTGGATTCGATCAAACTACTGGCGCAGGCGCACGGCGCGACCTGCCTGGTCGGTGCGGGCACGGTGCTCACCGTGGCCGACGTCGAGGCGGTGCACGCCGCGGGTGGCCGGCTCGTGGTCGCGCCGAACTGCGATGCGCGCGTGATCCGGCGCGCGCTCGATCTCGCCATGCGCGTGATGCCTGGTATCGCTACCGTGACCGAAGCGTTCACGGCCGTCGAGGCTGGCGCGACCGAGCTCAAGCTGTTTCCCGCGGCGACCTACGGTCCGCGTCACCTGAAGGCACTCAAGTCCGTGCTGCCGAAGCACGTGAAGATCTTTCCCGTCGGCGGTATTGGCTCGCAGGACATCGGGGCGTGGCTCGAGTCAGGCGCGGATGGATTCGGTTTTGGCAGCGAACTGTTCACGCCCGCGTATACACTCGCGGAGCTGACGAAGCGCGCGCAGTCGCTCACCGAGGCACTGCGTGCAGCCACCGAATAAATAGAACAGCGAGGGGGTCTCACGTGAATCTGTCGACGATCGACATCACCATCCTGGTGATCTACGCGGTTGGCATTTTTCTGCTGGCGCAATGGGTGTCGCGCGAGAAGGGCGAACACCAGAAGAACGCGCAGGACTACTTCCTCGCGTCGCGCGCGCTCCCGTGGTGGGCCATCGGCACTTCGCTGATCGCGGCCAACATCTCCGCCGAGCAGATCGTTGGCATGTCGGGCTCCGGTTACGTCATGGGCATGGCGATCGCGTCCTATGAATGGATGGCGGCGCTCACGCTGATCATCGTCGGCAAGTGGATCCTGCCGGTGTTCCTCAAGAACGGCATCTACACCATGCCCGAATTCCTCGAGCGCCGTTACAGCCCCGCAGTGCGCACGGTCATGGCCATCTTCTGGCTGGCGCTGTACATCTTCGTGAACCTGACCTCGATCCTGTGGCTCGGTGCGCTGGCAGTGAACGCCATCACCGGCCTCGACATCCAGATCGCGATCACCGCGCTGGCACTGTTCGCGCTGTTGTACGCGTTGTACGGCGGCCTCAAGGCCGTGGCGCTCACCGACATCGTGCAGGTGTCGCTGCTGGTGCTGGGCGGCGTCATCATCACGTACCTGTCGCTCGACAAGGTCAGTGACGGCGCCGGCGTGGTCGCGGGCTTCAAGCTGCTGACCGAGCGCTTCCCCGAGAAGTTCGACATGATCCTGTCGCCCGCCAGCCCGCATTACAAGGATCTGCCGGGCCTCGCCGTGTTGTTAGGCGGCATGTGGATGATGAATGTCTCGTACTGGGGCTTCAACCAGTACATCATCCAGCGCGGGCTCGCGGCCAAGAGCGTCGACGAAGCACAGAAGGGCATCGTGCTCGCCGCGTTCCTCAAGCTGATCATGCCGGCCATCATCGTGCTGCCCGGCATCGCGGCGCTGGTGCTGTCGCCCGGCCTCGAGCGCACCGACCAGGCGTACCCGAGCCTGATGGCCATGCTGCCGGTGGGTATCAAGGGCATCGTGTTCGCGGCATTGGTCGCGGCCATCGTCGCGTCCACGGGTTCCAAGATCAATTCGATCGCCACCATCGCCACGATGGATCTCTATCGCGCGGCGTATCCGCATACCCAGCAGAAGACGCTCGTCACCATCGGCCGCGTCGTTGCGGTGCTGTCGATCCTCACCGCGATCGTGATCACCAAGCCGTTCCTCAGCAATTTCGGCCAGGGCTTCCAGTACATCCAGAACTTCACCGGCTTCGTCACGCCCGGCATCTGCGTGATCTTCCTGCTGGGACTCTTCTGGGCGCGAACCACGGCCACCGCCGCGATGGTGTCCATGATCGGCACGGTCGTGATGTCGTGGGCGTTCTACAAGTACCTGCCCGACTACCCGTTCATGAACCGCGTCGGCTGGTGCTTCGTCGCCGGCATCGTGATCGCCGTGGCGCTCTCGCTGATGTCGCCACAGAAGGAAGCGAAGATGAGCGTCGACATCAAGAACGTCGACTTCTCCACGGGCACGGGCTTCAACGTCGCGGCGCTGATCGTGGTCGCGATCCTGGCGTGGCTGTACGCGATGTGGTGGTAGTGGGGACAGGTCTGTCCCCACTATTCAGCGCGGAACGCGTACTCGAGCAGGACGCCGATGAAGATCGAGTAGCCGACGTAGTGGTTGTTCAGGAACGCCTTGAAGCAGCCCTCGGGCTTGCGATCGCGGATCAACCACTGCTGGTAGACGAAGAACACCGCCGCGCCCACCAGGCCGGCGTTGTACCAGTAGCCGAACTGCATGTTGGTGCCCACGAGGTAGAGCGCGAACAGCATCAGCCCCTGCATCATGCCGATGATCAGCTTGTCCATGTCGCCGAACACGATGGCGCTGGATTTCACGCCGATCTTCAGGTCGTCCTCGCGATCGACCATGGCGTACATGGTGTCGTAGATCGCGGCCCAGATGATGCCCGCGAAGAAGATGATCCACGCGACCCGCGGGATCGCGCCGGTCTGCGCGTTGAACGCCATCGGCACGCCCCAGCTGAACGCCACGCCGAGGTAGAACTGCGGCAGCGGGAAGAAGCGCTTGAAGAGTGGATAGGTCACGGCGAGCGCCGCGCCGATCACCGACATGCGGATGGTGGTCGGATCGAGCTGCAGCACCAGCGCCAGTGCTACGCCGATCAGCGCCAGGAACCAGACCACGGCCTCGGTGGGCGCGATGCGCCGCGAGGCGATGGGCCGGTCGCGCGTGCGTTTCACGAAGGGATCGAAATCGCGGTCGGCGAGATCGTTGATCACGCAGCCGGCCGAGCGCATGGCCACGGTGCCGAGCACGAAGATCACCAGGATCCGGGGCGTGGGGTGCGAGGCGCCGGCGATCCACACGGCCCACAACACCGGCCACAGCAGCAACCAGATTCCGATGGGCCGATGCAGCCGCGCCAGCTCGACGAGATCGCGGATTCGCCGGCCATAGCGCAGCGCCGCGAGGCGGGAATTGGATTGACGGGGCTTGAGCTCGTCGAGAACAGTGCTCACGGGCGGGCATCATACCCGCCGCGATGCTCAGCTGCGGCGCTCGAATTCGATCGGGATGCGCACCTGCGCGGGCTGCGCGACGCCGTTGACCTCGTACGGCCTGAACAGGAATTTCTCGACCGCGGCGCGCGCGGCCGCGTCGAGCCGCGAAAATCCGCTCGAGCGCTCGACTTCGACCTGCGCGGGCCGGCCGAGCGCATCGACGAGTACCAGCAGCACCACGGTGCCGTACTCGCGTTTGCGCTGGGATTCCTTCGGATACACCGGCGGCGCGGCGCGCACGTATTCCACCGATTCGACCAACGGCGGCGCGACCGGTGTGGTCTCGGCCGTCGCGGTCGCGGGCTCGGTGGTGATCGCGGTGCTGAGCGTTTCGGTTTCGACCACGGCCTCGGGCGGCGCCGGCAGCGAGTAGGCGAGCTCGATGTTCGGCGGTGTGGCGGTGGGTGGAGCTTCTTCTGCCTGCGGCAGATCGATGATCGACGCCTCGATCGGCACCGACTCGCTCGGCGCGGGTCGGCTGTAGGTCATCTGCATGAACGCGAGCGCCGCGAGCGCATGCAGCCCGATGGTGATCGCGAGAAAAATCGCGCGCCCACGCCGCGGGGCCCGGTCGGCGCGCGGCATGTGGATGTCACGCAAGCACGCCGGGAGCGGATCGCCTCGATGAACGGCGACATCCGGCATGTCGTTGAGGATCTGGACGGCCATGGCTGTGTTCGGGCCAAATGTAAATGATTCGCATTTGGCGAACAATGCCCACTCTTATCTATGGCGGTCCGGGTCCGCTCCTCAGCCCACGCGGCCGTAGCGGGCGCCACTGCCCACCCAGCGCTGGGTGAGCGCCTCGACTGCGGCAAGATCCTGTTTCAAAAGGATTTCGGCGGCTGCCTGGACCTCGGGCAACAGGTCCGAGTCGCGCATCAGGTCGGCGACCCGCATCTCGGCGAGCCCCGTCTGGCGGGTGCCGAGCAGCTCTCCGGGGCCGCGCAATTCCAGGTCGCGACGGGCAATCACGAAGCCATCGTTGGTCTCGCGAATAGCCTTGAGCCGCGCGCGGGCGACCTCGCTCAAAGGCTCGCCATACAGAAGGACGCAGTCACTCTCATGAGCGCCGCGCCCCACGCGGCCGCGCAGCTGGTGCAATTGCGCGAGGCCCATGCGTTCGGCGTTCTCGATGACCATGAGTGTCGCGTTCGGCACGTCGACGCCGACTTCGATCACCGTGGTCGCCACCAGCAGGCCGATCGCGCCCTGCTTGAACGCATACATGCCGCGCTCCTTGTCGCGCGGCGTCATGCGCCCGTGCACGAGGCCGACGCGCACGTCGGGCAGCGCTTCCTGCAGCGCCGTCGCGGTTTCCTCCGCGGCCTGGTAACGCAGCTCTTCCGACTCCTCGATCATCGGGCAGACCCAATACGCCTGGCGTCCCTGCCTGATCTGCGCGTGCACGCGCTCGACGATCTCGCTGCGACGTGATTGCGGGAACACGGTGGTGCGGACGGGCGTGCGTCCCGGCGGCAACTCGTCGATCACCGACACGTCGAGGTCCGCGTACGCGGTCATCGCCAGCGTGCGCGGGATCGGCGTGGCGGTCATGATCAGCTGGTGCGGTAGTTTGCCGCCGCGCGCGCCCTTGTCGCGCAGGCTGAGGCGCTGCTGCACGCCGAAGCGATGCTGCTCGTCGACGATGACCAGGCCCAGGTTCGCGAACTCGATGGATTCCTGGAACAGCGCGTGCGTGCCGACGACCACGCTGATCTCGCCGCTGGCCACGCACTCGAGCGCGCTGCGCCGTGCGCGCGCCGGCATCGATCCGGTGACCAGAGCCACCGGGATGCCGAGCGCGCCGAACCATTGCTGGAAGTTCTTCGCGTGCTGCTCGGCCAACAGTTCGGTGGGCGCCATGAGCGCGGCCTGCAGCCCGCAGCCCACCGCGCGCGCGGCGGCGGCGGCCGCGACCACGGTCTTGCCGCAGCCCACGTCGCCCTGCACCAGGCGGACCATGGGCCGGTCGGCATCGAGGTCGCGATCGGCCTCGGCGAGCACGCGCCGCTGCGCACCGGTGAGCGGAAACGGCAGCGACTCGAGAAGGCGCTGCTGCAGCTCGTCGCCCGCGCCCAGAGGATGCGCCGGATCGCCTTTCACCTGCTCGCGCAGGCGGCGCAGCGTGAGCTGGTGCGCCAGCAGTTCCTCGAACGCCAGCCGCCGCTGCGCCGGATGCCGGCCGCCGAGCAGCTCCGGCAGGTGCGCGTCGCGCGGTGGGCGATGCATCATGGTCAGTGCGTCGATGAGCGAGGGCAGCTCGAGCTTCCGCAGCATGTTCGCGGGAATCCAGTCGCGCACGCCCGACGCCTCGGCCTCGCGCAGCGCGAGCTCGATCAGCGAGCGCAGGCGGGCTTGCGGCACGCCCTCCGTGGTCGGGTAGATAGGCGTCAGCACTTCCTCGAGCGGTTCGGCTTCGGCGCCGAGTCGCCGGTACTCGGGATGCACGATCTCGAGCCCCATCGGACCACGACGCACCTCGCCGAAGCAGCGGATGCGCGTGCCACGCGCGAGGCCGGCCTGCTGCGCCGACGAAAAGTAGAAGAACCGCAAAGTGAGCGCGCCGGTGCCATCGGTGATCCGGCACAGCATCTGGCGCCGCCGGCGATACACCACCTCGGTGAGCTGCACTTCGCCTTCGACCACGGCGCGCGTGCCGGGACGCAGGCCACCGATGGGCAGAACTTCGGTGCGGTCCTCGTAACGCATGGGCAGCACGAACAGCAGGTCCTGTACCTGCGTCACGCCGAGCTTCGCGAGCCTGTCCGCGAGTGCCGGGCCGACGCCGCGCAGGGTGGCGACCGGGCGCCGTTCGTTCACGAGCTGTGGCGCGCTGCTTGCCACGGCGGCGGGTCTACCCCAGGTGCAGGGTGCACTCGATCTCGACGCGCGCGTTGCGCGGCAGCGCCGCGACCGCGACGGTGGAGCGCGCCGGGTACGGCTCCCTGAAGTACTGCGCCATGAGCTCATTGACCTTGGCGAAATTGGCGAAATCCGTCAGGAAGATCGTGACCTTCACCACTTGTGCGAACGTCCCGCCAGAAGCGGCGATTACCGCCTTGATGTTCTCGAACACGCGGCGCGCCTCGGCCTCGAAGTCGCCCTCGACCATCTGCATGGTGGCGGGGTCGAGCGGGATCTGGCCCGCCATGTAGACGACGTTGCCGACGCGGATGGCCTGTGAATACGGACCGATGGCCTTGGGCGCCTGGTCGGTGTGGATTGCCTGGCGAGCTTCTGTCATGGCGAATGCCCGGCGCGTGCCGGTCTCCTCGAAAAGGGTCGGGTGTCAGTCGGCCGCGCGCGATGCGCGGCCGTGGCTCGCGATTGTACGCGTGACCTTGAGCACTTCGGGCATGCGGCGGATGACTTTCACCACGCGCGCCAGGTGCTCGCGGTTGCGGACCCGCAGCTCGAAGACCAGCGAGGAGCTGTCGGCGTCTTTTTCTTCGACCGCCACGCGCTCGATGTTGGTGTCACCCGAGGAGATCGCCGCGGCCACGGCCGCGAGCACGCCCATCTTGTTGGCGACGTCGACGCGAATCTCCGAGCTGAAGAGTTTGTCGGTGGTCGCCTGCCAGGCGACGGGCAACCAGTTCTCCGGATGCTTGCGATAGTCCTCGACGTTGACGCAATTCTCGCGGTGGACCACGACCCCGCGGCCCGCCGACAGGAACGCGAAGATCGCGTCGTCCGGGATCGGGAAGCAGCAGCGCGCGTACGACACCAGCAGACCCTCGGTGCCGGCGATGGCCAGCGGCACCGGCGCGCCCGAGAACGACCCCTCGCTGGCCTTGGTCGGCAGCAGCCGGCGTGCGACCAGTGGCGCCAGGCGCTCGCCGAGCCCCACCTTCTCGTACAGCTCGTCGACGTCGTGCATGCCGAGCTCGACCACCGCGGAATTCAGCGTTTGGGTCGGCACCTCGTCGAGCGACAGCTTGAACTCGCCCAGCGCCTGGTTGATGAGTCGCGCGCCGAGCTCGATGGCTTCCTGGCGGCGCAGTCCCTTCAAATAGTGGCGCACGGCGGCGCGCGCCTTGGCGGTGACCACGAAGTTCACCCACGAAGGATTCGGCATCGCGCCCTTGGCGGTGATGATTTCCACGGTCTGGCCGTTGCGCAGCGGCGTGCGCAGCGGCGTCAGCCGCCTGTCCACCTTGGCGGCGACGCAGCGATTGCCGACGTCGGTATGGACGGCGTATGCGAAGTCCACCACGGTGGCGCCGCGCGGCAGGCGCAGGATCTCGCCCTTGGGCGTGAACACGTAGACCTTGTCGGGGAACAGGTCGACCTTGACGCTCTCGAGGAAGTCCTCGGAACTGCCGCCTTCCTGCATGTCGACCAGGTTCGCCAGCCACTCGCGCGCGCGCTCGTCCTGGCCGCTCTCGGTCTCGTTGACCTTGTATTTCCAGTGCGCCGCGATGCCGGCCTCGGCGACGCGGTGCATGTCCTCGGTACGGATCTGCACCTCGATCGGGATGCCATTGGGGCCGAAGAGCGTGGTGTGCAGCGACTGGTAGCCGTTGATGCGCGGGATCGCGATGTAATCCTTGAAGCGGCCCGGCATGGGCTTGTATGCGGCGTGCACCACGCCGAGCGCGCGGTAGCAGGTGTCAGCCTTGTCGACCACGATGCGCAGGCCGAACACGTCGACGATCTCGGAGAGCGGCGCGCCCTTGCGCAGCATCTTGCTGTAGATGCTGTAGAGGTGTTTCTCGCGCGTCGAGACGTCGGCCTTGAGGTCGGCCTTCACCAGGGCCGTGCGCAGCGTGTCGGCGATCTTGGTCAGGAACTGCTTCTGGTTGCCGCGGGCCTTCTTGAGCGCGCGCTCCAGCACGCGGTAGCGATGCGGAAACGCGGCCTTGAAGCCCAGGTCCTCGAGCTCGAGCTTGAGGTTGTAGAGCCCGAGGCGTCCTGCAATGGGCGCGTAGATGTCGAGCGTCTCGCGCGCGATGGCGCGGCGGCGCGCGGGCGCCATGGCGTCGAGCGTGCGCATGTTGTGGGTGCGGTCCGCGAGCTTCACGAGGATCACGCGCAGGTCGCGCACCATCGCGAGCACCATCTTGCGGAACGACTCAGCCTGCGCTTCGGCGCGCGACTTGAACTGGATCTGGTCGAGCTTGGTGACGCCGTCGACGATCTCGGCCACCGCGGCGCCGAACTTCTGTGCCAGCTCGTCCTTGGAGATCGGCGTGTCTTCGATGACGTCGTGCAGGATCGCCGCGATGATGGTGTCGGGATCCATGTGCAGGTCCGAAAGGATCTGCGCGGCGGCCAGCGGATGCGCGATGTACGGCTCGCCCGAGAGCCGCTTCTGTCCTTCGTGCGCCTCGGCGCCGAATTCAGCCGCCGAGCGTACCCGCGCGACCTGTTCGGCCGGCAGGTAGGTCTCGAGGCTGTTGATGAGCTCGCGCAGACCCGGCAAGCGCCGGGAACTGGGCAGGAGCTGAAGGAGCGGCGACGCTAAGTCCATGGCGCGCGAGCGCTCCTTTGGGGAAAGTCAGGCGGTGGCGTTATTCCTGTACGTCACGATCGCCTTGCAGGCCGAATTGCGGCGCACGGAACAGGGACTGGTTGTCGGCGTCCGGCAGCGTGGCTTCCGGCGGCGGCGGCTCCGGCTCACGCAGCATTTCCGGCGTGATGTTGCCCTCGGCGATCTCGCGCAGCGCGACCACGGTGGGCTTGTCGTTCTCCCAGGGAACGGTGGGCTCGGCGCCATTGGCAAGCCGGCGCGCACGCTGCGCGGCCAACAGCACGAGCTGGAAAATGTTGTCGACGTTCGGGAGGCAGTCTTCGACGGTAATGCGGGCCATGAATCTCTCGGAAAACCAAGCTTGCGGGGGACGAAGTCTACTGGAAAAAGATGTGGTTTTGCCGGGATTTGCGGTTTCTTGAGGCCCTTCACGCGGCCCAACCCCACGTGGGCGGCCGAATCAGCCGAGAAGCTCCGCGAGCAGAGGCTTCAGTTCGGCCCGGCCGGCCTCGTAACCCGGCTGCCCCCGGAGGATCTCCAGGAGCTGGGCCACCGCGGTTTCGAAGTCCCGGTTGACGATGACCCGGTCGAATTCGGCGTAGTGGGTCATGTCGGCGATCGAGTCGCGCAGCCGGCGGGCGATCACCTCGTCGCTGTCGGTCCTGCGATTGCGCAACCGCTTCTCGAGCTCGGCGCGTGACGGCGGCAGGATGAAGATCGAGATGCAGTCCGGCTGCGCCTTGCGCACCTGCCGCGCGCCCTGCCAGTCGATCTCGAGTATCACGTCGTGGCCGGCGTTGCGCAGCGCCTCGACCTGCGCGCGCCCGGTGCCGTAGTAGTTGTCGAACACCTGGGCGTGCTCGAGGAATTCCCCGGCATCGCGCAGTCGCCTGAACTCGTCCACGGCGACGAAGTGGTAGTCGCGGCCTGGCACCTCCGTCTCGCGCTGCTTGCGCGTGGTGTGCGAGACCGACACGCGCAGCGAGGGCTCACGCTCCAGTACCGCCTTGACCAGGCTGGTCTTGCCGGCGCCGGACGGCGCGGCAATCACGAACAAGCAGCCGCGTCGGTGGGGGCCTTCAGTCATGGCGCGGAAGTCTAGCGATGCGGGCTCCATGCCCCAAGGGGCCATATCCCACTTCCACGCGCGCCGATACAAGCGTTGCAGGTTTCAACCGGGGAATGACATGCGTCTGGTCAATCAGAACTGGTGGTTCACGACGCTGCTGGTCTCCCAGCACAAGCATTGCCCGCCCCTTACCAAGGACATCGAGTGCGACGTCGTGATCGTCGGCGCGGGCTTTGCCGGTGTTTGCGCGGCGGCCCAGTTCCTGCGCAAGGGGCTCAAGGTGGTGCTGATCGACAAGAACATCGTTGGCGGCAGCTCCTCGGGTCGAAGTGCCGGCTTCCTGACCCCGGACAGCGAACTCGAGCTGCACCAGCTCGCGCGCCGCTACGGCAACAAGGCCGCCCGTGAAATCTGGGATGCGCCGGTCAGCGCCATCGAAGGCCTGGTTCGCAACATCGAGAAGTACGACATCCAGTGCGGCTTGCTGAAGCAGGACTCGCTGTTCCTGGGTCTCGGCAGGGGCGGCTACGACGCGGCCAAGGCCGAGCTCGAATGCCGCGAAGAAGTGGGCTTCACCGACCAGAAGCTCTACGACGAGACGCAGCTCAAGACCATCCTCGGATCCCAGGGCTACACCGCGGGCATCCGTTACGGCGGCACCTATGGCATCAACCCGCTGCAGTGCCTGCAGGGCTTCAAGGACGTGCTGGTCGACGACGGCATGCAGGTTTACGAGGCCACCGCGATGAAGCGCATCGAAGGCCATACGGTGTACACGCACGCCGGCAGCGTCACCGCCGAGAACATCATCGTCGCAGTGGACAAGCTCGAGCCGCACATCAGTCCGCTCTCGGCCGAGTGTTTCCACGCGCAGACATTCCTCAGTGTCACGGAACCGCTCACAGACCGCGAACTGAAAGTCCTGTTTCCCTCGGGCGATCAGATGCAGTGCTGGGACTCGAAGCTGGTCTACACATATTTCCGGCTGACCAAGGACAACCGGCTGCTGGTCGGCGGCGGCTCGGCGCTCACCACCTTCCTCAAGGATGCATACAACAATCCGGGCATCATCAAGCGCGTGATCGCCGACTTCTACGATCACTTCCCGCAGCTTCGCGACGTGTCCTTCATCCAATTCTGGCCGGGCCAGATCGACACGACGCGCGACCTGCTGCCGACCATCGTGAAGCCCAGGGACCAGCCGCACATGCGCTTCATCTTCGGCTGCGTGGGGATCCCGTGGGCGGCGTTCACCGGCACTTTCGCCGCGCGCAACATCCTCGGCGACGCAGACGCGGAGTACGACAAGTACTTCAATTACTTTTCGAACGAGCGGGATTTCTTTCTGCCGAGCAGCCTCGGCAAGGTGATCGGCAAGCCGCTGCTGTTCTCGTTGTCGAACAGCTGGGCGAAATTCCGGCAGGTGGACAAGCTGCGTGAGCGCGGGGCGGAGAAGGAGTTCTAGCTGGCCGCTGGGGGCCGGCTATTCGACGTTCTGCACCTGTTCGCGCATCTGCTCGATCAGCACCTTCATGTCGACGCTGATGCGCGTGGTGTCCAGGTCCTGTGACTTCGAAGCCAGCGTGTTGGCCTCGCGATTGAGCTCCTGCATCAGGAAGTCGAGGC
>DASSRK010000164.1:0-20426 GCA_035701825.1 Steroidobacteraceae bacterium
TACAACTAGTCGTCGCGAAGGAGCCGATACGGACTGCCATGGTAAAGAAGTGGCGGACAGGGTGGGATTCGAACCCACGAACACCTTGCGATGTTACTTGACTTCCAATCAAGCGCCTTCGACCGCTCGGCCACCTGTCCGCGTCCCGCTACCTTCCCGCGCACCCAAAGGAATTCACGGGGTGCGCATCATAGCAACTAGTCACTTCTTCTTTGCGGGTTCCGCAGGCGGCGGCGTGAGCGGCTTGGTAGCCGAGTATGGCGGCGGGGCATCGAGGCAGGGTTCATTGGGGCCGCGCACGCGCTCGGGCGTGTTGAGCGGCGGCACCTTGAGCGCATTGCGCGTATTGGGAGGCTCGAGCCCCGGCGGCGCCTGCAGGGGCGGCACTTCCGGCGCCCCGGCGTAGTCCTTGTTCGATTGATGGCAGCCGACCAGCGGGCTCTTGCAGGCGGTCACGCCGGTCAGGAGCACGAGGCCACAGAGGACTATTCCTGCATTTCGCATAGATCGTGCGACCCTCGGAGGTGTCAGGAGTTCAGCGCCGCTTCTTTGATGCCGGCCGCGAACAGCGACTCGGTGACGATCGCGTGGTATTCGGCGGACAGCTCGGTCAGCGGCAGGCGCAGCGTGCCGTGGATCAGGCCCATGCGCGCCAGCGCCCACTTGACCGGGATGGGGTTGCTCTCGACGAACAGGTTCCGGTGAAGCGCCACCAGGCGCTGGTCGACCTGCGTCGCGCCGGCTCGATCGCCGGCCAGCGCCGCGGCAATCATGTCGGCCATCCCGCGCGGCGCCACGTTGGCGGTCACCGAGATCACGCCCACGGCGCCGACCCCGATGGTCTCGCGCGCGGTCAGGTCGTCGCCGCTCAGCACCTTGAATCCCGGCGCGCAACTGGCGACCAGCTCGCGCACGCGCGCCGATTCACCGACCGCTTCCTTGATGCCGGCGATGCGCTCCACGCGCGACAGGCGCGCCACCGTCGCGGGCAGCATGTCCACCGCGGTACGGCTCGGCACGTTGTACAGCAGCACGGGAACGCGCGACGCCTGCGCGATGGCCTGGAAATGCCGGAACAGTCCGTCCTGCGTGGGGCGCACGTACCCGGGCGTGGAAACCAGCAGGCCATCTACCTGGTACCGCTCCGCGGAGAACTCCCGTGCCCGGTCGCAGGAGCTGGCGGTGGCGTTGGTGCCGGTGTTCGCGATGAGCAATGCTCGCCGTCCGATGACGCGTCGCGCCTGGACGAGCAGCTTGCCCAGTTCCTCGTCGCTGACCGACGCGGATTCTCCGGTCGAACCGGCGACCACGACTCCGGTGGTGCCGTTGGCGACGTGAAATTCGAGGAGTCGGGACCAGGCGTCGTAATCGATGCTGCCGTCGGGCTGCATCGGGGTCACGAGCGCCACCATGCTGCCGGCGAACATGAGTATCCGAGGTCGATAAAACGGTCGGGCATGGTAAGGGCGCCCCACCGGGTCCGCAAGCCACGGCGGCATTGTTATTGGGCGCTGGGGTACACTTCGGGCCAGATGAAGCAGCACCTCGCCGTATCCGCCATCGGAAGTGATCGCACCGGGATGGTCCACGACCTCACCCGCGTAATCTCGGATTGTGGAGGGTCGATCAGCGAGAGCCGCATGGCCAGCCTCGGCAACGAGTTCGCCATGCTGGTGCTGGTGTCGGGCAACTGGCACTCGCTGGCCAAGCTCGAAAGCGAGCTGGCGCGCCTCGGCGAGTCCTCCGGGCTGTCGCTGCACATGAAGCGCACCGAGCCGCGCGCACCGCGTGCCGAGCTGTTGCCATATTCCATCGACGTGGTCTGCCTCGACCAGTCGGGCATCGTGGCGGGGCTCTCGGGCTTCTGCGCCAGCCGCGCCATCGACATCGCCGAGGTGTCGACGCGCACCTACCCCGCGGCGCACACCGGCGCGCAGATGTTCGCGGTGCAGATGATCATCAACGTGCCGAAGCGGCTGCAGCTTGCGCACCTGCGCGAGGAGTTCATGGACTATTGCGACGCGCAAAACCTGGACGCGATCCTGGAGCCGGTAAAGTCTTGACCGTCGCCGTCGGCAAAAGGATTCCCGCGTTTTCGCTGCCCGTCTCCGACGGTTCGACGTGGAAGACCGCCGATGCCAGGGACGGCAATCTCGTGCTCTATTTCTACCCGAAGGACATGACTCCGGGCTGCACGCTCGAGGGCCAGGACTTCCGCGACCTGCACGCCGCATTCAGGCGCGCGAAGACCACGGTGCTCGGGATCTCGCAGGACAGCTGCGAGCGGCACACGAAATTCCGCGCGAAGGAGAAATTTCCCTTCGAACTGCTCTCGGACGAGGACGGGAAGGTCTGCCGCCTGTTCGACGTGATCCGCGAAAAGTCCCTGTATGGCAGGAAGTTCATGGGCATCGAGCGCAGCACGTTCCTGGTCGATTCGAGCGGCAAGCTGGTAAGAGAATGGCGAAAGGTGAAAGTGAAGGGCCACGCGGCCGAAGTCCTCGAGGCGGCGAAGCAGCTGTGACCGCGGCCCGGCGCACGACCGGCGGCAAGCCGGCCAAGCCCGCGGTCGAACGCCGCCTGTTCGTGCTCGACACCAACGTGCTCATGCACGACCCGACGTCGATCTTCCGTTTCCAGGAACACGACGTGTACCTGCCGATGGTGGTGCTCGAGGAGCTCGACGCCAACAAGAAGGGTCTCTCGGAAGCTTCGCGCAACGTGCGCCAGGTCAGTCGCTTCCTCGACGACCTGATGCGCGATGCCACCAAGGAGGAGATCGACGCCGGCCTGCCGCTGCCGTCGGCCCAGGGCCTCGGCGCTCCGGAACGCGCCGATGGCGAGCGCACCTCCGGGCGGCTGTTCTTCCAGACGCGCCAGCTCACCTCGGCCCTGCCCGACTATCTACCGGGCCACGGCAACGACAACGCCATCCTGGCGATGACGCTGGCGCTGCAGGCGCTGCACCACGAGTCGCGCGTCACGCTGGTGTCCAAGGACATCAACCTGCGCATCAAGGCCGCCGTGGTCGGCGTGCACGCCGAGGACTACTACAGCGACAAGACCATCGAGGACGCCGACGTCCTGTACACCGGGCTCGCGCCGCTGCCGGCCAACTTCTGGGAGTCGCACGGCAAGGACATGCGATCGTGGAAGGAGGCGGACCGCACCTTCTATGAAATCTCGGGGCCGGCGGTCGGCGACCTGCACGTCAACCAGTTCGTGCACGAGGAAGGCGCCGCGGGCATCGAGGCCATCGTCCGGCGCATCGAGGGCGGCAAGGCCACGCTCGAACTGGCACGCGACTATCGCTCGGAGCGGCACAGCGTCTGGGGCGTCAGCGCGCGCAACCGCGAGCAGAATTTCGCGCTCAACCTGCTCATCGACCCGGAGATCGACTTCGTCACCATCCTCGGGCCCGCGGGCACGGGCAAGACGCTGCTGACGCTCGCCGCCGGGCTCATGCAGACACTCGAGGCCAACCGCTTCGTAGAAATCATCATGACGCGCGTGACGATCCCGCTCGGCGAGGACATCGGGTTCCTTCCCGGTACCGAGGAAGAAAAAATGGAGCCGTGGATGGGCGCGCTCATGGACAACCTCGAGGTGCTGACCCGCTCCGGCGAAGGCGGCAACTGGGGTCGCGCGGCCACCAACGACCTGCTGCGAAACCGCATCAAGATCCGCTCGCTCAACTTCATGCGCGGACGCACTTTCCTCAACCGCTTCGTGATCCTCGACGAGGCGCAGAACCTCACGCCCAAGCAGATGAAGGCGCTGGTGACGCGCGCGGGTCCGGGAACCAAGATCGTCTGCCTGGGCAACATCGCGCAGATCGATACGCCCTATCTCACCGAAACCACGTCCGGGCTCACCTACGTGGTCAACCGCTTCCGCGGCTGGTCGCACGCGGGGCACATCACCCTGGTGCGCGGCGAGCGCTCGCGTCTGGCCGATTTCGCCTCTGATACGCTCTGAGCGCGCCCGAACTCGCCCCGGCCGCGAAGGTCCAATCCGCGATGCCCATCTCTACTGGAAAAAGGGCCCTGAATTGCCTGCTGGCGGGCATCCTCGCGATGCTGATGGTGCTGCCGCAACCGGCGCTTGCGCAGGGCGTAGGCAACGACCTGCCGGACATTGGCAGCCCCGCCTCCTCGGTCCTGACGCTCGACGACGAGTACCACATCGGCCTGCAGGTCATGCGCCAGCTGCGCGATGAAGGCCAGATCATCGAAGACCCGGAGGCCACCGAGTACCTGAACGGACTCGGGTCGCGCATCGTCGCGCAGGCCAGCGGCGATACCGGCCAGCGCTTCCAGTTCTTCTTCGTGCGCGACGACACCATCAATGCCTTCGCGTTGCCTGGCGGGTTCATCGGCGTGAACTACGGCCTGGTCCTGGCCACGCGCAACGAATCGCAGCTCGCGGGCGTGCTGGCGCACGAGATCGCGCACGTCACGCAGCGGCACATCGCGCGCCGCGTCCGCGCGCAGGGCCGGCAGAGCATCGCCACCATGGCGGGCATCCTCGCGGCCATCCTGGTCGGGGCGGCCACCGGTTCCAGCGATGCCACCATGGCCGGCGTCACGATGGCGCAGGGCGGCGCCATGCAGCAGCAGATCAACTTCACGCGCGCCAACGAGTCCGAGGCCGACCGCGTCGGCATGGGATTCCTCGCGGCGGCCGGTTTCGATCCGTACGGGATGCCGGACTTCTTCGAGACCATGGGCCGGCGCACCAGTCTCGCGACCACCGGCCGCAACGCCATCCCGGAAATCCTGCAGTCGCACCCGATCACCACCAACCGCATCGCCGAATCGCGCTCGCGCGCCGCGCAGTACAAGGACCTCAGGGCCACGCCCGAGAGCGTCAGCTACGCGCTGACCCGCGAGCGGCTGCGCGTGCTGGTGGCGCAACCCGAAGACAACGTGCGCCGCTACTACAGCGAGCGGCGCGCGAACCAGGACCTCGGCCCGGGCGAGCGCTACGGCGAAGCATTCGCCAGCCTGCAGGGCGGCCAGTCGCGCGCCTCGCTCGATTCACTGACCGAACTCGCGCGCGACTATCCACAGGTCCCGATGCTGCAGTCGACGCTGGGCCAGGCACTGATGGCGGCGGGCGCCACCGACGAGGCGCTGGAGACTTTCCGCCGCGCGCTCGGGGTGTCACCGCGCAACATCCCGTTGACCATGCGGTACGCGGAAGCGCTGCTCAAGGCCAACCAGGCCAAGACTGCGCATGCCGTGCTGCTGGACCTGTTCAATAACGTGGCGCCGACACCGGAACAGATCCGCTTCACGGCACTCGCCGCCAGCAGTGCCGGCGACACCGCCGACGCGGCTTACTACATGAGCGAGTACCACATCGCCACGGGCAATCTGCCGCTGTCGGTGGCGCAGCTCGAAATGGCGCTGTCCGTTCCCGACATCACCGGCGTGCAGCGCAGCCGATTCCAGGCACGGCTCGACGAGGTTCGCGACGCGATGTTCAGCGACCGCCAGCGGCGCAAGGCCGCCGAGCAGGAAGAGAAGCGCCGCAAGGAAAATCCCCAGCAGCCGTCCGGCGGTCACGGCGCTTCGCGCTGAGCGCGCGGAAGGCCAACCCGGTAGAATTTCCGCACCATGCTGAAATCCGTTCTCGCGCTCGCAATGCTGCTGCTTGCGGGCTGCGCCAGCCTGCCGTCGGGCAAGGCAGACCCCCGCGATCCCTGGGAGAGGTTCAACCGAAGCACATTCGCGTTCAACGACGCGATGGACCGGGCCATCGCCCGCCCGGTGGCCAAGGCGTACAAAAAGGTGATGCCGCGCTTCGTGCGTGCCGGCGTCAACAACGTGTTCAACAATCTCAATACCGTGAACACGGCCGTCAACGACGCCCTGCAAGGCAAGATGCGCGCGGCGGGACACGATTCCACGCGCTTCCTCATGAACACCGTGTTCGGCTTCGGCGGACTGTTCGATCCCGCGACGCGCGCGGGCATCGAGATGAACGACGAGGACTTCGGCCAGACCTTCGGCAAGTGGGGCATGAAATCGGGTCCGTACCTGGTGCTGCCCATCCTGGGCCCATCATCGGCCCGCGATACCTTCGGCAAGCTGGTCGACCAGTTCACCTACCCGGTCAGCTACCTCGAGGACGACAGCACGCGCTTCTACATCCGTCTCGTGAGCCTGCTCGATACGCGGACGGAGCTCCTGGACCTCGATGCGCAGATCGACGCGAGCTATGACAAGTACGCCTTCGTGCGCAACGCGTGGCTGCAGCGCCGTGAGTTCCAGGTGAAGGACGGCAATGTCGACGACGCCTCGCTCGATCTCGAGGAAGGCATGGAGCCTGAGGATGAAGCCCCGGCCGATGGTCAGCCGGCCGATGGTCAGCCGACGGACGGCACCGGCGAGTCGGCAATGCCGCCCGAATCCCCTGCCCCGACGCCGCCGCAGTAATATCCCGCGCCAGGGGACACCGTGACCGACAATCACCACGGCCGGCTGCCGCCGCTGCTGCTGCTGCATCCGGACGACAACATCCTGGTGGCGCGCCGTGACATCGCGGCCGGCGAACGCGTCGACATCGACGGCGAGAGCTTGATCGTGCCGGCGGCGATCGAGCTCGGGCACAAGCTCGCGCGCCACGCGCTCGCGGCCGATGCGCGCGTCCTCAAGTATGGCGCGCCGATCGGATCGATGAAGACCGCGGTGGCGCGCGGCGAGCATGTCCACCTGCACAACCTGCGCAGCGACTACATTCCCTCGACCACCCGCGGCGACGGCACGGACGGACACCGATGAGCGCAGCTTCGAGCACTCCAGTTCCCATGCGCGGTTTTCTCCGCAACGACGGCCGCAAGGGCATCCGCAACGTGGTCGCGGTCGCCTACCTGGTCGAGTGCGCACACCACGTCTCGCGCCTGATCGTGCAGCGCTCGGGCTGCGACGACGTGCACCTCATCGGATTCCCCGGCTGCTATCCGAACAAGTACGCGCTCGAGATGATGAAGCGCCTGTGCACGCATCCGAACGTCGGCGCCGTGCTGCTGGTGTCGCTCGGCTGCGAGAGTTTCAACCGCGAGGAGCTGCGCCGCACCATCCACGCCAGCGGCCGCCCGGTGGAGCTGCTGGTAATCCAGCAGGCGGGCGGTACCACGCGCACGCTGAACGCGGGCCTCGAGGCCGTGAAGAAGATGCGCGCGCAGATTTCCCGGCAGGCGCCGGTACCGATGGCTCTGAACGAACTCGTGGTCGGCACGGTGTGCGGCGGCTCGGACGGCACCAGCGGCATCACCGCGAACCCGGCAGTCGGGCGCTGCTTCGACTGGCTGATCGAGAACGGCGCGGCCTGCATCTTCGAGGAGACCGGCGAGCTGATCGGCTGCGAACGCATCATGGCGTCGCGCGCCATCACGCCCGAGCTCGGGCGCGAGATCGAGGCCTGCGTTGACAAGGCGGCTAACTACTATCGCATCATGGGCTACGGCAGCTTCGCGCCCGGCAACGCCGAGGGCGGCCTGACCACGCTCGAGGAAAAGTCCATGGGTGCGTACTCCAAGTCCGGCTCCTCGCCGATCGCCGGGCTCATCAAGCCGGGTGACATCCCGCCGCGCGGCGGCCTGTACTTGCTCGACGTGGTGCCCGACGGCGAGCCGCGCTTCGGCTTCCCGAACATCTCCGACAACGCCGAGATCGTCGAGCTCATCGCCTGTGGCTCGCACCTCATCCTGTTCACCACCGGGCGCGGTTCGGTGGTCGGTTCGGCCCTCTCGCCGGTCATCAAGGTGTGCGCCAACCCGGACACCTACGAGCGCATGTCCGACGACATGGACGTGAACGCCGGGCGCATCCTGCAGGGCGCCGGGCTGGACGAGGTCGGGCGCGAGATCTACGAGCTCGTGCAGCGGGTCGCCGGCGGCGAGCCGTCCAGGTCCGAGGCGCTGGGCCACCAGGAATTCATCCTCACCTACAAGCAATTCGAACCCATCGGACCGGCCTGCCTGCCGGCCGCCTGAGTCCCCGGAGAATTCATGAAACTCTGTCGATTTGGCGCTGCGGGCGCGGAGCGCCCCGGCCTGGTGCTCGCGGACGGCGGCATCGCCGACCTCTCCGGCGTCGTCGCGGATATCGCGGTCGGCGCGCTCGAACCCCAGAGCCTCGAGCGCGTGCGGCGCGCCGACGTGGCCCAACTACCGCGCGCACCCGCCGGCGTGCGCCTCGGCCCGTGCGTGGGCCGGGTCGGCAAGTTCATCGCCATCGGCCTCAACTACGCCGATCACGCCGCCGAGACGGGCGCGAAGATCCCCGCCGAACCGATCCTTTTCATGAAGGCCACGAGCTGCATCGTCGGGCCCAACGACACGGTGCTGAAGCCGCGCGGCTCGACCAAGATGGACTGGGAGGTGGAGCTCGGCGTGGTGATCGGCAGCGAGGCTCGCTACGTGAACGAGCAGGACGCGCCCAGTCACATCGCCGGCTACTGCGTGGTCAACGACATCTCCGAGCGCGCCTTCCAGCTCGAGCGTGGCGGCCAGTGGGACAAGGGCAAGGGCTGCGACACCTTCGGCCCGCTCGGCCCCTGGCTGGTGACACCCGACGAAGTCGGCGACCCGACGCAACTCAAGATGTGGCTGGACGTGAATGGCACGCGTCGCCAGGACGGTTCGACCCGTACCATGATCTTCAAACCCCACTTCCTGGTGAGCTATCTCAGCCAGTTCATGAGCCTGCAGGCCGGCGACGTGATCACCACCGGCACGCCGCCCGGCGTCGGCATGGCCATCAAGCCGGACCCTGTCTTCCTGCAGCCCGGCGACGTCATGGAGCTCGGCATCGAGAAGTTAGGCAGCCAGCGCCAGACCGTCGCCGCCGCATAAATGGGGTCAGACCCCATTTCCAGGAAATGGTGCCAGAGCCCAACAGCATTGCGGACCTGCGCGAGCTCGCGAGGCGGCGCCTGCCGCGGGCGCTGTACGAGTACCTCGAGCGCGGCTCGTACGACGAGCTGACCTGGCGCCGCAACCGCGAGGACCTGCGCGCGCTGCCACTGCGCCAGCGCGTGATGGTCGACGTGTCGCGGCTCGATGCCTCCACCGAAGTACTGGGAGAGCGCTGGGCGCTGCCCGCGGCGCCCGCCCCCACCGGCCTCACCGGGCTGTTCCGCTGCGACGGCGAAATCCAGGCCGCGCGCGCCGCGCACGCGGCGGGCGTGCCCTACGTGCTCAGCACCATGTCGATCTGCCCCATCGAGGACGTGCGCGCCGGCTTCGGCGGCACGCTGTGGTTCCAGCTGTACGTCATGAAGGACCGCGCGTTCAACGAGCTGCTGATCGAGCGCGCCCGCCTGGCGCGCTGCCCGGTGCTGGTCGTGACCCTCGACCTGCCGCTGCAGGCGCTGCGCCGCCGGGATCCCAAGAACGGGCTCGCCGTACCCCCGCGTCTCACCCTCGCCAGCGCGCGCGACTTCCTGGGTCATCCGGCCTGGCTGCTCGACATGCTCCTCACCCGCCGGCACACCTTCGGCAACCTGGCCGCGTTCTTTCCCGAAAAAGGCACCGCGGCGCTGTCCGAGTGGATGGGCAGCCAGCTCGGCCCGTTGACCGCCCGTGACCTCGCCTGGGTGCGCGAGCGCTGGAACGGCAAGCTGGTGCTCAAGGGCATCACCGAGCCCGAAGACGCGCGCCTCGCCTGTGACGTCGGCGCCGACGCCATCGTCGTGTCGAACCATGGAGGACGTCAGCTCGACAGCAGCGGCTCGACCATCGCGGCGCTGCCGCGCGTCGCCGAGGCAACCGGCGGCCGCTGCGAGATCCTCATGGACGGCGGCATCGGCAGCGGACAGGACGTGCTCAAGGCGCTGGCGTCGGGCGCCCGCGCCTGCCTGGTGGGACGCAGCTACCTCTATGGCCTCGCCGCGCGCGGCGGCGCGGGTGTCAGGCTGGCGCTCGACATCATCCGCCGTGAATTCGAGATCTCGATGGCCTTGACGGGAGTGACGTCGGCGCGAACGCTGGACCGGCGCATATTGGCCGCTTGAGCGCGCCTCCCGACCGGTCTCAGCCCGTCGCGGTCAGCAGGCCGTCGACCTCGGAGATCCGCGCGATGGCGAGCAGCGTCGCCGGAACGTGGGTCAATGACACCGAGCGCCTCCGGCGCCGGCCCCACGCCAGCCAATCGAGCAGCACCGCGAGCCCCGCGCTGTCGGCGCGCGTGACGCCCGCGCAATCGATGACGATGCGATCCGCCGGTGAGCTCTCGAGGACCAGCACGCCGACCTGACGCGCCTCGCGCGCGGTGGCGAAGCTGAGCTCGCCCTGCACGGTGATACGCCCGGGAGCCGGCTCGCTGATGCCGACGCGCGCTCCCTGCTGTGCCGTCGGGCCCATGCGATCAGGTGGACTTGGCCTTGCCGGCCTTGGCGCTCTGCGCCTTGGCTTCGAGGTTCTTGATGACCGCCTCGATACCCATCTGGTCGACCTGCGCGCCGTAGTCCTCGCGGTAGCTCTTCACGTAGCTGATGCCGTCGATGACCACGTCCCAGGCCTTCCACGCGCCATTGACCTTGCGCAGCGTGTAGAACACCGCGACCTTGGTGCCGTTGGAACGCGTGATCTCGGTGCGCACGGTGGCCTTGGTGTCCTCCGGCGTCACCTTGGTCGGCAGCACCTTGAGGCGGTCGGCGGTGAAGTCCACCAGCGCGTCGCCGTAGGTGTACAGCAGCGACTGGTAGAAGGCCTTCACGAAGCGATCGCGCTGCTCAGGAGTGGCATTGCGCCAATTCTTGCCGAGCACCAGCTGCGCCGCGTACGGCGTGTCGAAGTACGGCAGCAGCGTGTCCTCGACCAGCTTGTAGAGGCCGGTGGGATCCTTGCGGAACTCCTCGCGGCGCGCATCGATGCCGGACAACATGATGTTCGCGGCGCTCTCGATCAGCTCCGACGGGCCGCTGGTGTCCACCGCGGCGGGCGCGGGCTTGCCGTTGGTGGTGGCGAATTTTCCGCCGGCCGCAAAGGCGCCGCCGGCCACTAACAAACCGGCGATGAACCCCACCTGAACGAAGGTCTTCACTGACAAGGTCATTTCCTCTCCTGTTCACCTGTCGCCGCCGGCGCCGTGTCCTGCCGGGCGTCCTGGCCCTTGCTCGCCATGTTGGCGAAGAACTTGTTGACCAGGCTCTCGAGCACGATGGCCGACTGCGTGAATTCGATTTGACCGCCGTCCTTCAGGAAGGTTTCGGAGCCTCCGGGGCCGATGCCCACGTACTTGCCGCCGAGCAGGCCGGCCGTCTGGATGCTGGCATCGCTGTCATCCGGAATCTCCGAGTATTGCCGGTCGATACGCAGGGTGACGTTGGCCTTGAAGCTGCGCGTGTCGATGGCGATGGATTCAACGCGGCCGATGCGCACGCCGGCCAGCGTCACCGGCGAGCCTTCCTTGAGGTCGCCGATGTTGTCGAAGGCCGCCACCACCTTGTAGCCGCTGTCCGCGCCCTTGAGTCGCAGCGAGCTGCCCGGCAGCTGGGTGGTTAGGAAACCGAGCGCGGCGAAGCCCAGCAGCACGAACAGGCCGGTACCGATTTCGAGCGAACGTTTGCTTTGCATGACGGGACCCGATCAGGATTTGGTGAAGAATGCGGCGGTCAGCAGGAAGTCCAGCAACAGCACCAGCACGGACGAGACCACCACGGTGCGCGTGGTCGCCAGGCCCACGCCCTCGGCGGTGGGCTCGGCATGGAATCCTTCGTAGACGGCGACCAGGCTGCAGGCGAGACCGAAGGCAACGCTCTTCCACACGCCTTCGCTCACGTCGCGCAACGCCACGGCATTCTGCATGTTCGACCAGTATGCGCCGGAATCGACGCCCATCTGGGCGACCGCGATGAGCTGGCCGCCGTACAGGCCGATGATGCTGAACATCGCGGCCAGCAGCGGCATGGCGATGAATCCCCCGAGGAAGCGCGGTGTCACCACGTGGCGCACCGGGTCCACGGCCATCATCTGCATGGCGGTGAGCTGGTCGGTGGCCTTCATGAGGCCGATCTCCGAGGTCAGCGAGGTGCCTGCGCGACCGGCGAACAGCAGCGCCGTGACCACCGGACCGAGTTCCTTGAGCAGCCCGAGCGCCACGGCAACACCCACCTGGTCGGCCGAGCCGAAGCGCTGCAGCAGGTTGAATCCCTGCAGGCCGAGCACCATGCCGACGAACAGTCCGGACATCATCACGATGATCAACGAGCGCGCCCCGGCGTTGTAGATCTGCGCCACCAGCAGCGACGGCTTGCCGAGGCTCGCGGGTATTCGTGCCAGGATCTCGCCGAGGAATACCGCCACGGCGCCGACGCGCCGGACGGCGGCCACCAGGGCCGGATCACGGCCGCCACTCATGGCGTCTCCTCCAGGAGCTGCGCGCGGTAGTCAGGCGCCGGATAGTGGAACGGCACCGGTCCGTCCGCGAGTCCGCCCATGAATTGCTTCACCTCGGGGAGCTCGCTGTGGCGCAGTTCCGCGGGCGTTCCCCTGGCCACTACCTTGCCCTGCGACAGCAGGAAACTGTCGTCCGCGATCATCGACAGCTCCTGCACGTCATGCGACACGACGATGCTGGTGATGCCCAGCGCGTCGTTGAGCTGCTTGATCAGCCGGCAGATGACGCCCATGGAGATCGGGTCGAGGCCCACGAAGGGCTCGTCGTAGATGAGGATCTCGGGGTCCATGACGATGGCGCGCGCCAGCGCCACGCGCCGCGCCATGCCGCCGGACAGTTCCGCGGGCATCAGCCGCGCGGCGCCACGCAGGCCGACGGCGTGCAGCTTGGTCAGCACCAGCTGGCGAACCAGCGATTCGGGTAGTTGGGTGTGCGCGCGCAGCGGGAACGCGACGTTCTCGTAGACGTCGAGGTCGGTGAGCAGCGCGCCGTTCTGGAACAGCATGCCCATGCGCCGGCGCAGTGCGAACAGCTCGCGGCGCCCGAGGTGCGGCACGTCCTGGCCGAACACACGCACGGTGCCGCTTTCGGGATGGGACTGCCCGGTGATCAGCCGCAGCAGCGTGGTCTTGCCCGTGCCGGACGGACCCATGAAGGCGGTGATGCGACCGCGGCGCGCGGTGATATCGAGGCCATCGAATATGGCGCGCCCGCCGATGCGGTACACCACATCGCGGACCTCAATAACGGCATCGCCGGCTTGCGCCGGCGACCCGTTGGAATCCTTCGCGACCCTATCGTTCAAGGCGGCGAAGAATAGCAAATGGCGGTGCCTGCGGCTTTCTGTGGGAATGAATCCGTACTAAACTGGTCCCACTTCGAAACGGGCCGGACGTCGGCCCGAAACAGCCTCGGTAACCCCGGACCCGCCATGCTTCGGATCGGAAAACTCACCGACTATGCGACTGTCATCCTCGCCACGCTGGCCGCGGATCGCACGCGCCTGCTGACCGCCGCGTCGCTGTCGGACCGTACCCACATCGCGCCGCCCACGGTGGCCAAGCTCCTGAAGCAGCTGCACCACGCCGGGCTGGTGAACTCCACGCGCGGCACGCATGGCGGCTACCAGCTGGCGCGCGATCCCGACAGCATCAGCGCCGCGGCCATCCTCGATGCGCTCGAGGGACCGATCGCGCTCACCGAATGTTCGGCCGGCAGCGGGAATTGCGGCATCGAGCACACCTGCTCGGTGGGCCGTACCTGGCAGCGCCTGAGCGTCGCCATCCGCCGTTCACTGAACGAGGTCTCGCTGGCGCAGCTCGCGGGCCTCGACACCCGCGCGCCCACCATGCCCATCGAGCGCGAATTGCGGTACATGGGCCGCGGCAAGGTGGCCCCATGAGCACGGACGCCGCCCAGGACCTCGACGCGCTGCTCGGCAAGAGCTATCGCCACGGCTTCGTCACGGACATCGACTCGGACACGCTGCCACCGGGCCTCGACGAGGACGTGGTGCGTTTCATCTCGCGCAAGAAAGGCGAGCCCCAGTTCCTCACGGATTGGCGCCTCAAGGCCTTCCGCCACTGGCTGACGATGAAGGAACCCCACTGGGCGCACCTGCGCGTCAAGCCGATCGACTACCAGGCCATCTCGTACTACTCCGCGCCGAAGCCCAGGGCCGACGCGCCCAGGTCGCTGGAGGAAGTCGATCCCAAGCTGCTCGAGACCTACGAGAAGTTAGGCGTGCCGCTGCACGAACGCGCACGGCTCGCGGGCGTTGCCGTGGACGCGGTGTTCGACAGCGTGTCGGTGGCCACCACCTTCAAGGAACGCCTGGCGGAGGCCGGCGTGGTCTTCTGCTCGTTCTCGGACGCGGTGAAGCACCACCCCGCCCTGGTCGAGCAGTACCTCGGCAGCGTCGTGCCGCATACCGACAATTTCTTCGCGGGCCTCAACTCCGCGGTGTTCTCCGACGGCTCGTTCGTGTACGTGCCGCCGGGCGTGCGCTGCCCGATGGAGCTGTCCACCTACTTCCGCATCAACGCCGCCAAGACCGGCCAGTTCGAGCGCACGCTGATCATCGCGGCGCCGGGCTCGCACGTGAGCTACCTCGAAGGCTGCACGGCGCCGATGCGCGACGAGAACCAGCTGCACGCCGCGGTCGTCGAGCTGGTCGCCGAGGACGACGCCGAAATCAAGTACTCGACGGTGCAGAACTGGTACCCGGGCGACGAGAACGGGGTCGGCGGCATCTACAATTTCGTCACCAAGCGTGGCGAGTGCCGCGGCCGCAATTCAAGGATCTCCTGGACGCAGGTGGAAACCGGCTCCGCGATCACCTGGAAGTATCCCTCCTGCGTGCTCAAGGGCGAGAACTCGATCGGCGAGTTCTATTCGGTCGCCACGGCCAACAACTACCAGCAGGCCGATACCGGCACCAAGATGATCCACATCGGCGCCAACACGAAGAGCACCATCGTGTCGAAGGGCATTTCCGCCGGCCACGGGCAGAACAGTTACCGGGGACTGGTGAAGATCCTGCCGAGCGCGCACGGCGCGCGCAATTTCACGCAGTGCGACTCGCTGCTGATGGGCGGCAACTGCGGCGCGCACACCTTCCCGTACATCGAGACGCGCAACCCGAGCGCCACCGTCGAACACGAGGCCTCGACCTCGAAGATCAGCGAGGACCAGCTGTTCTACTGCCTGCAACGCGGCATCGACGAGGAGGACGCGGTGAACATGATCGTCAGCGGTTTCTGCAAGAGCGTTCTGAAGGAATTACCGATGGAATTCGCCGTGGAGGCGCAGAACCTCCTGGCGGTGAGCCTGGAAGGGGCCGTGGGATGAGTCTGCTTGCGATCGAAAATCTCTCCGCCACCGTCGGCGGCAAGAAAGTACTGAATGGCATCTCGCTCACCGTGAATGCCGGTGAAGTGCACGCCATCATGGGACCGAACGGCTCGGGCAAGAGCACGCTGTCGTACGTGCTCGCCGGCCGCCCGGGCTACGAGATCACCGGTGGCAGCGTGCAATTCGAAGGCCGCGACCTGACGACGCTCGCGCCCGAAGAGCGCGCGCGCGCAGGCCTGTTCCTCGGCTTCCAGTACCCGGTGGAAATCCCCGGCGTGAACAACGTCTACCTGTTGAAGGCCGCGGTGAATGCGCGCCGCAAGGCGCTCGGCCAGCCCGAGGTCGACGCCTATGAATTCCTGCAGCTGGTGCGGGCCCGGATGAAGCTCATGCAGATGGACGAGAGTTTCCTGTCGCGTGGCGTGAACGAAGGCTTTTCGGGCGGCGAGAAGAAGCGCAACGAGATCCTGCAGATGCTGGTCATCGAACCGACGCTGGCGGTGCTCGACGAGACGGACTCGGGCCTCGACATCGACGCGCTCAAGGTGGTCGCCCGGGGCGTGAACTCGCTGCGCTCGGAGAACCGCGGCGTCCTGCTGATCACCCACTACCAGCGACTGCTCGACCACGTGGTGCCCGATTTCGTGCACGTGCTGGCGCGCGGCCGCATCGCGAAGTCCGGCGACAAGTCGCTGGCGCTGGAGCTCGAGCAACGCGGCTACGATTGGGTGCTCGAGGTCGCCTGATGTCCGCGCTGCCGACTCCGCTGCCCACGAACCGCGACGAGAACTGGCGCTACGCGAACCTGCGTCCGCTGGCGAAGGCGAAGCCCGAGGCCGTGCGCGTATCGGCGCCGCCGGCAAGCGTCGCGCTGCCGCCGGTGCTCCCGGGCTACGAACGCTGGGTGTTCGTCGACGGACAATACGCACCCACCTTGTCTTCTTCCGCCGCCGCCTCCGCCGCCTCACTACTCGATTTCCGGGATGCCGGCCAGGAGCTGGCGCAGCAGCTCGACTCGGACCTGGCGCAGGCCGGCGCCGACTTCTCGCTGGCGCGCATCAACCTGCAGCGCGAAGGCAAGGTGCTGCACGTGTCGGTGCCGGACGGCGCCGAGGCGCGGCTGGAACTGAACTTCATCGCCTCGGCCGCCGCGGCCGCGGGCACTTCGTATCCGCGCGTGCAGGTGCATGCCGGCCGCGCATCGCGCCTGCGGCTGGTGGAACGCCACCTGAGCGGCGATGCCGGCGATTCGGCCGTCAACGCGGCCTTCGACCTCGCGCTCGGCAACGATGCCACCGTCGATCACTGCCGCCTGCAGAACTGCGCGGACGGCGCCAGCGTGTTCGACACGCTCACGGCGCACGTCGGCGACCGCGCCACCTACCGGCTGCGCAGCGTGACGCTCGGCGGACTGAGCTCGCGTTCCACGTTGTTCGTGAAGCTCGCCGGCCGCGCCGCGGCCTGCGAGCTGATCGCCGCCAGCGTCGCCAATGGACTGCAGACCCACGACGTGTTCGCGCAGATCGAACACGCCGGCCCCGCCACGCGCACGCGTGAACTGTTCCGCGGTATCGCGACCGAACGCGGCAAGCTCGGTTTCAACGGCAAGATGATCGTGCGCGAGACCGCGCACGAGGCGGACTCGGACCAGTCCTTGAAGACGCTGCTGAATGGCAGTGGAGCCGAAGCCGCGGTGCGTCCGCAGCTCGAGATCTACACCGACAAGGTGCGGGCCAGGCACGGCGCGACCACCGGCAAGCTCGACGAGCAGATGCTGTTCTACCTCCTGTCACGCGGCATCGATCGCCGGCAGGCGCAGGCGCTGCTGCAGTGGGCGTTCATCGAGGATGCCATCTCGCAGGTCGAGCTGGCGCCGCTGCGCCAGGAAATCGAGCAGCTGATCGCGGCGCAGCTCAACGAGGTGTCCGCGCTCGACGGACTGGTCGCCCGCGCATGAACGCCAACCCGCAAAGCCAAGGCCGCTACGACGCCGCGAAAGTGTGGCGCGATTTCCCGATCCTCGCGCGCGAAGTGCACGGCCGCCCGCTGGTGTTCCTCGACAGCGCCGCCTCGTCGCAGCGTCCGCGCAGCGTCATCGAGGCCGTCGACGCCTACGAACGCCTGCACCACGCCAACGTGCATCGCGGCGTGCACCAGCTCAGCCAGGAAGCCACCGCGATGTTCGAGCACGCGCGCGAGCGCGTGCGCGGCTTCGTGAACGCGGCCTCGTCGCGCGAGATCATCTTCACGCGCGGCACCACCGAGGCCATCAACCTGGTGGCGCAGTCGTGGGGGCGCAACCAGCTGAAGCGCGGCGACGAGATCCTGCTGACCGCGCTCGAGCACCACGCCAACATCGTGCCGTGGCAGCTGGTCGCCGAACAGACCGGCGCGGTGGTCAGGGTCGCGCCCATGGATCGGCGCGGCGTGGTCTCGCTCGACGCCGTGGCCGCAGCGCTGTCCGAGCGCACGCGCATGGTCGCCTGCGCGCACGTCTCCAACGCGCTCGGCACGGTATTGCCGGTGCGCGAGATCACGCGGCTGGCGCACGCGCGCGGCGCGTTGGTGCTGGTCGACGGCGCCCAGGCCGTGCCCCACCAGCAGGTGGACCTGGCCGCGATCGGCTGCGACTTCTACGCTTTCTCGGCGCACAAGATGTACGGGCCCACCGGCATCGGCGTGCTCGCCGGTCGCGAGGCGCTGCTCGATGCCATGCCGCCGTGGCAAGGCGGCGGCGACATGATCCTGACGGTGAGCTTCGAGAAGAGCACCTGGAACGAACTGCCGTTCAAGTTCGAGGCGGGCACCCCCAACATCTCCGGCGCAGTCGGCCTGGCGGCGGCCATCGACTACATCGAGTCGCTGGGCCTCAGCAACATCCATGCGCACGAGCAGCGGCTGCTCGGCGACGCGACGCGCGAACTGCTGCGCGTGCCCGGCCTCGAGATCATCGGCACCGCCCCGGAGAAGGCCGGCGTCATCTCCTTCACGCTCGCCGGCATCCACCCGCACGATCTCGGCACCATCCTCGATGCCGAGGGTGTCGCCGTGCGCACCGGGCACCACTGCGCCATGCCGGTGATGGAATTCTTCAACGTGCCGGCGACGGCGCGCGCCTCGTTTGCCTGCTATTCGCGCGAATCCGACATCGACGCGTTGACGCGCGCGTTGGCCAGGGCGCGCGAGGTGTTTTCCTGATGGAGCGGGGTTGATGGATCTCAAGGATCTCTATCGCGAGGTGATCCTCGATCACAACAGGAGCCCGCGGCTCTACGGCCGGCTCGATCCCGCCGACTCCTCGGCCGACGGGCACAACCCGTTGTGCGGCGACCGGCTGCACGTCACCGTGCGGCTCGAAGGCGACCGGGTCTCCGACCTGCGCTTCGAGGGCAAGGGTTGCGCGATCTCGGTGGCGTCGGCCTCGCTCATGTGCGAAGCCGTCAAGGGCAAGCGACGCGAGGACATCGCCCACCTGTTCGACGAAATCCACGAAGTACTCACGAAGCACGACGCGCCCGTGCCCGAGGACCTCGGCAAGCTGGCGGCACTGTCGGGGGTGCGCGAATTCCCGGTGCGGGTGAAGTGCGCCAGCCTCTGCTGGCACACGCTCAACGCGGCGCTCGAGCGCAGCGAGGCCACGGTCAAGACCGAGTAGACGATGAGAACCCACGACAACGAGCCCTTTGTCCTGAGCCGCGACGTCAAGGCGGTCATGGTGCCGGCGGGCATCGAGATCGAGCTCAAGTCCGGCCAGTCCGGCTTCATCACCCAGGCGCTGGGCGGCAGCTTCACGCTGTACATGGAAGGCAACCTGTTCCGGCTCGCGGGTGCCGACGCCGACGCCATCGGCAAGGACGTGGTGAAGGCGCCGGAGCTGCCTCCCAACTCCACCGAGGACGACGTGCTCAAGCTCGCCTGGGAGCAGCTGCGCACCTGCTATGACCCCGAGATCCCCATCAACATCGTCGACCTCGGGCTCATCTACGAATGCACGGTGAGTGCCCAGCCCGACGGGCAACGCGCCATCAACGTAAGGCTGACCCTGACCGCGCCCGGTTGCGGCATGGGCGACGTGCTGGTGCAGGATATTAGACAGAAGCTGGAGATCATCCCCACGGTTGTTAGTGCCAACGTCGAACTGGTGTTCGATCCGCCGTGGAACCAGTCGATGATGTCCGAGGCCGCCCGGCTGCAGACCGGGATGTTTTGAGCCGGAGTTGACAATGGACGGGTGGGTCGACGTCGGCGCCAGTACACAGGTCGAAGCCAGTTCACATCTCGGCGCCGAAGTCGACGGCTACCTGGTTCGCGTGGTGCGCGTGGCTGGCACGCTGTACGCGTTCGAAGACCGCTGTACCCACGACGACTCACCGTTTGACGATGCCGAACTCGACGACTGCGAAATCATCTGCCCGCGCCATGGCGCACGCTTTTCATTGCGAGACGGCGCCGCCCTCTCTCCTCCGGCCTATGAACCACTGCGGATCTTCCAGGTCCGCGAGAAAGACGGGCGTATCGAGGTGCGCGCGTGAGCACTGACAAGCGCCGGCTGACGCTGGTGCGCCACGCGACCGCCGACCAGGATTCCAGCGTGCGGGACTTCGAGCGCCCGTTGAGCAAGAAGGGCTGGACCGAGGCCGAGGAGATGGCGCGGCGCTTCAAGGAACGCAGCCTGGTTCCCGATCTCATCCTCGCGAGCTCCGCCGTGCGCACGCGCGACACGGCCGAATCCTTCGCCAAGGTACTGGGCGTCGCCCCGCGGCTGCTGCAGCCCGACGACTCGCTGTACCTGGCCGACGGCGAGCACATCCTGCAGCTGATCCGCGGCGTGGGTCCGCGCGTGAACCACCTGATGGTGGTGGGCCACAACCCCGGGATCTCCGCCACCGCCATCGCGCTCGCGCCCGAGGCCGTCACCGGCGACCTCCCCACCTGCGGCACGCTCACCATGGTGGTGAATTGCCCGGCCTGGGAGCGCATCGACCGCCGTTGCGTGCGTGACGCCGAGAAAGACGCGCCCGCCGCCCGCCGCTTCTTCGATTTCGGTTAGACGGCGCGCGGGGCAGACGGTGCCGGAGCATGCATTCCGGCATAACTTCCACGAACGAGCGCGGCCCAAGCTGCCCCAGGAGTTATGCCGGAATGCATGCTCCGGCACCGTCT
>DASSRK010000165.1:0-14072 GCA_035701825.1 Steroidobacteraceae bacterium
GGCTTCCCCCGCCTGCCACCACTCGGCCTGCGCACTGTCCCTTATTTCTTCTCCTACACGACCGGTTCACACTCGGCCGCGTCGGGACAGCAAGCTTGTTAGCGGTATCTTCCTGGCGCTGATTCGCAGTTTTTCCGGAGGTTTTCGCGCGAGGCGTGACATAACTGACGGGGCACGTGATTGCCGTCGCGAATCGGAAACACCTTTGTTTCCAGTGTCCCGCGCTTGTTCCATTCTTTGTCCCCACTAGGGTGTCCGGACATTCTTGAGTCCGGAAAAGAGAGGAAACATGCAAGAGATAGTCGTTCAGAGCACGAAGTACCCCGAGATCGTGGTGCAGGGATCGCGGTACGACTTCACGTCAGACATCGTTCTGGTCGTGATCGGCGTGCTGGCGGCCGCCGCCATCATCTGGCGGTACACGGCCACTCGCAGGGGCAAGGATTGACCGGCATCCTTCGCTACGTGCGGACTGTCGTCCCTTCAGTCCGTGCGTAGCGAACCTGTGAGCTCACTGAGGCTGCGCAGGTTGTTGAGCTTGAGATAGTCCGCCACGCCCGCGTTGATCTTGCGGCACAGAAGCGGATCGTAAAAAAGCGCAGTCCCCAGGCCCACGGTCGTGGCGCCGGCAATCAGGAACTCGAGCGCATCGTTCACCGTCGTGATGCCGCCCTGCCCGATGATGGGCACGTTGTGCTTCTTCGCGACTTCGTACACCTGGTGCACCTTGAGCAGCGCGATCGGCTTGATCGCGGGCCCCGACAAGCCACCCTGCACGTTGCCGATCACCGGGCGGCGTGACTTCACGTCGATGGCCATGCCCATCACGGTGTTGATCACCGCGAGGCCATTGGTGCCCGCCTCGATGCAGCGCCGCGCGTTCTCCCGGATGTCGGTCTGGTTGGGCGACAGCTTGGTGATCAGCGGCTTGCGGGTCGCCTTGCGGCAGGCCTCCACCACCTTGGCCGACATGTCCGGGTAGTTGCCGAAGGCGACACCGCCTTCCTTCACGTTCGGGCAGGAGATGTTGATCTCGATGGCGTCGATGGGCGAATCGTCGAAACGGCGCGTGACCTCGACGTACTCCTCTATCGTCGACCCGGAGACGTTCGCGAAGAAGCGCGTCTCGCTGAAGTCCAGCGTCGGCAGGATCTTGCGCACCACGTGTTCGGCGCCCGGGTTCTGCAGGCCGATCGCGTTCAACATCCCGGACGGCGTTTCGTAGACGCGGTGCGGCTTGTTGCCGAGACGCGCTGTGCCGGTGGTTCCCTTGAGCACGATGGCGCCGACGTCGCGGTTCGAGAATCCGTCGACCCGGGTGTACTCCTCGCCGAAACCCACGCAGCCGGACAGCAGCACGATGGGCGAGGACAGCGAAAGGCCGCAGAAATCCACGCGCAGCGAGCCATCTGTGGAAGCGGCGAGGCTCTGGGCAGCAGCGTTCATAGGCCGCGCATTGTACGATGCGCGCCGCATGCAAACCCAAGTCGTGTTGATTTCCCTGCTCATCCTCGCGGGCGCCACCACCTCGGCCAGCGCGCAGGATTCCGCCGCGGCACCGCCCAATGCCGTTCCGCCGGCGGCCGCGGCCGCGGCCAGCGGCCCGGGCTTCACGCTCTCGGACGAGATCCCGAGCCCGCGCGGCTTCACCGACGCCTACCTGCTCGACGAGATCAAGCTCGGCGGCGAAGTGCTCAGCGAGGAAGACCAGCTGGCGCGCTGGCAGGCGGAGCTCGATGCCGGGCGGGCGCGCGCCGGCACGCTGCTGGGCGCGTACCACGCGTACCGCGCGCTCACGCCGGAAGATTGCCTGGCGGCGCGCGCTCCGCTGATCAAAGCCGATCAGCTCGGCAGCGACCAGGCGGCATGGCAGCTCGCCAAGCTCGCGGGTAACGACACCTGCGGCCCCGTCGACCGCGCCGAGCGCGAACGCTGGCTCAAGCAGGCCGTGGCACTCGATTACCCGAGCGCGGTACTCGAGCTGATCAACCTGAACGCCGACACCACCAATGCGACGGAGCGGCTGAACCGCTACATCTATGCGCGTGTGGCCGCCGGCTACTGGGAAAGCACGCAGACGCCGCCGCGCGCGCCCTTCGATCCGCAGTCGCTGAAGGACATGGAGGCGGCGCTGACGGTGGCCGAGAAGGGCCGCGCCGAAGGCGAGTCCGCGTCCATCCTGCAGCAGATGTTGAAGCGCCATGAACGCTTCGGCGTGGTGGCGCCCGTGGAATTCGCACGCGGCGATGCCGGCGCCAAGGGCTCGTGGGTCGCCTCGCAGGTCGACTACCGGCACGAATGCCAGTGGAACCTCAAGGGCAACTGCCGCGGTGCCCAGCGCCTGGTATTCGTCGATCTCGCCAACAAGAACACCGCATTCCTGGCCTGCAAGCTCGAGATGCATCCGAAGGACTTCGTCACCGGCGCCCCGGTGAAGGCCACGCTGTCGCGCGAAGTGCTGATCGGTCCCGGCGCGCAGCGCCGGCTGATGCTCGGCGACGTGAACGGCGATGCGGACCGGAAGTCGCTCACCGTGGCCTGCACCGCGATGCCGAAGCTCGCCGCGGACCTGGCGGCCGGCAAGTGCCGCGCCCGGCTCAGCGGCAGCATCGACGTGGAGCGCTTCTATCCCGAGTCCGCCAAGAGCCGCGGAGTCGAAGGCAGCGCCGTGGTCCGCTACTACCTGCCGCCCGGCGCGGAGTCTCCCACCGATGCCGAGATACAGACTTCGAGCGGCGACATCGCGCTCGACGACGCGGCCATCGCCACGGTGCGCAGCGGCAAGTTCACGCATGACTGCCAGTACGGACTGTCTTCCATCCGCATCGCGTTCAAGCTGAACTGACCGTGTTCCACATCGTGCTGTTCGAGCCGGAGATCCCGCCGAACACCGGCAACCTGATCCGGCTGGCGGCGAACACCGGATGCGAGCTGCACCTGGTGAAGCCGCTGGGTTTCCGGCTCGACCGGAAATCCGTGCGGCGCGCCGGTCTCGACTACGACGAACTGGCGACCGTGCACGTGCACGAGGATTTCGCGGCCGCGCGCACCGCGCTCGGCGGCCGCTGGTTCGCCATCGAGACGGGCGCGACACGGCGTCACGTCGACGCACGCTTCACGCCGGGCGATGTGCTGCTGTTCGGTTCGGAGCGCCGTGGACTCCCGGCGGAAGTGCTGCGCGAGATCGCGGCCGAGAACGTGCTGTCGCTGCCCATGCTGGCGGGCAACCGCAGCCTGAACCTCTCGAACGCCGCGGCGATCGCCGTCTACGAGGCGTGGCGGCAGCAGGACTTCGCGGGTGCGCCGCCGCTCACTCCACTTCCGAGCGGATCGGGCGCGTCATCAACCCCTTGACCACGTCCTTCGCGGGCGCGTTCTCGTACAGCACCTGGTAGATGCCCTCGGCGATCGGCATGTCGACCTTCTCGCGCAGCGCGACGGTGCGCACCGCGCGTGCGGCGGTGTAGCCCTCGACCACCTGGCCGATTTCCGCGAGCGCGTCCTCGACGCTCTTGCCGGCCGCGAGCGCGAGGCCGAAGCGCCGGTTGCGCGACTGGTTGTCGGTGCAGGTGAGCACCAGGTCGCCGAGGCCGGCGAGTCCCATGAAGGTTTCCGCCTGTGCGCCGAGCGCCACGCCGAGGCGCGTGATCTCGCTGAGCCCGCGCGTGATCAGCGCGACACGCGTGTTCGCGCCGAAGCCCAGCCCGTCGCACAGGCCCGCGCCCACCGCGAGCACGTTCTTCACCGCGCCGCCGACTTCCACGCCGACGATGTCGGTGGAGGTGTACGCGCGGAAATTGCCGGCGTGCAGGCTGTGCGCGATCTGCCGCGCGAACTCCGCGTCGGGCGAGGCGATGGTCATCGCCGTGGGCAGGCCCATGCCCACCTCGCGCGCGAACGTCGGGCCGGACAGCACCGCCACGGGGTAGCGGTCGCCGAGCACTTCGTACGCCACCTGGTGCGGTAGTTTGCCGGTGTCGAGCTCGAATCCCTTGGTGGCCCAGGCGAGGCGCGCATCGCGCGCCAGCAGCGGCTTGAGCTGCGTGAGCAGCTGGCGCAGCGCGTGGCTCGGCACCGCGAGGATGATGGCCACCGCATCGCGCACCGCCGCGCCGAGCCCGGCGTGCACCTCGATGGCGTCCGGGAACCTGCCGTCAGGTAGATAGCGGCGGTTGCAGCGCGCCGCCTTCATGTCCGCGACGTCCGCGGCACTGCGGCTCCAGAGCCGGGTGGGATGCCCGGCGCGCGCGAACTGGATCGCGAGCGCCGTGCCCCAGGATCCGGCGCCGAGCACGGCGACCGGATCGTGCGAAAGACCGTTGTCGGTTCCGGTCACGTCGCGTGGTGTCGTGACCGGACGGTCCGATCAGTTCGCCTGGCCAGCCTGCGCGGCCTGGGCCTGCGCCTGCGCGACGCCGCGCGCGAACAGCTGGTCGAAGTCCACCGGCGGCAGCACGAAGTTCGGGAAGCCACCCTGGGTCACGAGGTGCGACACGGCGACGCGCGCGTACGGGAACAGCACGTTCGGGCACACGGTGCCGATGACGCGACGCAGGTCGTCCTGGTTGAGGCCGCGCATGACGAACATGCCGGCCTGCTTCACCTCGACGAGGAAGGCAGTGGCCTCGCCCTGCTTGGCGCCGACGGTGACCGTCAGCACGACTTCGTGCACGTCCGGGGCGACCACGTTGGTCGTGGTGTTGATGTCCAGCGAGATCTGCGGACTCCAGTTGCCTTCGATGCGCGGGCCCTTCGGCGCCTCGTACGAGCAGTCCTTGAGGTACACGGACTGCACCGCGAGCATGGGTCCGTTCTGAGCCTGGTTTGCCGCGGGTGCGGTGTCGTTTTCCATGATGTCGTTCCTGTGTTGAATCGGTCCGGCGTCAACCAGCCAACAGGGTGTCCAGCTTGCCGGCGCCCTCCAGGGCCGCCAGGTCATCGCTGCCACCGACGTGCTGTTCGCCGATGAAAATCTGCGGCACGGTTCGCCGCCCACTGCGCGAGATCATCTCGGCGCGCTTGTCGGGAGTCGACTCCACGTCGATCTCCTGGAAGGTGGCTCCCTTGGACTTGAGCAGCTTGCGCGCGCGCTCGCAGTACGGACACCAGTTCGTGGTGTACATCACGATGGTCGGCTGGCTCATCAGGCGGCCTTCGCGACGGGGAGATTCTCGGCGCGCCAGCCGGCGAAGCCGCCGCGCAGCGTGAATGCCTTGGTGAAGCCCTGCTCGTGCAGCTGGCGCACGGCCGAGGCGGCCAGCGAACCCGAATCGCAGTAGACCACCACCGGCTTGTCCTTGAAGCGCTTGAAGTTCTCGCCGGCCGTCAGGATCTGGTCCGAGGGCAGGTGTTTGGCGCCGTTGACGTGGCCCGCGGCGAATTCATCGGGCTTGCGGATGTCGAGCACCAGCGCGCCCTGGTTCATGAGCCGGATCAGGTCCTGCGCGCTGATGGCGGCGAAGGCCGTGGCGCGCAGCCGCGACTCGGTCGTGACCACCAGCACCAGCGCGAGCGCCGCGGCGCCGACCAGCAGCGGGTGATGGGTCACGTATTCGATCAGTCGTTCCATGGGCGAGGCCCTTCGGGCCGGGAAAAAAGGGAGCGCATTATACCGGCCGATGCCGAATTGTCCTGAATTCAGGCCCTAGAATATGCCCATGTCGTCGACCCGCGCCTGCGCGTGCCTGCTGTTGTCCCTGCTGCTGACCGCCGCCGCGGCCGATGAGCCCAACCCCGCCAAGGCCGAGGCCGAGCTCAAGGCGGTGCGCGCGCAGATCGACAAGGTCAAGGCCGAGCTGGAGCGCGACGCGGGCCGGCGCGACCGGCTCTCGAAGGAAATCGAGGAGTCGGAGAAATCCGTCGGCGCCGCGCGCAGCGAGCTCGACAAGCTGCGCAAGGAGCGCGCCGTGCATGCCGCGCGCCGCGCCGAGCTCGCCGCCGAGCGCCAGGCGCAGCAAACCGCGCTGGCGCAGGATCGCGGCGCGCTCGCCGGCCAGATCCGCGCCGCGTCCATGATCGGCAGGCAGGAGCCGCTCAAACTACTGCTGAACCAGCGCGACCCCGGCCAGGTCGGGCGCACGCTGGTGTACTACCAGTATTTCGGCCGCGCGCGCGCCAGCCAGATCGCCGCCATCGACACGCACCTGGCCGAGCTCGCGAAGCTCGACGCGGGACTCGCGGAAGAGGAACAGCGGCTCGCGGCGCTCGAGGAACAGCAGAGCGGCGAGCTCAGGAACCTGCAGGGCGCGCGCGACCGGCGCGGCCGCGCGCTGGTGACGCTCGAGGCGGAGTCGAAGAACCGCGCCAGGGAGCTGGAGCGGCTCAAGGACCAGCAGGGCGGCCTCGAGAAGCTGGTGCGCGAGCTGCGCCGCGCGCTCGAGCGCATCGACAAGTTCCCCACCGACAGCAAGGACGCCTTCGCGAAATTGCGCGGCAAGCTCGCCTGGCCGGTGACCGGCAAGGTGGTCGCGAACTGGGGCCAGACCCGCGCCGGCGGACTGAAGTGGGAGGGCGTGTTGTTGGCCGGCACGCAGGGCTCGGCGGTGCGCGCCGTGTACCACGGGCGCGTGGTGTACGCCGACTGGCTGTCGGGCCTGGGCCTGCTGACCATCATCGATCACGGCGACGGCTACCTGAGCCTGTACGGACACAACGACCGCCTGTTCAAGGAAGTGGGCGAACGGGTGCAGGCCGGCGACACCATCGCCACCATGGGCGATACCGGCGGCCGGTCACGCACGGAGCTGTATTTCGAGATCCGCAAGGCGGGCAAACCCATCGATCCCCGACCCTGGTTCCGGTCGCCGGCGCCCTAGGGTCCCGACTAAGGGTAAATCCGCCAACTCCATCAACGTCCGCGCGCCGTTATTAGGCGATGTTCACCCGTTGATGTCCTTCGAATCCTCCATGGAGCCATACGCCCAGCTGGTGCGCTCGCTGCTGCCGCGCGCCGCGGCGCTGTGCCTGTTCGACCACACCGGCAAATTGCTGTGGTCGAGCGTGGCCAGCCCGAACCCGGACCTGTTCGCCGCGGTGCTGGCGTCGATCACGCAGATCGACAGCTTCCTCGACGACGTCGGCCAGCACACCGCGCTGCCCGAGGACGTGCCCGCCTATCTATTCTGGTTGCGCGACGATCGCGGTGAGCTCGCCGCGGTGGCCGCGGTGGTGTGCAACCCGCCGCGCGCCGACACCGACCAGTTGCCGTTCTCCTACGTGCACGACCACCTGAGTCCCGCGCTCGAGCTGTTGCGTCGTGACCTGCTGGCGCGCGCCGACATCGACAAGCTGAACGAGTCGCTGAGCGCGCGCGACAAGGACCTGGAGCTGCTGCTGTCGGTGACCGGCAGCCATCCGCAGGCCAGCGGTTCCGACGACCTGCAGTCGTTGCTCGGCAATGCCGCGGGCCATCTCAAGTGCGTGCTCGCCGGCATCGTGGTCCCCGACAAGGGACTCACGCTGACCTGGCCCGAGAGCGGCGACGCGACCATCCTGTCGCGCACGCAGAAGCAGCTGCTGGCCATCACGCAGACGCGCCGCGATCCGCTGGTCATCAACAGGATCGCGACGCAGGCCGGGCAGGTGGCGATCCCGTATCGCATCCTCGCCTGCCCGCTGCGCCAGGGCTCGGGCCGTACCTCGGGTGTACTGGCCCTGTTCCGCCGGCTCGACGCGCCCGAGTTCATCGGCCGCGACGTGCACCTCGGCGACCTGCTGGCGCGCCGCGTCGCCGCTGGCATCGAGACCAGCTACGACTCGCTCTCGGGACTGCTGACGCGCTCGGCGCTGGAGCAGCGCGTCAAGATGATCTTCAGCGACGGCGAAGCGCGCGCGCGTCGCTGGAGCCTGCTGTACGTCGACATCGACGAGCTGCACGTCATCAACGAGAACTTCGGCATGCACATCGGCGACCAGGCCATCGCGCAGATCGGCGACCTGCTGCGCAAGCACCTGCCGCCGAACTCGGTGGCCGCCCGCATCTCCGGCGACCGCTTCGCGGTGGCCATGCCGTCCGACATCGACGAGGCCGCGATGTTCGGCGAGGGCCTGCGCGAGGGCGTGACCCGCCTCTCTACTCCCGGCGTCGACGCGCGCTTCCGCCTGTCCATCAGCCTCGGTGTCACGCCGTTCAACGGCCGCGACAGCGAGTTCGGCCGCTCGCTGGCCGAGGCCGAGACCGCCTGCAAGGCCGCCAAGGATCGCGGCCGCAACCGCCTCGAGACCTTCCAGGAAAACGACGTCAGCATCATCCGGCGGTTCACCGACATCAACGTCGCCACCGACGTGCGTGCCGCGCTCGCCGAGAACCGCCTGCGCCTCGAGGCGCAGATGATCGCGCCGTTCGTCGACGACGGCGACGCGCGCCCGCACTACGAGCTGCTGCTGCGCATGCTCGATCCAGAAGGCAACACCATCGGGCCGGACCGCTTCCTGTCGGCCGCGCTGCGCTACCAGATGATGCCCACCATCGATCGCTGGGTGATCTCGAGCGTCATCGAGATGCTGCGGCCGCGGCGCGAGCTGCTGGTCAACGCGCCGGTGTGCTTCACCATCAATTTCTCCGGGCAGTCGCTGCACGACGACGAGTTCGCCGACTACGTGATCCGCAGCATCGAGGGCAGCCGCATCAACCCGGCGGTGTTCTGCTTCGAGCTCACCGAGAGCGCGGCGGTCGCGAGCATCAACGACGCGGAGGCGCTGATGCAGCGGCTGCGCAAGCTCGGTTGCGGCGTGGCGCTGGACGACTTCGGCACGGGCCTGTCGTCGCTCTCCTATCTACGTTCCATGCCGGTGTCGATGCTCAAGATCGACGGCTCGTTCGTGCGCGACATCCTGCGCGACGAGCGCGCCGAGTCGATGGTGCGCGCCATCGCGCAACTGGCGCGCGCCATGAACATCACCACCGTGGCCGAATACGTCGAGACCGAGGAGATCCGCACGCGCATCCGCGCCCTGGGGGTCGACTACGGACAGGGATTCGCCATCGCCCGCCCCGTGCCGGTTGCCGAGGTACTGGACGTGCTGCCGGTGCTCGCGGCCGCGACGCCGGGCGCGTTCCTGGGCGAGGATTCCGCGCGCCACGCCGGCTGATTCCCCGGCGAGTTCCGAGTTAGGATTCGGCCCATGAAGATGCTCGCCCTTGGGATCGTGCTCGGCGTGCTGATCGCGCTCGGCGGCTCGGTGTTCGCGCATCGCGACGCGCCCGTGGCGCAGGTGGCGCGCGTCCCGGCGCCGCCGCCGGCGCAGGCCACGCTCTCCAGCACGCAGTCGGCGCAGATCTCCGAGGTGCTCGAGCGCGTGCAGCGCGAGTACGTCGACCCGGTCGAAAGCCCGGCGCTCATCGACGGCGCGCTGCGCGGCCTGGTGAGCGGGCTCGACCCGTATTCCTCGTTCCTCGACGCCGAGGAATACGCCGACCTGCGTGTCAGCACCGCGGGTACCTACGCCGGCATCGGCATCGAGGTGTCGACCGCCGACCACGCGCTGCGCGTGGTGCGGCCGTTCCGCGATTCGCCGGCCGCGATGGCCGGGATCCTGAGCGGCGACATGATCGCCGCCATCGACGGCACGCCGGTGGGCAACGATCTCGACGCGGCCATGGCGCGCATGCGCGGCCCGCGCGGCTCGACGGTGAAGCTCGCGGTGACGCGCGCCGGCTCGGCGCTGCCGCTGGAATTCACCGTGGAACGCGCGCAGGTCGACGTGCACAGCGTGGCGATGGTGCCGCTCGAAGGTGGCTACCTGTACGCGCGCATCACCAGCTTCAGCGACACCACCGCCATGGATTTCGCCGCCGGCCTGGCGCGCGTGCGGCGCGAGCTCGATGCGAAACCGCGCGGCCTGGTGCTCGACTTGCGCAACAACCCCGGCGGCGTGCTCGAGTCGGCGGTCGAGATCGCCGACCAGCTGCTCGAGGAAGGCGTGATCGTCTCGGCGGAGGGACGCACGCCGGCCTCACGCTTCAGCATGTCGGCGACGCCGGGCGAACTGCTCACCTCGGTGCCGGTGGTGGTGCTGGTGAACGGCGCGACCGCCTCGGCCGCCGAGATCCTCGCGGGTGCGCTGCAGGATCATCATCGCGCCGTGCTGCTCGGCCGGCGCACCTTCGGCAAGGGATCGGTGCAGACCGTGATGGCGCTGTCTTCCGGCCGCGCCATCAAGCTGACCACCTCGCGCTACTTCACGCCATCGGGCCGCTCCATCCAGGGTTCGGGCATCGAGCCCGACCAGTCGCTGGACGCCATCGACGCGCAACCCTTCGACCTCGACGACGCGCACACGCGCCGGTCGCTCGCCAGCCGCGACGCGGGCGTGCGCGCCGCGCTCGGCCTGCTGAAGGGCCGCGCGCCGCAGGCCGCGCCCCGGGGCCTGACCGCGAGCGCCGCGCCGGCGCGCCGGAACTGATCCCCGCATGGAGCTGCTGCAGTGGTTCATCGACCTGGTCCTGCACCTCGACAAGCACCTGGTGGAGCTGCTGCACGACTTCGGGCCGTGGGTGTACGTGATCCTGTTCGTCATCGTGTTCGCGGAGACCGGCTTCGTGGTCACGCCGTTCCTGCCGGGCGACTCGCTGCTGTTCGCCGCCGGCGCGCTCGCCGCCGTGGACACCAGCAACACGCTGACCGCGCCGCTGCTGTCGCTGCTGCTCGCGCTCGCCGCGATCGCCGGCAACACCACTAACTACCACGTGGGCAGGTGGATAGGCCCGCCCGCCTTCAGCGGGCGCTACCGCTTCCTCAAGGTCGAGTACCTGCGGCGCACCGAGGCGTTCTTCGCGAAGTACGGCTCGATGACCATCGTGCTGTCGCGCTTCGCGCCCATCATCCGCACCTGCGCGCCGTTCGTGGCGGGCGTGGCGCGCATGGCCTACGGCCGCTTCCAGGCCTACAACTTCCTCGGCGGCATCGCCTGGGTGCTGGCCTTCGTGTGGGCGGGCTTCTTCTTCGGCAACATCCCGGTCATCAAGAACAACTTCGGCTTCGTGACCATCGGCATCGTGCTGGTGTCGATGATCCCGGTGGCCTGGGTGGCCCTGCGCGGCAAGTAGGCAGGCTCCGTGAGCAGCGCGTACCGCAGCTTCGCCCATCGCGTCGACGTCGACGTGCCGGTGGAGCGCGTGTGGCGCGCGTTCACCGACACGCGGCTGCTGCAGCGCTGGACCACCCCGCGGGCCACCATCACGCCGCGCGAGAAGGGCCGCATGCACGTCATGTTCGGGCCCGGCATGGAACTGGATGCGCACATCGACGTGCTGGTCACGCCGCAGCGCATGCGCCTGATCCTGCTGCCGGTGGCCGGCATGCCGTCCTCGGACGCGGTGATCGTCGAGGATTTCCTGTTCGAGCGCGCCCGCCAGTCGACCGTGATCCGCCTGCTGTCGAGCGGAGTACCCGCGGCCCCGGCCTGGGTGACGTACTATCTGAACAAACGCCGTTACTGGGAGCTGGGCCTGGCCCGGCTCAAGGTGTTCCTCGAGAAGGGTCTCGACCAGGAACGCGGCTGAGCCGAGGACACGAACATGGCGGGATTCATTCTGCGGGGACTGATTGCGGCGCTCGGCCTGTGGGCCGCCACCGAGATGCTGGATGGCGTGAAGATCGACTCGGCCTCGACGCTGGTGTTCGCCGGATTGTTGCTGGGCGTGGTCAACGCCATCGTGCGCCCGTTCGCGCTGCTGCTGTCGCTGCCCGCGCTGCTGCTGACGTTGGGCCTGTTCCTGCTGGTGATCAACGCCGCCATGCTCGGCCTGGTGGCGCTGATGCTGCCGGGCTTCCACATCCAGGGTTTCTGGAGCGCGGTCGGCGCCGCGCTCATCGTCAGCATCGTGAGCTGGATCGGCTCCTGGTTCATCGGCCCGCGCGGCCGCGTCGAAATCATCCGCCACCCGCCGAAGTGAATCAGCCCGCCGTCGACGGCTCCTTCTGCTGATCCTCGTCGAGCCGCCCGGCATCCTGCCGCGGCCAGCTGACCAGCGCCACGCCCGCGAACATCACCGCCATGCCGGCGAGCTGGTTCATGCCTAACTTCTCGCCCAGCACCCACCAGCCGAGCAGCGCGGCGATCGCGGGATTGACGTAGCTGTAGGTGCCGACCTTGGCCGGCGTGGTGTTCTTCGCCAGCCACGCGAACGCGGTGTACGCCAGGCACGAGCTCAGCAGGGTGAGGTACACCATGGCCACGAGTCCCGGCTTCGACCAGTGCCACTGGGCCGGCTCGCCGGTGGCGATGCCGGCGATCACCAGCATCAGGCCGCCGAGCGACATCTGCACCGCCGTGAACGTCAGCACGTCGAGCTTCGAGTGCGCATTGCGGATGTACACCGTCGACGCCGACCAGGCGAACACCGCGAACAGGATCAACAGCTGGTAGCCGAAGTCGTGCGTCGCCCGCAGTCCGTGCTCCGGCCAGATGATCAGCACCGTGCCCGCGAAGCCGATCACGAGGCCGATCGACGTGCGCCGGTCGAGCGCATGCGCGCGCCGGCCGCGCGTGGCCAGCAGCGCGATCCACAGCGCCGCCGAGGCATTCAGGATCGCGGTCTGGTTGGACGCCACGTGCTGCATGGCGATGTTCGAGGCGCCATTCGCGATGAATACGTTGCCGAGCGCGACTATGAACAGGTGCCGCCACTCGGTCGGGTTCAGCCGGAAGCGGTTGCCGAGCGCGAGGGTCGTCAGCCCCAGCAGGATCCCGGCGCAGATGAAGCGGATGCCGCCGAACAGCAGCGGCGGCAACGCATGCACGCCGATGCTGGCCACCAGGTAGGTGGACCCCCAGACGAGGTAGACCGTGGCGAAGCAGACGATGAGCTTCGCGCGATGCGAGGAATCGATGGACATGCGAGGACGGCGCCGGGCCGGCAAACGGGCAAAAGTGCAGCTCAGCGCATGTTATCCGCTGGGCGCCGCGGTTTTGCCGGTTTGCCGGCCCGGCAGTCCTCAGGACTTGCGCGAACCCACGCGGTACATCCACACGCCGACCACGCCGAGCAGCAGCAGGCCCACCCACTCGCCGGCCGCGCCGGTGACCTGCAGGTTCGCGGGCAGGGCGAACACTTCCTTGTCTTTCGTGCCGTAGATCGTGAAGCCGATGAGGATGCCCATCAGCGCTTCGCCGGTGATCAGGCCGGCGGCGAACAGCATCCCCTTCTGGTTGCGCTTCTCCACTTCCTCTTCCGACAGCCCGGAGCCGAAGCTGCGCGTGACCAGGTAGTTCAGCAGGCCGCCGAGGAAGATCGGCACCATGGTCTCGAGCGGCAGGTAGATGCCGATGGCGGCGGCCAGTACCGGCACGCGGAACCTGGCGCCGCGCGCCTTGAGCACCTGGTCGAGGACGATGATGGCCACGCCGATGACGGCGCCGATGGCGATCATGTCCCACGGCAGGTGGCCGCCGAAAATGCCCTTGGCGACCGACGCCATGAGATTCGCCTGCGCCGCTTCGAGCGACTGCGGGTGCTCGGCCGACCTCGGCCCGATGCCGTAGCTCACCATGAGCACGTTGAGCGTCGGCCCCATCACCGCGGCCGATGACACGGCGCCGATCGCGAGCATCACCTGCTGGCGCCACGGGGTCGCACCGACGATGTAGCCCGCCTTGAGGTCCTGCAGGTTGTCGCCCGCGACGCAGGCCGCGCAGCACACCACCGCGCCGATCATCACCGCCGCGATCGGTCCGATCGCCGAGGTCTTGCCGAGGAATGCGACCAGTACCAGCGCCGCGAACAGGATGGTCGCGATGGTGATGCCCGACACCGGGTTGTTGGAGGAGCCGACGAGGCCGGCCATGTAGGCCGACACCGAGCAGAACAGGAATCCCGCCACCACCATGATGACCGACATCGCGAAGCCCACGCCCACGCTGTCGACGATGGTGTAGTAGAGGACCGCGAGCGGCAGCGTGAAGGCGACGATGCCGATCAGCACCCACTTCATCGGCAGGTCGCGCTCGGTGTGCGCCACCAGCGCGTCGCTGCCGGCGCGCGCCGCGGCCAGGCCGCTCTTCACGCCCGACACGATGGAGTGGCGCAGGTTGATCAGCGCCCACAGGCCGCCCACCAGCATCGCGCCCAC
>DASSRK010000166.1:0-9649 GCA_035701825.1 Steroidobacteraceae bacterium
CGGCGGTCAGTGCCGGCGCCGCGACCAGCAGAGACAACGATGCGGCGAGGACGCGGATCAAGCGGGCGACTTCAGCGCGCGCAGGCCGCCGCGCAGGCTGCGGCATTCGCGCAAGCCCTGCGAGCGCAGCAGGTCGGCCGCGGCCGTGCTGCGCTTGCCGCTGGCGCAGACCAGCAGGTAGCGCGTCCCGGGATCGAGGCTGGCCGCGCCGCTGAGTAGTTTGTTCATCGGCAGGTGCAGGCTCGCGGCCGGCAGCGGCTCGGCGTCGCGCTCGCGGCCGTCGCGCACGTCGACGAGCGTGAAGCCGGCTTCGACGGCCAGCGCGAGCGTGGGGAAGTCGACTTCGAGCGCGTCGTCGGCCGGGCGGGCCGCCATGACCGTGCCGCGCGCCGCGGCACCATGCGCGGCACAGCCGGCCGCGCGGCGCGCGCGCAGCCGCTGCGCGCTCAGCGTCACGAGATCGAAAATCAGCATTTCATTGGCCGCGAGGCCGGGCAGCGCCAGCAGGTACTTGAGCGCCTCGAGGGCCTGCAGGCTGCCAAACACGCCCGGCACCGGGCCGAGCACGCCGGCCTCGGCGCAATTGCCGACCAGGCCGTCGCGCGTCGCCTCGGGCCACACGCAGCGCAGGCAGGGCGATGCATCGTCGCCCGCGACCAGCTGCAGCTGGCCCTCGTACTGGTAGACGCTGGCGAACAGCACCGGCTTGCGCGCGCGCAGCGCGACGTCGTTCAGCAGGAACTTGGTGCCGAAGTTGTCGCTGCAGTCGAGCACCAGGTCGTAGCCGCGCACCAGGGCTTCGGCATTGCCGGCGTCGAGCCGCAGCACGTGCGCCTCGACGCGCACCTCGGGATTGAGCGCGTGCACCCGCGCCGCCGCCAGTGCGGCCTTCGGTTGCCCGCAGTCGGCGAGTGCATACCAGGTCTGTCGATGCAGGTTCGAAGGTTCGAGCCGATCGCCGTCGACGATCCCGATGCGCCCGACGCCGGCGCCGGCGAGGTATTGCAGCACCGGCACGCCGAGGCCGCCGGCCCCGACCACCAGGACCGAGGCGGCGCGCAGGCGCGCCTGGCCGGCGGGGCCGACCTCGCGCAGCGCGATCTGGCGCGAGTAGTCAGGCGTCGCCGCCGCGTGTGCCGCCTGATGGCCAGTCTCGTGCCCGTGCGCGTGCTCGTGAGCATGCTCCTGCGCATGGGTCGCGCAACGCTCGCAGTTCACCCACCCGGAGTCGCCATTGACGTAGTGCTCCTTCTTCCAGATGGGCACGCGGTGTTTGACTTCGTCGATGATGAAGCGGCAGGCGCGGAACGCCTCGTCGCGATGCGCGGCGCTCACGCCCACCCACACGGCCACGTCGCCGATGGCGAGCGAGCCGATGCGGTGCACGCAGGCGGCGCGCGTGACGCCGAACTTCTCGATGGCGGCCCGCACGATGCGGGCGCCTTCCTTCTCGGCCAGCTCGGCGAAGGCTTCGTATTCCAGGCGCGTGACCGCGTGGCCTTCGTTGTGATTGCGGACCCAGCCTTCGAAGGCCGCGAAGCCGCCGCACCGGTCGTCGCGCAGCGCGCGTTGCAGCGCCGCGGTATCGAGCGCGGTTTCGCTGAAGCGGAACGGCGCCAGCGGCGCGTTCATCCGCCGGCCACCGGGGGAATGAAGACCACCGCGTCGCCCGCCTGCAGCGGCTGGGTCCAGTCGCCGAACTCCGCGTTCACCGCCACGCGCAGCATGTCGGCCGGCAGCGTGAACGGGTATTTCGCGGCCAGCTCCCGGTACAGCTCGATGGGCGTGCGTGCGCGGGTCTGCAGTGTCTCGCTGCTGCGGCCGGCCTGCTCGCGCAGCAGTGCGTAGAACTGCACGCGGATTTCGCGCGCCGCGGGAGCGTCACCGGGAGAGAGGGCCGACATGGCCGCGCCATACTCCGCCACGGTATTGACGTTGTCGAGCGCGCGCGGATTCGGCTGCTCCAGCAGCCGGGTGCGCGCATTGATCAGGAATTTCCGCGGGCAGTTCTTCCCGGCCGCGAGGTACGCGGCGAGCGCGGCGCCGGCGCGCGGCTCGTACACCGCGCACAGCGGTTCGGGCAGGCCGTCGTGCGTGGACTTGTAGGCCGTGGCCTCGGCGTTCGTGTCGCGCTGCGCGAGCAGGGTGTCGAGCGTGCGGGCATCGAGGAACGGCAGGTCGCAGGCGAGCACCAGCCAGGCGGCGTCGGGATGCGCCGCGAGCGCCGCGCTGATCCCGGCGATGGGCCCGGCGACGTCGCCGCGATCCACGATCTGCGGGTACGCGGCGCGCGTGCCGTCGGCGCGCTGGTCCGCCCGCACCGACACGAAGGCGCGCGCCACGCGCGGCCGCAGCAGCTTCATCGCGGCCTCGAGCTGCGTCTCGCCGGCGTGGTACTCGATCGCGGCCTTGTCGCGCTGCATGCGCGTGCTGCGGCCGCCGGCGAGTACCAGGCCATGGAGCGGCGCGAGTCCCGGCGTTTCCTGGCTCATCCTTTCTGGCCCCGCGAGTTGTCCGGGGTCCGCCGCTTCACGAAATCCTTCTTGCCGCCGCTCTTGCGCAGCAGGCGCACCGGGCCGATCTCGATGTCGTGCGACAGCGCCTTGCACATGTCGTAGAGGGTGAGCGCCGCGGCGGTCGCGCCGGTGAGCGCCTCCATCTCGACGCCCGTCTTGTGGTGCACGGCCACGTGGCAGGTGATGCGGATCGCGCCGCGCAGCGAGTCGGTGATGTCGATGCTGCAGCGTTCCAGCGGCAGCGGGTGGCAGAACGGGATGATCTCGTGGGTCTTCTTCGCCGCCATGACGCCCGCGACGATGGCGGTGTCGAACACCGGGCCCTTCCGGGTGCGGTGGCCGGTCTTCCGCAGCGCGCGCGCCACGGCCGGCGGTAGTTTGACCAGGGCCTCGGCGCTGGCTTCGCGCAGCGTCGCGGTCTTGGCGCCGACGTCGACCATGGTGGGACGGTTGGCCGTGTCGAGGTGCGTGAGCCCGGGCTTCTTCATGTCAACCGCCGATGTAGTTCATTTCGACCTTGTGCAGGTCCGAGGCATCGCGCAACGAGGCGCGCAGTTCGCTGTAGCGGTCGCGCCGCCCGCTCCACACGCCGCGCACCAGCTCGTACAGCTCGTCGTCGCTGGCGCCGCCGCGCAGCGAGGCGCGCAGGTCCGTGCCGTGGGTGGCGAACAGGCAGGTGTAGAACGAGCCGTCGGAGGAGATGCGCGCGCGCGAGCAGTCGCCGCAGAACGGCTGTGACACCGACGAGATGAAGCCGACTTCGCCCGCGCCGTCCGCGTACACGTAGCGCTCGGCGACTTCACCCGCGTAGCTGCGGCCCTGCGCCACCAGCGGCCAGCGGGCCGAGATGGTCGCGGCCAGCTCGCGCGACGGCACGACCAGCGTGGGATTCCAGTGATTGCGCGTGCCCACGTCCATGTACTCGATGAAGCGCACGATGACGCCGGTGCCGCGGAAATGCGCCAGCAGGTCCAGCAACGTGTGGTCGTTGACGCCGCGCTGCACGACGGTGTTGATCTTCACCGGCGCGAGGCCGGCGCGGCGCGCGTGCTCGATTCCCTCGAGCACCTCGGTGACGCCGCCGAAGCCGCCGCTCATCCTGGCGAACACTTCCGGGTCGAGCGTGTCGAGGCTGACGGTGATGCGCTTGAGACCCGCCGCCTTGAGCTCGGTGGCGTACTTGGCGAGCAGCATGCCGTTGGTGGTGAGCGCGATGTCCTCGATGCCCGGCAGCTGGGTCAGGTCGCCGATCAGGTCGGGCAGGTTGGGCCGCAGCAGCGGCTCGCCGCCGGTGATGCGGATCTTCCTGACGCCGGCGCGCACGAACACGCGCGCCAGCCGCAGGATCTCGTCGAAGTCGAGGCGCTCGCTGCTCTTCAGGAAGCGGTACGACTCGTGGAAGGTCTCGCGCGGCATGCAATACGGGCAGCGGAAATTGCAGCGGTCCATGACCGAGATGCGCAGGTCGTGGATGGGACGGCGCAGCGCGTCGACCGGCGCGCGCGCGGCGGCCGGGGTGAGGGTGGCCAGGGGCACGACTTTCTCCCGGGGATCCATCGGCTTCACCAGGGGAAGAACCGCGCCACGAACCCCTTGGGGAAAGTGTTCGGGCCGGGCGGGAGCTCCACGAAACCATCGGTGCCGGCGAGCGCGGTGAAGTCGCCGGACCCGTTGGTGGGCGCGGGCTCGGCGGACGTGCGGCCCCAGTCGTCGGTTTTCAGTCTCACCGGCAGATAGAAGGCGAGCGGCGCCTTGACCTCGAAGGGCGCGGTGATGGCGATGCGCGGCGGCTCGCGCGGCGTTTCGCCCATCGCGGCGCGCAGCGCGGGCAATACGTAACGCGACAGGCACACCAGCGTCGACACCGGGTTGCCGGGCAGCGCGAACACCGCGGGCCCGGACTGCGAGACGCCGAACCACATCGGCTTGCCGGGCCGCTGCGCGATGTGGTGGAACACCAGGTTGACCCCGGCCTTCTCGAGCACCTTGGGCACGAGATCGAGGCGGCCCATGGACACCCCACCGGAGAGGATCAGCACGTCGTGCGTGCGCAGGTGGAAGCCGAGCCGCTCGGTGAGCTGCGCCTCGTCGTCACGCACGTGGTCGTCGGCGACGCGCGTGAAGCCGTGCTGGCGCAGGCTCGCGGTGATGCCGTAGGCATTGGAGCGCCGCACCTGGTGTGGTTCGATGGTCTCGCCGGGCTCGATGAGCTCGTTGCCGGTGGAGATCACCACGATCATGGGCTGCGCGCTCACGCGCAGGCGCGCCATGCCCGCGCCCGCGGCGATCGCCACTTCCGGCGAGCTGAGCCGCGTGCCGGTCGGCAGCAGCAGCGAGCCCTGGCGGCAATCGGAGCCGCGGCGATGCACGTTCTGCCATTCCGCCACGGGCTTGCGACCGGTCCCGGCCTTGCCCAACTGCACCATGTCGCCGTCGCGCTGCACCTGTTCGACGGGCACCACCGCGTCGCAGCCGCGCGGCAGGATGGCGCCCGTCATGATCTCGATGCAGCTCGCCGCATCGTCGAGCGACCGCGGCGGGTCGCCCGCCGCCTGCATGCCGGTGACACGCAGGCGGCCGGCATGGGTGGACGCGCCGGCCGAGGACAGCGCGAAACCGTCCATCGCCACGCGATCGAACGGCGGCTGGTCGCGCTCCGCGTACACGTTCTCGCGCAGCACGGCGCCCGCGACCTGCGTGAGCGGCAACGACTCGATCGGCAGGCACGCGAGGTGCTGCTCGATCAACGTCTCGGCCTGCGCGGGCGTCAGCATCGACATGGTAGTTAGAGGGCCCCGCTCGCGCCGGGGCCGCGCCCGGCTGTCGTCCTCAGGAGGGCTTCTTCTCCGCCGGCTGGTTCTTCGCCTTCCAGGCGCGCAGCTGCTCGTTGAAGCGGTCGGTCACGTCGGTGACTTCCTTGACGGCTTCGTTGTACTTGTCGTTGTACTTCGATTCTTCCTTTTTGGCCGCCTCGCTCTTCTTGTCGGCCGAGGCATCCGGCGCCGCGGCGACGCGCGCGTCGTAGTCCGCCTTGATGCAGGCGAGATAGGCGTCCATGTCGGTGTTGTACTGCACGACCAGCTTCTTCGCCGCCAGCATTTCCTCCTTGGTCGCCTGCGTGCCATCCGGGAATTTCCCGGGCGCTGTCGGATAGGTGCAATCGGCGGCATTGGCTTGGGCGGCGACGAGGCCACCCGTCAGGACGAGGGCGGTCAGGAACTTCTTCATCTTCAGATCCCCAGGGTAGGTGTTTCGAAAGAGGGGCTATCTTAGAGGCGCTCGACGTGAGCGGCCATAAGAAAACGGGACCGCTGTACTAAGGTGCCATCCAGATTTCCCTGCACGCCGATAGTCCGTGCGCGCACAGGGTCAAAGACCCGCGTAGTAGCGGGGGTAGTCGGGGGTCAAGCCCTTGAATCGGCGGTGAATCCACAGGTACTGGGCCGGCATGCGCCGCACCTCGGATTCGATGATGTGGTTGAAGCGCTCGGTGTCGGCCACCGGGTCGTCGGTGGGGAAGCCCTCGAGCGGGGGGTGGATCACCCCGCGGTAGCCGCCGCCCGGCAGCCGCTCGAAGAAATATGGCAACACCAGCGCGTCGGTCATGCGCGCGATGCGCGAGGTGGCGGTGTTGCTGGCCGCCGGGATGCCGAACAGTTTGACCATCTCGGCGCCCTTCTTGCGAAAGCTCTGGTCGGGGGCGTACCACACCACCTCGCCATCCTTGAGCGCCTTGACCAGCGTGCGCACGTCGTCGCGGCGGATCGCGCGCCGCGTCTGCAGCGCGCGGCGCGCGCTCACGAACTCGCCGATCAGCAGGTTCTTGGTCGGGCGGTACATCACGTTGAGCGGCATGCGCGCCGCCAGCGCGCGGCAGCCGATCTCGATGGTATTGAAATGCGCCGACAGCAGCAGCACGCCGCGGCCGGTGGCCCGCGCGGCCTCCAGGTGATCGAGCCCGCGCAGTTCGGTGATGCGCAGGATGCGTTCGTTCGACGACCACCAGCTGATCGCGGTCTCGAACATGGCGCAGCCCAGCCCGGCGAAGTGTTCGCGCAGCACCCGGTGGCGCGCCGCCGCGTCGAGTCCGGGCAGCGCCATTTCGATGTTCCGGCGCGCGACCCGCTTCCAGCGGATCGGGAACATGAACAGCAGCAGCCCCAGCCCGCGGCCCAGTAGATAGAGCAGCCGGTGCGGCAGCGGCTCGAGCACGCGCAGGAACCCGAGCCCGAGCCAGGTGGGCCAGTATTTCGGATGGAGATAGGCGGCTTTCACGCGACGCGATGATACGGTGCGCGGCCCGCGGTTCGACAAGTATCTTGCGGCTCCAGCCTGTACTCCACGCAGCTCGAACGCGCCGATCACCGCGCGGCGCTGGGGCCGATGTTCGCGGTCAGCGAATGAGGCCGAATCCGATCAGGCGCCGTCTTCGGCCTTGTCGTCAACTGAAGCTGAAGCTCATGAACGAGCGGTACGCCTGGCCGGGACGCAGGATGCTGCTCGGGAAGTTGGGATGGTTGGGCGCGTCGGGGAAATTCTCCGGCTCGAGGCAGATGGCGTGCCAGCCGGGATAGGCGTTCCTGAGGTGATACGCGCCGTAGACCTGCATCCCCGGCAGGCTGGTGCGCACCGCCATGCGCAGCCCGCTCGCGGGTGAATGCAGCTCGGCCACCGGTCGGCCACCGCGCGCGGATTTATCCAGCACCCAGCAGTGGTCGTAGCCGCCGGCGAGCGCGATCTGCGGATGCGCGGAGGGCGGCGGCAAAGCCACGCTCTTCGCGCGCCGGAAGTCGAACGGCGTGCCGGCCACCGGCGCGATCTCGCCGGTGGGTATGCGCGCGCCGTCGATCGGTAGATAGTGGCTGGCGTCGATGCGCAGCTGCAGCTCGTCGATGGGCCTGCCCGGATCGCCGGACAGCGTGAAGTACGGGTGCCAGGTGAGGTTCACGGGCGTCGGCGCATCGGTGGTGGCCTCGTAGGCCAGGCTCAGCGTGCGGCCCGAGACGCCGATGGTCGCGCTGACCTCGAGGTTGCCGGGAAAGCCATTGGTGCCGGCGGGCGAGTGGTGCCCGAGTTTCACGAAGCTGTTCCTGCCGTGGCCGCTGTCCAGCACTTTCCACACGTACTTGCCGAAGCCGACGGCGCCGCCGTGCAGGGTGTTCGGGCCGTTGTTGGCGGTGAGCGGGTAGGCTTTGCCGTCGAGCTCGAACTTCGCGCCGCCGATGCGGTTGCCGTAGCGGCCGACCAACTGCCCGAGGTAGGAGGTGTCCTTCAGGTAGGCCGGCAGGTCCGGCAGCGACAACACCAGCGGGATGCGCTGCTGGCCCCTGGCGCGCGGCGGCAGCGTCAGGCTGCGCAGCGTGCCGCCCAAGGTGAGGATCTCGGCCTGCAGGCCGTCCGGCGAACCGAGCGTCCAGGCTTCGATGTCGGCGCCGTCGGGATGACGCCCGAACAGCCGCGTCATTCCGTGCGGCGGGCCCGCCCCTCGAACAGCCGCTGCAACAGGCAGAAGAGCAACAGCAAAACTCCGACGACGATTCGCGTCCACCATGAGCTCAGGGTCCCGTCGAAAGCGATCAGGGTCTGGATGATGCCGAGAATCAGCACGCCGAACAACGTGCCGGCGACGTAGCCGACGCCGCCGGCGAGCAGCGTGCCGCCGATCACCACGGCCGCGATGGCGTCGAGCTCGAGGCCGACGGCGTGCAGGCTGTAGCCGGACAGCATGTAGAAGGTCATGACGATGCCGGCCAGCGCGGCCGTGAAACCGCTGAGTAGATAGACGCCGACGCGCGTCGCGGCCACCGGCAGTCCCATGAGGCGCGCGGCGCTCTCGCCGCCGCCGATGGCGTACACCGTGCGCCCGAAGGCCGTGGCGTGCGCCAGGCGCATGCCGGCCAGCACCGTCGCCAGCGCGACCAGGGCGCCGACGGTCAGCGAGGCGCCGAAGCCGATCGGGATGCGCGCCTGCGCGATCGCGGTGTAGGTGGCATCGGTGATGGGCATCGACTCGGTGCTGATCAGGTAGGCGCAACCGCGCGCCAGGAACATGCCGGCCAGCGTCACGATGAACGGCGCGAGCCCGAAGCGCTGGATCATGAATCCCTGCAGCGCGCCGAACGCCGCGCCGACGGCCAGCACCGCCGCCATGACCGCCCAGGGATTCCAACCGGCCTTGAGCAGCGCCGCCGAGATCATGGTGGTGAGCGCGATCACCGCGCCGACCGACAGGTCGATGCCGCCCGACAGGATCACGAAGGTCATGCCGACCGCGACCACGCACAGGAAGGCGTTGTCGATGAGCAGGTTCAGGAACACCTGCAGTGACAGGAATCCGCGGTAGCTGACGCCGCCGAACACCGCCATCGCGATGAACAGCGCCACGGTGATGGCCAGCGGCAGCAGCGGGTGCTTCATGCGGCCCCCGCGCGCGGCCGCAGCGTGCGCATCACCAGCGCGCGGAATTCCGCCGACTGCAGCAGCATGACCGCGAACACCAGCGCCGCCTTGACCACCAGGTTCACCTCGGGCGGCACGCCGAGTGAGTAGATGGTCGCGGTCAGCGTCTGGATGATCAGCGCGCCGAGCACCGTGCCGCCGAGCGAGAAGCGCCCGCCGGTGAGCGCGGTGCCGCCGAGCGTCACCGCCAGGATGGCGTCGAGTTCGAGCAGCTGCCCGGCGCTGTTGGCGTCCGCGCTCTTGACGTTGGAGCTGATGATGAGCCCGGCGATGCCGGCCGAGAGGCCGCAGAAGGTGTACACGCACAGCGCGATGTCCGCGGCGCGCACGCCGGCGACGCGCGCCGCCTGCGGATTGCCGCCGATGGCGCGGATGAAGAGGCCGAGCGCGGTGCGCGTCGCCAGCCACTGCAGCACCAGCCACAGCGCGGCCGCGATCCACAGCGCCACCGGCACGCCGAGCAGGAAGCCGCTGCCCAGCACGAAGTAGGGCGGGTAGTACACGGTGATGATCTGGCCGCCGGTCAGCAGCTGCGCGATGCCGCGGCCCGCGACCATGAGGATGAGCGTCGCGACGATGGGCTGCATGCGCGCATGGACCACGAGCACGCCGTTCCACAGGCCGCAGATGGTGGCGACCAGCAGCGCGGCGCCGAGCGCGAACCACAGCGGGTG
>DASSRK010000167.1:0-25247 GCA_035701825.1 Steroidobacteraceae bacterium
GGCACACCAGGCCAGCGACAGCAGCCAGCGGGGCGAGGAGGGCGGGGCGCTCACCGGTGCGGTGCCGAGCACCAGCGCCGGCGAAACGACCGGCGCGGCCGCATCGATCGCGACGCCGAGCAGCGAGGGCGGGGATCCCACCGGCGCGAGCAGACCGGCGGTCGCGCCCAAGGCGTAGAGCACCGAGAACGGCACCAGGAACTTGAGCGAGGCCAGCAGCCACAGCGTGTGGCGCAGCGCCGCTGAATTGCGGCGCAGGAACAGCGTGATCGACCCGATGGCGACGCCGAACAGCGTCGACTGCCACAGGTGGTCGATCAGCGCCCCGCTCACTTGCGCTCCCGGCCCTTCGACTGGTGCGCGTCGAGCAACTGTTGCGCCGACTCGATGTCTTCCTGCGAGACCTTGCCCATCTCGACGAGATGCGCCATCACCGGGCGCGCATTGCCGCCGAACAGCCCGAGCAGCTCTTTCAACAACCGCGTCTGCACCGAGGCACGCGAGGTGGTGGCCTCGAACACGTGCGCATTGCCGATCTTCTTCGTGCGCCGCACCGCGCCCTTGGCTTCAAGGCGATACACCATGGTCTGCACCGTGGTGTAGGCGGGCTTGTCACGCCTGGCGACCGCTTCGTGGATCTCGCGGATGGAACAGGGGCCGCGGCTCCACAGCTCCGACATGATGCGCAGCTCGAGCGCGCTGAGTTTCGGTTCCGCCACGCGGCCTCCCTTTTACAACTGTGGTCGAGTCTATGACACGTGTAGTAGAGAACGCAAGGAACGGGGTGCCCGAGCGCGCCAGCGTACATAAGCTGGTCGCATGGAGCCCGAACGGATTTCAGGCCGGCGGCCGGGGCGGGCTGGGCGGCAGGTCGTCGGCGCGGCGGCCTTCGAAACCGGCGACGCGGTTGCGGCCGGCTTCCTTGGCGGAATACAGCGCCGCGTCCGCGGCATCGAACAGCTTGTCGTGCGAGGCGAAGTCGCCGGCGGCCAGTGACGCGAACCCGACGCTCACGGTGATCGCGGGCCAGTCGGCGCGGTGGGCTTCGACATGGGCGCGCAGCCGCTCGCCGATGTTGCGGGCCGCCTCGGCGCCGATGCCCGGCAGGATCATGCAGAACTCGTCGCCGCCGTAGCGGCAGGCGAGCACCGGCTTGCGCGAGTGGCGCCGCAGCGCCGCGCCAACCTGCTTGATGGCCTCGTCGCCGATCGAGTGGCCGTGCCGGTCGTTGTAGGCCTTGAAATTGTCGATGTCGAGCATGAGCAGCGACAGCGGACGGTTCAGCTGGCGCGCCTGCTCGAACTCCACCGGCAGGCGATCGTCGAACAGCCGGCGATTGCCGAGCAACGTGAGCGGATCCGTGCGGCTCTGGTTCTTGAGCTCGTTCATGCGGCTGCTCAGCGTCATCGACAGCAGGATCATTTCCAGCAGCGAGCCGAGCTGCCAGCTGTGCTGGCTCATGAAGGTGTGCGCCACCAGGCCGAAGTTCTTCAGCAGGAAGATGACCGAGCCGGCGAGGAAGGCGCTCCAGGCGATCACGTAGTAGACCGCGGGCCGTGAGCCCGCGAGCAGGCTCACGATGCCGAACACCAGCATGAAGATCACCGACACCAGGATCAGCAGCGCCATCGGCTGGATCAGGATCGAGTAGGGCAGGAACGGCACCAGCGCCACGACCACCGCCGCGACCACCTGCAGTCCGCGTGCCACGCGCTCGAGCCGCGGCGTGTAGTCGCGTGCGCGCAGGATGGTGGTGGAGAATTGCAGCGCGGTGATCAGCGCCAGGCCGAGCAGCATGATCAGGCAGGTGTTGCCCCAGCGCGGGCTGTTCGGCCACAGGTACTCGAAGGCGAAGCCGGTGTTCACCGTCATGTACAGGCCGAAGGTGGCGACATACGCGAAGTAGGCGAAGAACGCGGGGTCGCGCACCGCCACGAACACCAGGCCGCTCCACACCAGCAGCATCAGCACGCAGCCGAAGTACAACCCATAGGCGAGCTGCTCGCGGCTCACCTCCTCGATGAGCTTGGGCGAATCGAGCAGCGCGAGGCTGATGTCGACCGGGCCCTGCGAGGCGAAGCGCAGGTAATAGGTCCGCTCGCCGCCGGCGGGCAGCGTCAGCGGGAACAGGAAGTCGCGCTGTTCGATGTCGCGCGTATCGAACGGGCGGCGGTCGCCGGTGGCGTGCAGGCGCCAGGTGCCCGGGCCGATCGGCTCGTAGAGATCGACCAGGTCGATGAGCGGATACCCCTGCTCGAGGTACACCAGCCGCGGCTGGTCCGCGCTGTTCCGCAGCGTGAAACGCACCCACCACGCGGAGCGCGAGAAGCCGACGTTGGCGGTTTTCGGCGTCGCGGCGACGAATCCCGAGCCGCTGCCCACCCGCGCGACATCCTCGATGGCCAGCTGGCCACCTGGGTCCTCGAACAGCTCGATGGCCGAGCTCAACGAAGGCAGGTGCACGGGTTCGTTGGCCGGCAGGATGATGATGTCGGTGGCGCCGGCCAGGGCCGGGAACGCCAGGCTAACTAAAGCCGCCCACAGCCCGTTCTTCATCCAGGGTTTTGCAACGCGCCCGCGGCCGACCACAATCGTGATTCCGTCGTCTGTCACCTTGTTTGAGTATGCGACAGATCGAGTAGGGAGTAACACCATGACCCGGATGCGGAAAGCGATTGTCTCGGCAGGTGCGGTGCTGGCGCTCGGCATCCTGGTGGCCTTCGTCTGGTTCGTGTGGCGGCCCACGTTCGGCCGGCCCGCGCTGGAACGAGTCGACGAATACGTGTGGCTCGACCAGGGCTGGGGCGCGGGGCAGGACGCCGAGTTGCGGCAGCGTTACTACTACACCGCGCAGGGTACGTCGGTTCCCCAGGGTGCATCCGATGGCGCGCTGCGCTACGACTGGTTCCTGAAGCTCGAGCGGCCGCTATCGCGCGAGCCGTTCGCCTCGCCGGAGAACATGCGGCGCTACCGCTTCATCGTCGACCCCGCGCCCAGCCCGGCCAACCCCGACCACCTGCCGGTGGGATTCACGCGGCACTTCGACGCGCACATCGGCGAGTACGTGCTCGACATCACCTGCGCGGCCTGCCACACGGGCGAGATCCACTACACCAGGGGCGGCCGCACGCGCGCCATCCGCATCGACGGCGGGCCGGCGATGCACGCGTTCACCGATACCGCGCCCGGCAGCTTCGCGCCTGAACTGCTGGCCACGCTGCTCGACACCGCCGCCAGCCCGCTGAAGTTCGACCGCTTCGCGCGCAAGGTGCTCGGCGCCGACTATCCACGCGGCTGGTTCGCCCTGCACAAGGGGCTGCGCGCCACGGTGGGCGCGATCCTCGGCGCCGAACAGAACCTGCCGTGGAAGGGCCTGTACCCGGTGCGCGAGGGTTTCGGCCGCACCGACGCGCTCGGTCGCATCGGCAACACCACCTTCGGCGATCACCTCAGCGACACTAACTACCGCATCGGCGACGCGCCGGTGAGCTATCCGTACCTGTGGAACACCTGGAAATTCGAGTGGGTGCAATACAACGGCTCGGTGGCGCAGCCGCTGGCGCGCAACGTCGGCGAAGCGCTCGGCGTCGGCGCGGTGTCGCCGTGGCTCAGCGCGGTCGACAGGCCGCTGCCCGCGGAACAGCGGTTCCGCAGCTCGGTGGACATCCCGGGGCTGGTGCAGATCGAGCACACGCTGCAATTGCTCCAGCCGCCGCGCTGGCCCGAGGACATATTCGGCCCCATCGACCACGAGAAGGCGGCGCGCGGCGAAGTGCTGTTCCGCGAGCGCTGCCAGGAATGCCACGGCCCGCATGTCGCCGAGTCCACCCGCCAGCAGGCCAGCGCGCCGCTCAAGCCGTTCCCGGAAATCGAGTGGCGCATCGAGGTGATCGGCCTCGATCACGTCGGCACCGATCCCGCCGCGGCGCAGCGGTTCAAGGAGCGCACCTACGACCTGTCGTCGACCGGCCTCACCAGCGCCGATTTCCAGCAGGTGCTGCGGCCGCTGCAGGTCCGCTGGCTGCTACGCGATGCGCGCTTCCGCCTCGCGGAGATCATCGCGCTGCGCAAGGCCGCGGGACTGCCGCTGGGCACGCTGCCTGCCGAGCTCGCCGGGTACCCGGACCCGGAAGCGGACGCGATACCGGGCGTGCCAACCGCGCGCTTCGCTGCCATCGACGCCGCGCTCAGTGCGCTGCTGACCGAGCAACCGTGGATCCCGGAGGCGGACCGCAAGCCTGACGATCCGCCCGGATGCGCGCTCGAGTGCCACGAGGCGTTCCTGCTCTGGGACCTGCGCTGGGGCAAGGCCTGGATCGATCGCCAGCTCGCGGCGCTCGACGTGAAGCGGCTCGGCGAGGGCGCGGCGCTCAATCTCGTGGGCATCATGATCAAGAACCGCTACTACGCGGACCACGCCCTGGACTACGCCACGCAGCAGTGCATCGAAGGCTTCGGCGCGCTCGACCTGCCGCAGGTGGTCGAAGGCTACAAGGCGCGTCCGCTCGCAGGCGTGTGGGCGACGGCGCCGTATCTGCACAATGGCTCGGTGCCCACGCTGTACCAGATGCTGTTGCCGCCCGAGCGCCGGGACACGAAGTTCTTCGTGGGCCGGCGCGAGTACGACCCGGTGCACGTGGGCTTCGTGACCACGCCGGAAAACGAGGGCGACAACGGCTTCTGGCTCGACACCCGCGAGAAGGGCAACAGCAACCAGGGGCACGCCTTCACCGCGGATCGCGCAACCTGGCAGGCGCACCTCGCCGATCCGAAGGGGCATCCGCTGGCGCGCGGCGTGATCGGTCCGGAGTTCACCGACGACGAGCGCTACGCGATCGTCGAGTACCTCAAGATCCACCGCGACCTGCCCGAGACCCCGGCGGGCTACCTGCCGCCAGACTGCAGGCTGCCGCGCGCGAGCAGCGTCGCGGCGCGCTGACCACGCGCTTCAGGCCGCGACGGTCTCGCGCAGCGCGATGTCGTCGCGCGCCACGCGCTCGGGATCGAGCCGTGCGCGCGCCGGGATCAGCTTGCGCGCCGCCATCTGGTCCTTGTTGTGGTTCACCGTCTCGATCGCGACCAGCTCGCGGTCGCGCAGGTAGCACACGCTGAAGGCGCGGCTCGCCGGGTCGCCGCGCACCACCACCTGGTCGTGGCCGACGGGCAGCCCGACGATCACCATCTTGAGGTCGTACTGGTCGGACCAGAACCAAGGCACCTTGTCGTGCACGGTATCGATGCCGAGCATGTTCATGGCGGCGCTCGTGCCCTGCTCGAAGGCGTTGTCCACCGACTCGAGCCGCACGCGCGTGCCGTAATGCAGGTTCGGGTGCCGCGTGCAGTCGCCGGCCGCCCAGATGGCGGCATCGGAGGTGCGACAACGATCGTCGACCACGATGCCATCGTCGCAGGCCAGGCCCGCTTCGCGCGCCAGCGCATCCGCCGGCACCACGCCGATGGCCACCAGCACGAAGTCCGCGGCCACCTCACGTCCGTCGGTGAGCTGCACGGCCGCGACACGCTGTGTGCCCACCGGCCCGGCGGCGGGGATGAGCCCGGCCACGCGCGCGCCGCACAGGATGCGCACGCCGTGCCGCGCATGCTCCGCCTCATAGAAAGTGGAGAGCGCCGGCGCCACGACGCGGCTCATCACGCGTCCCTCGGCTTCGACCACGGTCACGTCGAGGCCGGTTTCCCGGCAGGTCGCCGCCACCTCGAGCCCGATGTATCCGCCGCCGATCACCACGGCATGCCTGCCGGACTGGAATTCCGCGCGCAGGCGATCGACGTCGCCGGCGGTGCGCAGGTAGTGCACGCCAACCAGTTCCGCGCCCGGCACGGGCAGCAGCCGTGGCCGGCTGCCGGTCGCGAGCAGCAGTCGCTCGTATTCGAAATGCGATCCGTCGGCCACTTCCAGTCGATGAGCCGAGGGAACCAGGCTCACCGCCGGGAACCCAAGGTGCAGGTCGACGCCGTGCTCGTGGTAGTGATCGGCGTGCCGGATCAGCAGGCGATCGGCCTCCATCTGGCCGGCCAGGTATTTCTTGGACAGCGGTGGACGCTGATAGGGCAGCAACGCTTCGTCGCCGACCAGGACCAGGGGCCCGCGGTGGCCGCGCCGCCGCAGTGTCTCGACCGCTTGTGCGGCCGCCTGTCCGGCTCCGACGATGACAATGGGTGAAAACATGAGAGGAAGAATGATGCCGCGTTTTACTTCGATCCGGGTCTTCGTCGCGTCGCTGGCGCTGCTCGCGTGCATGCAGGTCGACGCTGCGGCGCAGGAAGCGGGCATCCCGCCCACGACTCGCAAGGTGGTCTACGAGAGGGCCGACACGGGTTACAGGCTGAAGGCGGTGGAAGCGCCGGTGCCCAGGCCCGGACCCGGCCAGGTGCTGTTGCACGTGAAAGTGGTCGCGCTGAATCGCGGCGAGATCGAGAACATGGCGCAGACCGGCGGCCGCGACCGCAGCGGCATGATCGCGGCCTCCGATGCCGCGGGCGAAGTGGTGGCGCTGGGCGCGGGTGCGCGGCAGTTCAAGGTCGGGCAACGCGTCACCAGCATGTACTTCCACGACTGGAACGACGGGCCGCCCGCCGGCGAACACACGCGCGGCGCGGTGGGCTCTTCCATCGATGGCGTCTTCGGCGACTACGTGGTCATCGACGAATCGGCGCTGGTGGCGATTCCCGCCGGCTGGAACGACGTCGACGCGGCCACGCTGCCCACCGCCGGGCTCGCGGCCTACAGCGCCGTCATCACCGAAGGTCGCGCGGGACCCGGCAAGGTCGTGCTGGTGCAGGGCACGGGCGGCGTGTCGACCTTCGCGCTGCAGCTGGCGCACGCCGCCGGCGCCGAGGTCATCGTGACCAGCGGTTCGGACGAGAAGCTCGAGCGCGCGAAGCAGCTCGGCGCGCGTCACACCATCAACTACCGCACCACGCCCGAGTGGGGCGCGAAGGTGCTGGAGCTGACCCAGGACCATGGGGCCGACGTCATCGTCGAAGTCGGCGGCAAGGGGACGCTGCAGCAGTCCGAGAAGTGCCTGGCGGACGCCGGGACCCTGGCCATCATTGGCGGCATCACCGGATACGGCGGCCAGTTCTCGGCGGTCACGCTGCTGGACAAGGGCGCCCGCGCCGTGGGTGTGCTGGTCGGTCCGCGGGTGCGGCTCAAGGAGATGCAGGCCTTCATGACCCGGCACCACGTGAAGCCCGTGATCGAACGCGAGTACACCCTGGAGCAGTTGGACCAGGCGCTCGAACAGCTTCGTTCGGGCCAGTTCATCGGCAAGATCGTGGTCCGCCTCTGAGGACCTGCGCCAAGGTCCTATTAATAAGAGTGGAGGGTTGGTGCACCATCTCTGGGCAGATCGGAATTCATCGCGCCAATTTGGTGCCGGCAGATTCACGCCGCGGGGGCCCAAGCGCGAAATTGCCGCTATGTTGGGCTTTCGGGATACTGGCACGGAAGCTGCACTGCAATCTGGGCTCGCCGATGTCGGCGTCCAGATCACCAAAGAGTTGGGAGAAAAGAAATGAAATTGGTCACCGCCATCATCAAGCCTTTCAAACTCGACGACGTGCGTGCCGCACTGTCGGAGATCGGTGTGTCCGGCATGACGGTGACGGAGGTGAAGGGTTTCGGTCGCCAGCGCGGTCACACGGAGCTGTACCGCGGCGCCGAATACGTCGTCGACTTCGTCCCGAAGACCAAGATTGAAGTGGCCGTCCGCAGCGATCTCACCGATCAAGTGGTCGAAGCCATCCTCAAGGCCGCCAAGACCGGCAAGGTCGGCGACGGCAAGATCTTCATCACCGACATCGACCGTGTCATCCGCATCCGCACGGGTGAGACGGACAACTCGGCCCTGTAAGGACCGGATTTCCAGCGAGCAAGAGAAAAACAGGCGGGGGCTCGTGACAGCGGGCCCGCGCTGAAAACGATGGCGTGAGCCGTCGATAAAACACCGGCGCTTCGTGACAGCGGCGCGCCGGATCTTGCATGAGCTTCGCGGCGCTCCTGGCCGCCTGACGAGGGGTTGGAAAAAATGCGTGTCTCTAACTACCGGGTGCCGGCGGCACTCGGCTTGCTGCTGTTCCCGTTATTTGCGTCGGCCCAGGACGCGGCACCGAAGATCGACACCGGCGACACCGCCTGGCTGATCAGCGCCACCGCGCTGGTGCTGTTCATGACGCTGCCCGGCCTCGCGCTGTTCTACGGCGGGCTGGTGCGGACCAAGAATGTCCTGTCGATCCTCATCCAGTGCTTCGCCATCACCTGCGTGGTCTCGCTGCTGTGGCTGGCGGTCGGCTACTCGCTGACCTTCAGCGATGGCGGCAGCCTCCAGGGCTGGATCGGTGGACTCGACAAGGCCTTCCTCGCCACCGTGACGCGTGAGTCGGTGTCCGGCACCGTGCCCGAGACGGTGTTCTTCATGTTCCAGATGACCTTCGCGGTGATCACGCCGGCGCTGGTCATCGGCGGGTTCGCCGAGCGCATGCGCTTCGGGCCGGTGCTCACGTTCTCGGTGCTGTGGCTGCTGCTGGTCTACGTGCCGATCGCGCACTGGGTGTGGGGCGGTGGCTGGCTGGCGAAGCTCGGCGTCATGGATTACGCGGGCGGCATCGTCGTGCACGTGAGCGCGGGCGTCGCGGCGCTGGTGTGCGCGCTGGTGCTCGGCGCGCGGCGCGGCTTTCCGCACACGGCGATGACGCCGCACAGCCTGCCGCTCACGGTGGCCGGCGCCGGCATGCTGTGGGTGGGCTGGTTTGGCTTCAACGCGGGCAGCGCGCTCGCGGCCAGCGGCAATGCCGGCATGGCGATGCTCGCCACGCACATGGGCGCGTCGGCGGGCGCGCTGGCCTGGATGATCGCGGAGTGGACGCGCTACGGTAAGCCTTCGATGCTGGGCGTCGCGACCGGCATGGTCGCGGGCCTGGGCACGATTACCCCCGCGTCCGGCTTCGTCGGTCCCATGGGCGCCGTCGCCATCGGGCTCGCGGCGGGGACGTTGTGCTTCTTCGCCACGCAATTCCTCAAGCGCAAGCTCGAGATCGACGACTCGCTCGATGTCTCGCCGGTGCACGGCGTGGGCGGCGTGCTCGGCACGGTGCTCACCGGCGTGTTCGGCGCGGTGGCGCTGGGCGGCGCGGGCTACCCGGTGCAGAAGGCCATGCTCGGCCAGGTGGGCGTGCAGGCGCTCGGCGTGCTGGCCGCGGCGGCCTGGTGCGCCGTGTTCACCTGGGGAATCCTCAAGGCCATCGCGTTCGTCTCGCGGCTGCGTGTGTCGGAGGACAAGGAGACCGAGGGACTCGATCTCGCCGAACACGGCGAGCGCGGTTACTCTCAGTAGCCCCGTTCCGTTCGACAGGAGGTCCCCGTGCCACGCGCGATTCGCATTCACGAAACCGGGGGCCCCGAGGTGCTGCGCCTCGAGGAAGTCGAGGTCGCGGCGCCCGCGGCGGACGAAGTGCAGGTGCGCCACACGGCGATCGGCGTCAACTTCATCGACGTCTACGATCGCACCGGCTTGTATCCGCAGGAATCCATGCCCGGCGGCCTCGGTCGCGAGGCCGCCGGCGTGGTCGCGGCCGTTGGCAGGAAGGTGCGCGGCCTGAAACCGGGCGAGCGCGTCGCCTACGTGCACTCGGTGCCTGGCAGTTACTGCGAGCTGCGCAACGTGCCCGCCGATCGCATCGTGAAGATCCCAGGCGGCGTCAGCGACGAACAGGCCGCGGTGCTCATGCTCAAGGGGCAGACGGCCTGCTATCTGCTCAGGCACACCTACCGCGTGCGCAAGGGCGACGTGGTGGTGGTGCACGCGGCCTCCGGCGGCGTGGGCGTGATCGCCTCGCAATGGGCGCGCGCGCTCGGCGCGGTGGTCATCGGCGTCGTCGGCAGCGAGGACAAGGTGGCGCTGGCGAAAAAGAACGGCTGCAAGCACGTGCTGGTGCGCGGTCGCGACGACGTCGCCGCGCAGGTGAAGAAGCTGTCGAAGGGCCAGGGCGCGCACGTGGTGTACGACGGCGTGGGCAAGGACACCTTCACCGAATCGCTGGACTCGCTGCGCCGCCGCGGAATGCTGGTGAGCTTCGGCAGCTCGTCGGGACCGGTGCCGCCGTTCTCGACCGCGGAGCTGGTGAAGCGCGGTTCGCTGTACCTGACGCGGCCCACGCTGTACGACTACACGCTCACGCGCCAGGACCTCGACGCCGTGGCGCGCGAGACCTTCGCGGCGGTCAAGAAGAAGTGGGTCAAGGTCGAGATCCGCCAGCGCTACAAGCTGGCCGATGCAGCGCAGGCGCATCGCGACCTCGAGGCGCGCAGGACCACAGGCGCATCGGTGATCCTGCCGGCCTGAAGTCACCGGCGATCGCCGTGCCCGGAAGGTTGCACGCCACCGCCTTTTCCCCGGCGACTATCTACCCAGCCGGGAAATCCTGACCTCCATACGTAGTACCGCCGATGCATCTCCCGTGCGGGAGGATCAATGATTCTCCGGGCCAAACAAAACGGAGGCGCCATGAAACTCGCTGACATCCATCCGAAGACCCTGATCCTTGCATTGGCCGCCGGGGCCCTGTTGGCAGTGAACGCCTACCCGGCGGAGCCCGCGCGTGAAGATCCCGCGGCGATCGCCGCCACTCTCGACAAGCAGGCCGCGGATTACCGCGCGACCGCCGCGAAGCATGAGCACATGGCGAAGATGCATCGTGGTGGTGCCGGATCGCCCAAGCTCGACCACGAAGGAATCGCGAAGCACTGCGAGCAGCTCGCCAAGGACCTGCGCAGTGCGGCAAAGGAAAGCGAGGAGCTGGCCGAGGAATACCGCAAGGAAGCCGGGAAATAGGCGCGCCGGGCCGGGGAGTCGCCTCCCGAATCCCCGGCTCCGCTGCCGCGGACGGGGATGGCCTGGCCATCACGGTGTTCGCCTGAAGTAGTAAGCCCAGTCGGCATCGCGGCTCACGAGCTCGCCGCTTGCCGGGTAGAACCGCAGGAACATGCCGAGCTCGCGCACCATGAACTCGTCGTTGCCGTAGGGCACCAGCGGGAACGCGCGGTCGTTCATTCGCACCAGCGGCGCATCCGCGCCCGCGAGCACGCGCAGGTCGACCGGGTGACCCGGCGTGCGGAAATTGCGGAACGGGCTGTCGCGCGGGCCTGCGTCAGCCGAGCGCCAGGTGCCGAGGTAGTTAGCCTGCTGCGCGGCGGTCATCCGCAGCGGCACCATGGCCGGCGGCTGGCGGCGCTTCTCGAATACCGTGGCCAGCACCTCGTCGACCAGTTCGTCGATGGGCAGCAGCGAGGCGTTGGTGGTGACGGCGATCGACAGCTTGCGCTGCGGGAAGTGATACATGGCGCTGCGGTAGCCGTCGATGCGCCCGCGATGGCCGAAGCCGGATTCGCCGGCGACGACGTACGGCCACAGCCCGAGACCCGAACCGCCATCCTGGTTGCGCATGCTCGACAGGCTGTCGGGCGACACCAGCTTGCCGCCGAACAACAGGTCCATGAAGCGCACCAGATCGGGTGCGGTCGACACGATGCCGGCGGCGCCGCCGTGGATCGACGGGTCGCTGTCGGGGACTTCACCCCAGGCGCCATCGAGGTTCGGGCGGCAGGAGACGCTCTCCAGCGACCTGCTGCCCGCGCCCGCCATGTAGGTGCGTTGCAGCCCGAACTTGTCGACGATCTGGCGTTTCAGGATCTCGCCGTACGGCTTCTCGTACACCTTCTCGAGCATGTAGCCGAGCAACAGGTAGTTTGACTGGCTCGGTTCCACGCGCTCGCGCGCCTCGAAGGTCTTGCCGGCGCCGGTGATCAGATCGAGCATCTGGGCGTGCGTGCGCGCGGTGGTGCGCCAGGCGTCGTAGCCGGGCTCCTCGGTGTAGTCGACGATGCCGCTGCGATGCTGCAGCAGGTCGCGGTACCTGGCCTGGAGCGCGTTCGGCACATCCGGGTAGAACTCCGCCACCGGCGTGTCGAGCATGACGCTGGCGCGCTCCACCAGCTGCATGACCAGCACGGCGGTGAACAGCTCCGTGGCCGTGCCGATGCGGTAGCGAGTCACCACGTCGGCCGGTTCGCGCCGGCCGTCGTGGATGCGCGCGAAGCCGATCACGCGCTGGTACTTGAGCTCGCCGTCCTGGCTGATGGCGATGCTGCCGCTGGTGAGGTCGTTGCGCGCGAGCGCGTCGAAGTAGGCGTCGAGCCGGGCCGCGGGACCCCAGGCGGCGTGGGCCGCGCCCGCAGCGCACGCGGCCAACACGAGCAACGAGAGTCGAAGAGTGCGCATGCCAGGCGGCTCCGCCGGGGACTGCCGCGAGGATACTGGGCAGCGCAACTTTCCGCGGACAAAAAAAAACCGCCGACTCCGGGGGGCCGGAGCCGGCGGTTATCAACTCGTCTTACGGGGCAGCCATGATCATCAGTCCTGCGATCTTCCCGCTCGATCCGAGTACGATTCTTGCGTTCAGCGTGCCGTTGGCGAAGTGCACGTCGTAGCCATCCCAGCCCATCTGGCCGACACCCTTGAATTCGATCGACTTGATCGGGCCCATGTTCTGCATGGTCTGGATGGCCTGGGCTTCCTGGGTCCTGAGGGCCTCGGCGTACAGCGGTTCCATGCGCGAGTAGTCGATCTTGCCCGTGGCCGTGCTCTCGATCATGTGGCGCAGTTCGGCCTCGGTACCCGGGCTGGCCGTATTGCTCGCGATGCGTGCCTGGAGCGCCGCCAGCGCGGCCGCCGACTCGCCGGGATCGACGCGCGTGAGCGCCTGGTCATGGCCGCCCTGGTGCAGGACGCCCGCGCCGGTGCCGTCGTTGGCGAACTCCACCTGCGCGTCGACGCCTTTCAGGAAGAAGGAGCGTTCACTCTCCGGGTAGAGCGGGCCCCAGGGCTGTCCGGTGCCCCGGGTCATCAGGTGGTCGTCCTCGCGCTTCACATCGATGAAGAACGACTGCTCGCCGACGCGGTACGAGCCGACGTAGCGATCCAGCGTCTCCGTGGGTAGTTGGATGGCCACGCGTTCCGCGGGCTTGGCCGGCGCTCCGCCCCCGTCGGGCGTGTCGGCCGTGCGCATCGCGGGCGGCGTGTGGATGTTGGGTGGGCTCACCTGCGCGGCCAGCGCGGTCAGTGCGAGCGAGACACCGGCGAGCGCGGCCATGCCGACGCGCCGCCACTTCACGGGCTTGCTGATCATGATTCGTATCCTTTGTTCGAGAAATGAGCGTGATTCCGACATGGCTGCGACCGCGCCGACGTACGCCGACTGGCGTTCGCCGACCGTGATGAGCGTTTCGCCGTAGTGCGCGGCGTCGAGCCCGGAGGCCAGCACGCGCGCATCGCAATCGACCTCGATGGCGTAGCGCAGGCGGCGCAGCTGCCACCACAGCGGCAGGTTCCAGGGCATGAACACCAGCAGGGCGAGGGCGAAGGTGAAAAGCTGCGGATCGCGCGCGTCGAGATGCGACTGTTCGTGCGCGATGACCGCGGATTGATGTTTCGGCAGCGCCATCGTGACCCAGCGCGGCACCACGATGCGTGGCCGCAGCAGTCCAACTACCGCGGGGCCCACGTCCTCGGTCACCAGTACCTCGGCGCCGGCGAGCGAATCCCGGCGCCAGTGGCGCTTGCGCAGCGCCAGGTGCAGGCCGCTGGCGACCAGGGCGAGCAGCATGGCGGCGGAGGCCCCGCGCCACAGGGTCGTCAGCGTCCCGTCCAGGTCGCGCCAGCCGGCTGGCTCACCCGCCGAGCCGGAAATCCACATGACCGGTGACAGCGCCTGCGTGGTGGCCTCGCGCAGCACCACGACTTTTTCGGCCACCGCGGGGCTCATCACGTTCGGCAGCTGCACGGTCACCGAGGCGATGATCGTCGGCAGCGCCAGCGAGGCGACGATGGCGGTGAGCCAGATCCAGCGTGAGCGTCCGCGCCGCAGTCGTGCCGCGCGCTCGGCGACGTACGCGCCGACCGACAGCAACAGGGTCACCATGATCACGTACAGCATCCAGGCCAGCATGTTCATTTCTCCTTCGCGTCCGGGCGAACGACCAGCTACTTGCCCTTGCCCGACTTCTCGTCCCGGGGCGCGCCGGCGAGCAGCTCGCGCATGCGCTCGATCTGGTCCTTCGAGAGCTTCTGGTCGGACACCAGGTGCGTGAACAGCAGCTCGGCCGAGCCCTTGAACAGCTTGCCGGTCAGGTGGCGCAGCGCGCTCTTGCGCGCGGCGTTCTCCTTGACCGCGGCCGAGTAGCGGTGCACGCGGCCTTCCTCCTCGTGCTTCACGTAACCCTTCTGCTCGAGCGTGCGCAGGATGGTCAGCACCGTGGTGTATGCGAGGTCGTCGGCGAGCTTGTCCTTGACCTCGTTGACCACCGACGGGCCGTGGTCCCACAGCACCTGCATGACGTCGGCTTCGCGGTCGGTGAGATGGATGTCGTTGCTCATCGCGGGGCCTCACTACTAGATGTCTAGTAGTAAACGCCCGTTGCCGCGGATTTGTCAACTAGAAGTCTAGTAGTGTGCGGCAACCACTGCCGGAATCTGGCAGCATGCGGCCAATGTCACGAGCCGAACGCCTGCTTGGCCTCATGCAGCTGCTCCGCCGCCACCGGCGGCCGGTAAGCGGGGCGACGCTGGCGCGCGAAACGGGCATCAGCCTCCGCACGCTGTACCGCGACATCGCCTCGCTGCAGGCACAGGGCGCGCACATCGACGGCGAGCCGGGCATGGGTTACGTGCTCAAGCCCGGCTTCATGCTGCCGCCGCTGATGTTCTCGGAGGAGGAGATCGAGGCGCTGGTGCTGGGCTCGCGCTGGGTCGCGGACCGCGGCGACGCGGAACTCGCGGAGGCGGCGAAAAACGTGCTCGCCAAGATCGGGGCGGTGCTGCCCGCCGACCTGCGACACGAACTGGAAGGCTCGGCACTGCTGGTCGGGCCGGGCGCGCCGTCTGCGGCCGGTGACGCCCAACTACCGAAGATCCGGCGCGCCATCCGCGCCCAGCGTCGCATCGAGATCCGCTACCGCGACCTGAAGGGCGACGAGACCGCGCGCATCGTGTGGCCGTTCGCGCTGGGTTTCTTCGACCGCGTGCGCGTGCTCGCGGCCTGGTGCGAGCTGCGCAAGGGGATCCGGCACTTCCGCACCGACCGCATCGTCGCGCTGGAAGTCACGAAGACGGCGTACCCGCGCAGCCGCCATGCATTGCTCAGGGAGTGGCGCGCCGACCAGCGCATCGGCGAGCCCTGAAGGCTGCTGCCACTTTCTGACAGTGCCTCCAGGCAAGCTGCCGGCACGTCACGACCAGGAGCAGCCCCCATGCAGAGCCCCAACTTCTTCATCCTCTACGTCGACAATCCGCCCAAGAGCGCCGCGTTCTACCAGGAGCTGCTCGGCCGCGCGCCGGTCGAGGCCTCGCCCACGTTCGCGATGTTCGCGCTCGACGCCGGCGTCATGCTCGGGCTGTGGTCGCGGCACACGGTCCAGCCGGCCGCGCGCGTGGCGGGCGGCGGTCACGAGGTCGCGTTCGCCGTGCGGGGCAGGCCGGCCGTGGACGCGGCGCATGCCGCGTGGTCGGGGCGCGGGCTCGAGGTCGCACAGGCGCCGGTCGAGCTCGACTTCGGCTACACCTTCGTCGCCCTGGACCCCGACCAGCATCGCCTGCGGGTCTTCGCTCCGGCGGGTAGTTAGTATCCCGCGCCAGGGCCGGTGCGGGTCGTTACAGCCCGCCGCCCTCGAGTTGCTCGAAGCCCGGGTTCTGCAGCGCCTTCGGCAGCGTCGAGGCGTCGATGACCGGGTTGTAGTGGACTCCGGGCGGCGTCGCCGGGGTCGCCGCGACGTCGGGGCTGACGAACTGGATCAAGGCATCGTCGATCCACAGCGTCCCCGTGTCGGCCAGGATGCCGCCGAGGACGATGACCGTCGCCTGCGCGGGCACGTCGAGAACCACGGAATATTCCGACCAGTCGCGGGTGCCGGCGATCCAGCGCGGCTTGCCGTTGTGGAACGCCATCAGCCGGCCATCCGCGCCCTCGGCGCGAAACAGCATGTATGCGCCCGCTGCGACGTTCAGGGTCCGCATGTGCAACGTGATCCTGATGCGTCGGCCGCGGATCGTCGCGGCCGAGACGCTCTGGCACAGGCCCGCGCCCGCCAGGTGCGCCCTGTCGGTCCGCGCGGCGATCTTCACGCTCCACGATCCCGACCACGCGGTGCTCGAGTCGGACTCGATGGTGTAGTCGTTCTGCGCGGCGGGGTCGCGGAAACACCGCCGCCAGTAGCGCGGGAATCGCGCCACGTCATCCGGGGTGTCACGCGTTCCACCCGCTGCGGGCGGCGACGCGGCCGCGGCGTCGGGCGCCGTGGCCTGCGGCCCGGGCGCACTCGTGAAGCCGATGCCGGACGTCGCGGGATCCGTGGAGGTGGTCGCGTCCTGCGCCGGCGTGACCGTCGATGCGGTCGCGCCGCGGTCCGAAGCTGAAGGTGCAGCCGACTGCCTCGTCCCGGCGGGAGGCGCGGCGCCCGGAGCCGCATCCTCGCTGCCGGCAGCGGACCACCCGCGCCTCAGCAACAACCACGCGACCAGCACCGCGAGCGCGAGCGCGATCGTCAGGAGCACCGCCAAACGCGACACGCCTCGCGTCCTGCGGGTGCTCTCGATCATGGGATTTATCTGACTACGTGCAGCGGCCGCGCGCTGCGGCCGACGGCCAGCGCGCCCGAGCGAACTACTTCGACGATGTCGGTGCGCTCGCCCAGGTCGCTGACGAACTGGTTGACCTCGGCCTCCGAGGCGGTCAGCTCGGCGACGAAGCTCTCGGGCGATGGCGCGAGCACGCGTCCGCCGGCCCGCACGATGTAGCCACGCACCGAGTCGATCAGCTGCGGCTCGACGCGCAGCTTGAGCACCACGAGCTCGCGCTCGATGTGCTCGCCGCGCGTCAGGTCCTCGACCGCCACGACGTCGACGAGCTTGTTCAACTGGTTGACGATCTGCAGGATCACGCCGTCCGCGCCCTGGGTCACCAGCGTCACGCGCGATACCGCCGGGTCATCCGTGGCCGCTACCGACAGCGACTCGATGTTGTAGCCGCGGGTGGAGAACAGCCCGGTCACGCGGGTGAGCGCGCCGGCCTCGTTCTGGAGGTGGATGGCGATGATATGACGCATGAGCTGGGCTTTCGGCTGGGCGCGATTCAGTGAAGACATGGCGCGCGCCAGAATATCCGTTTGCGCTCGCGGTGCAAACTGCTTAGTCTCGCCAGTCCCTATGGCAAAAACCCCCAAAATCCGCGACTTGGCCGCGTCGGAGCAGTCCGGCGTGCCCTCCATCAAGCACCCGCTGGCCGGCAGGAAGATGACCGGCGCGGAGATGATCGTGCAGGTACTCGCGGACGAGGGTGTAACGACGATATTCGGTTACTCGGGTGGCGCGATCCTGCCTACCTACGACGCCGTGTTCTGCTTCAACGAGGAACGCAAGGCGAAGGGCGAGCCGCAGATGCCGCTCATCGTGCCCGCCAACGAGCAGGGCGCGGGCTTCATGGCCGCCGGCTACGCGCGCGCCAGCGGCCGCGTCGGCGTGTGCATGGTGACCTCGGGTCCGGGCGCGACCAATACGGTCACGCCGATCCGCGATTCGATGGCCGACTCGATTCCGATCGTCGTGATCTGCGGCCAGGTGGCGACCAGCGCCATCGGCACCGACGCGTTCCAGGAAGCTCCGGTGCCCTCGATCATGGGCTCGGTGGCCAAGCACATTTTCCTGGTGACCGACGCCAGCAAGCTCGAGGCGACGGTGCGCACCGCGTTCGAGATCGCGCGCACCGGCCGTCCGGGTCCGGTCGTGGTCGACATCCCGAAGGACGTGCAGAACTGGTCGGGTGAATTCCAGGGCTCGGGCATGCTGCCCATGCCGGGCTACCGCAAGCGCCTCGAGACCCTGACTACCGACATCATCGACGCCACCGAGGCCAACCACTTCTTCGAGATGCTGGGCGAATCGCAGCGCCCGCTGATCTACGCCGGCGGCGGCGTCATCAACGGCAATGCCGCGGCCGAGCTGCGCGAGTTCGCGCAGGCCTTCGACATACCAGTGGTCACCACGCTCATGGGCATCGGCGCGATGGATACCACCAGTCCGCTCTCCATGCGCATGCTCGGCATGCACGGCGCGGCCTTCGCCAACTACGCGGTGGACGACTGCGACTTCCTGATCGCCGTGGGCGCGCGCTTCGACGATCGCGTCGCCGGCATGCCGGCCAGGTTCGCGCCGGGCGCGAAGCACATCGCGCACCTGGACATCGACCGCGCCGAGATCAACAAGGTCAAGCGCGTGCACTGGGCGCACGTGGGCCTGCTGCCCGAGGCGCTGCGCACGCTGACGCTGCACGGGCAGCGCGCCGGCTTCAAGCGCGACCGCGCCAAGTGGCTCGCCTACCTCGCGGAGCTGAAGCAGAAGCACGCGATGAACTACGATCGCGCCAGCGAGCTGATCCAGCCTTACTACGTGATCGAGGAGATCAACCGCATCACCAAGGGCGAGGCGATCATCTCCACCGGCGTCGGCCAGCACCAGATGTGGGCCGCGCAGTACTTCGACTTCCGCGAGCCGCGCCTGTGGCTCACCTCGGGATCGATGGGCACCATGGGCTTCGGCCTGCCGGCCGCGATCGGCGCGCAGTTCGCGCATCCCGGCAAGCTGGTCATCGACATCGACGGCGACGCCTCGGTGCGCATGAACATCGGCGAGATGGAGACCGCGACTACCTACAACCTGCCGGTCAAGCTGGTGGTGCTCAACAACAACGGCGACGGCATGGTCAAGCAGTGGCAGAAGCTGTTCTTCAAGGGCCGGCTGTCGGCCTCCGAGAAGACGCTGCACACCAAGGACTTCATCAAGGCGGCGCAGGCCGACGGCTACAAGTACGCGGTGCGCCTCGACAAGAAGGCCGACGTGCCGCGGGTCATCGCCGAATTCCTGGCCTACGAGGGCGCCGCCTTCCTCGAGGTGGTCATCGACCCGGACGCGGGCGTGTACCCGATGGTCGGCCCCGGCCAGCCCTACGAGGCCATGATCACCGGCGACTGGATCCCGTCGCGCCGCAAGGTGGACGTGATGCCGCCCGGCGCCTCGGAGATGTTCTAACTACCCAGGTCCGGCGGTGAAATACCTCCACACCATGGTGCGCGTCACGGACGTCGACGCCTCGCTCAGGTTCTATCGCGACGCCCTCGGCCTCGAGGTGGTCTCGCGCAAGGACTTCCCGCAGGGCAAGTTCACGCTGATCTTCCTCGCGGCGCCCGGCGACCGCGAGGCGCAAGTCGAGCTCACGCACAACTGGGAACCCGAGCGCTACACCGGCGGCCGCAACTTCGGCCACCTGGCCTACCAGGTCGACGACATCTACGCGGCCTGCGCGCGCCTGCAGCAGCACGGCGTCACCATCAATCGCCCGCCGCGCGACGGCCGCATGGCTTTCGTGCGTTCGCCCGACGACATCTCGATCGAACTGCTGCAGAAGGGCGGCTCGTTGCCGCCGCAAGAGCCCTGGGCCTCGATGCCCAACACCGGCGCCTGGTGAACGCCGCGCGCGACGAGCGCCGCGCGGTGTTTCGCGCGGGACAGCGCGCCATCCTGCAATCCCTGCCCGGCGCCGCGGCGTGGGGACTGGTCAGCGGCGTCGCCATGGTCAAGGGCGGCCTCGCGGTTCCGTGGGCGATGCTCATGTCGCTGACGGTGTACGCGGGCTCCGCGCAGCTCGCCGCGTTGCCGCTGATCGCCGCCGGCATGCCGCTGTGGGTCATCGTGGCCACCGGCCTCGTCACCAACCTGCGTTTCGTGATCTACAGCGCCGCGCTGCGCCCGTACTTCGCGCACGAACGCTGGCGCAAGCGCGCGGCGCTCGGCTTCTTCATGACCGACTTCACCTTCACGCTGTTCATGCGCGCGGCGCAGGAAGACAGGCTGCCGGCACGGCATCGTGACGCCTGGTTCGCGGGCGTGTGCACCAATAACTGGCTCACCTGGCAGGCCTCGGCCCTCACCGGCATCGTCGCGGCGAGCTACGTACCCACCGAGTGGGGCCTGGAATTCACCGGCACGCTGGCGTTGATCGCGCTGGTCGGTCCCGCGCTGACGGCGCGGCCCGCGGTGGTGGGCGCGCTGGTCGCGGCCGTGGTCGCGCTGCTGGCGCATCCGATCCCGTACCGGCTGGGCCTGTTCGTCGCGGCCATCGCCGGCATCGCCGCGGCCACGCTGGCCGAGTCGTGGGGCAGGCCCGCGCCGCCGGCGCGCGCCGGTGAGGCCACGTGAGCGACGCCGTCACCGGCATCGGGCTGGCCGTGGTCATCGCCGGCCTTGCGCTATCTACTTTCCTGACGCGCACCTCGTTCCTGCTGGCCGGCGCGCGCCTGCGGCTCAATCCGCGCATCGAGGTGGCGTTGCGCTATGCGCCGGTGTGCACGCTCTCGGCCATCATCGTGCCGGACGTGCTGCTGCACGCCGGGCCCGGTCTCTCGCTGCTCAGTCCGCGGCTGATCGGCGCGCTCGCGGCGTGCGCGTGGCTGGCCTGGTCGCGCAACATCCTCGGATGCCTCGCGAGCGGCATGCTCGCGTACTCGCTGGCGCGCGTCCTGCTGTAGGCAATCCGCCGCCGGGGAAGCGCCGCCTCAGGCCTGACTTGCCGCAGCCGCTCCGGCCGCCGGTGAAACCGCGGCCGGGACGGCGGGCAGGCCCAGCACGCGCGCGTAGAGGTACAGCTGGATGGCCCACACCAGCATGGCGCTGGCGAGATCGTGCGACAGGAAATGCGCGCCACGGGCCTCCTGGCCCACCGCGAACGCGGTGCCCGCGAGGCATGCGACGCCCAGCGCCAGCCACGCCAGCCGGGGCCGGCGCTCGCGCAGCACGAAGTAGAAGCACACCAGCGCGAAGGCCGACGAGGAATGCGCGCCCGGGAAGCATTGCGCGCGCGGTAGATAGTCGGGCCGGTCGGAGAACAGCGCGAAGTACGGGTGCGCGCCGCCGTACTCGCTGAGGTCCCAGGGGCAGTCGACGTTGGTGACGAGCTTGAGGCCGCCGACCAGCAGCGTCGAGGCGGCCATGGCGAGCACGATGAAGCCGGCGGACCTGCGCCAATGGCGGATCGACGGGACGAAGAACGTGAGGCACCAGGCGCCGAGCGCGAGCGCGGCGACGCCGCGCACCACCCAGCGGCCGTCATCGTGGAGCAGTCGGTGCGCCCACCAGTCGCCGGCGCCCGCGCCCAGCCATTGCCGGGTGACGTGGTCGTAGAAGAGCGCGTTGGTGACCTTGAGGTCGAGGCCCAGGGCTTCGATGAGGATGAAGACCAGCGCCAGGGCGCCGAGCGGCCACAGCGCATGTGTTCGCCAGAAGGAGCTCAGCCGGCCGGCGTTATGATCGATGCCAAGGGACTGGCCGATGGCCGGAAACTGGCCGGGTATGGCAAGGGGTCGCGCCCGTGAATCCGCCAAGCATCACCACCATGGGAAATCGAGGGTTTGCGGACCGTTGGACGTCATGTCCGCGCGCAGTCCTGCGCGGGCGCAGGGAAAACCGCCGTGACGACGTCAAAGGACCCGGAATGGCTGGCGCGGCGCCCGCCTGTGCCGGAGAGCCCGCCGAGTGAGCGACGAGCAGGAACTGATCGAGCGGATGCGCCGCGGCGAGCAGCGTGCTTTCGATCAATTTTTCGAGGCTTATGCGGCGCGACTGGGTTCGTTCGCGGCGCGGCGCAGCTCGCTCGACGCCGCCGCCATAGAGGACGTAGTGCAGAACACGATGATCAACGCCATGCGCAGTCTCGCTACCTTTCGCGGCGGTTCCTCGCTGTTCACCTGGCTGTGCCAGATCTGCCGCAACCAGCTCGCCGACCTGCGGCGCAAGGCGGCGCGCCAGCCCGCGGTGCACAGCCTCGAGCAGGTCACCGAAGAGAAGGCGACGGCGACCATCATCCAGCTCACGGATTTCCGCGATCCGCTCGACGAGTGCGCCACGGACGCGGATCGCGCCGCCGTGCGGCGCGCCATCAACAGGCTGCCGGCGCACTACGCGCGCATCCTCGAGCTGCGCTACGGCGACGAGCTCACGGTGCCGGAGATCGGCCGGGTGCTGCAGATCTCGGAAAGCGCGGCGGAGTCGCAGCTGGTGCGTGCGCGCCAGGCGTTCCGCGCGGAATGGCAGCGCGACGGAAACGCGCCGCGGCCGGCGACGCCCGGCGGGGAGGCGGGATGATCGATCGCGACGAAGAAGACGTGCTGCGCGAGAACCTGCGCGTGGGGGCGCTCTCGCCCGAAGCGCTGGCGCGCATCCGCAGCGCCACCGAGGCGGAGTGGCGCGCCCAGGTCGCGGCGGGAGCGCGCGACAATGCGCACGCGCAGCGGCCGCGCGCGCGTCATTGGCGGCGGTTCGCCGTGGCCGCCTCGCTGGTGATCGTGGCGCTCGCGGGTGTCGGCACATGGCTGTCGCGCGATACCACGGCCGCGGGCGCGCCGCTGGCGCGGCTCGAGCGTGCCGAGCCGCCGGGCGTGTTCGAATTGCGCCCGCTGTGGCGCGAGTCCGCGCTCGATGCGGGCGCAGACATCCGCGCGGGCCAGAAGATCGCGGTGCGCGGCGGCACGCTGTTCGCGCTGCGAGGCGGCGGCGACCTGCGCATCGCGCCGCATTCGGAGCTCGAAGTGGTTTCGGCGGACTCCGTGCGCCTGTCGCGCGGCGAGCTCTACGTGAACATTCCCCCCGGGTCGCGCGCCAGCGGCAGCTTCACGGTGATCACCGGCGCCGGTGAATTCCGCCATCTCGGCACGCAGTTTTCGCTCGCGGTCCTCGCCGACTCGACGCGCCTGCGCGTGCGCGAGGGCAGCGTGCAGTGGCACGCCGGCCACGGCGAGTCCACGGTGAACGCCGGCACGGAAGTGCTCATCGATCGCAACCTGGACACCACGCGCACGTCGATCGAGCCGGCCGGCGAACACTGGGCCTGGGTGGAATCGATGGCGCCCGACGTCGACATCGAGAACCGGCCACTCGAGGAATTCCTCGAATGGGTCGCGCGCGAGACGGGCCGCAAGCTGCTGATCGCCGACGCGGCGACGCGCAAGCAGGTGGCCGGGATCCGCATGCACGGCAACGTCCATGGCCTCGAGCCGCTGCAGGCGCTGAGGGCGGTGATGGCCTCCACTTCACTGAAGCTCGAACTACCGGCGGGTGCGATACGGGTAAGCTTCGCGGGTGCAATGCCCGCGCAGCCTCTCTAGCCCTCTCCCGACGATACTGCTCGCGGCACTGTGCGCCGCGGCCGCGGTGCGCGCCGCAGAAACCCGCACGCTCGAATCGTTGCTGGCCGCGCTGCGCGCGCGGGGCGTGGACGTCATCTACAGTTCCGAACTGGTGCCGCCCGACCTGGTCGCGCCGCCACCCGTGCCCGGGCACACGGCGCTGCAGGATGCCGTCGATGCGCTCGCGGCCCACGGCCTCGCGCTCAACGAGATCGCACCGAACAAGTACGTGGTGGTGCGCGCGCCGCCCGTCGCGCCGCGCGAACCGGCCTCGACGGACCTGGAAGAGATCTCGGTGTACGCCAGCCGCTACTCCATCGAGGGCCACCCGGTGTCCGAGCCGCGCGAGCTGCGCACCAGCGACATCGAGCAGGTGCCGGGCAGCCACGACGACGCGCTGCGTGCCCTGCACGCGCTGCCGGGTTTCGCCAGCAATGCTTCAGGCCGGCCGTACATCCGCGGTTCGCTCGCCAACGACATCCTGTTCCGCTACGACGGCATCACGCTGCTCGACCCGTTCCACCTGAAGAATTTCCAGAGCCTGATCAGCGCCATCGATCCGGCGGCGGTGGATCGCATGGAGGTATTCAGCGGCGGCTTCCCGGTGCGGTACGGCACGCGCTCTGGCGGCGTGATCGACATCGCCGCGCCAGGCCTTGCGTCCGGCTACGAGAATCGCGCGGGCGTCAGCCTGATTTCCGGCGGCCTCTCGACCATGGGTACTGCGGCCAAGTGGCCACTCGAATGGCTGGCCGCGATCCGCCACAGCACCGTCGATCTCATCGACCAGGTCGAGGACGAAATCGGCAGGCCGCGTTTCAGCGACTCGATCGGCCGGTTGCGCCTGGCTACCGACCACGGCGCCTGGACGCTCGGGTGGCTGCTGCTCGACGACCAGCTCGAGCTCGGCAACCGCAGTGACGCGGAAGTTTCGGACGCGCGCTTCCGCGACGAGTACCTGTGGCTGGCGCGCGATCATGAGTTCGCTCCCGGCCTGCGCACGCGCTTCACCGCGGTGCTCACGACCTCCGAGCGGGATCGCGCGGCGCGGCTCGATGAACCGGGCGTCGCGCTCGGCACGCTCGACGATCACACCGAGTTCGGCCGCTTCGAGCTCGGCAACACCTGGACCTGGGAACCCGGGCGCGAGGTCACCTGGACCTTCGGTGCCGAAGCGTCGCTGGCCGATGCCGATTACCGGTACACGCGCGCCGCCGAGTACGCCCCGGCGCTGGCCGCGGCCTTCGATCGCCCGGCGCAGAACGACCTGCAGTTCTCCGCCGGGCCACGCGTGTTCTCGTATGCGCTGCACGCCGCCGCCCGCAAGCGGTGGAGTTCCTTCGATGCGGAATTCGGGCTGCGGCTGGACGGGCAGCATTACAACCTCGGCGGCGATCACACCCAGGTCAGTCCGCGACTGAACCTGCGCTACGACGCCAGCGATCGCCTGCGCCTGTATACCTCGATCGGCCGCTTCACCCAGGCGCAGCAGGCGGAGGAGTGGCGCGCGGAGGAAGCCCAAACTACCGCCGATCCCGCGCTGGTGTCGGTCCACAGCATCCTCGGTCTCACCTTCGAGGCTTCACCCGGCACGCACTGGGGCTTCGAGCTCTACAGCAAGCACTGGACCACGGCCGCGCCGTACTTCGACAATCAGCTCGATCCGCTGGCACTGACGCCGGATCTCGCGCCGGACCGCGTGCGCATCGATCCGAAGAACTCCGAAGCGGCCGGCTTCGAAGTGAACCTGCGCCACGCATTTTCCGGGCGCCTGTCGGCGAACGGCGTGCTGAGCTGGGCGCGCGTCGCCGACGATCTCGGTGCCAGCGACATCCTGCGCAGCTGGGACCAGCCGCTCGCGCTCAGCGTAGGCCTCGCCTGGCAGGACTCGCGTCTCGCGCTGTCGGCGCTCGCGGGCTGGCATCGCGGCTGGCCGCGCAGCCCGGTG